>CAZZAO010000061.1:0-32064 GCA_964652205.1 uncultured Anaerolineaceae bacterium | reverse complement strand
GTCGCCGGAATCGGGCTGGGGCGCGACCCGGAGCGCACGCCGATGCAGTGGGACGCCAGCGCCAACGCCGGGTTCAGCAGCGCCGACGCGCAGCCCTGGCTGCCGCTCGCCAGCGACTACCCGACCGCCAATGTCGCGGCTGAGTTCAACGATCCGCGCTCGATGCTGACGCTGACGCGCCGACTGCTGGCGCTGCGCCGCGCCACTCCTGCGCTCCATTCCGGCGCGTATCAGCCGGTTGCCGACGGCAGCGATAACTGCATGGCCTTCGTCCGCCAGGCCGACGGTGAGCGCTGGCTGGTCGCGCTCAACTTCGTCGATGAGCCGCAGATGCTCGACCTGTCAGCCTATGGCTCCGGTCAGGTCGTCCTTTCGACCGCGCTGGATCGTGAAGGAACCGCCGACCTGTCCGCCTTTCGTCTGCGCGGCAACGAAGGCTGCATCATCCGCCTGAGCTAGCCAGCGTCTCACGGAGCGCGCCCTGCCATACCGGCGCGCGCTCCGTGGCCCTCTCTAGAGATTTAAGCCTGGCTGTGCGATAATGCCTTGACTTCGTAAGTCTGTTCAAAGTCCGATCTGCGATGCCTATCAAACCTGAAATCATGAGTCCCGCCGGGTACTGGCCGCAGCTTAACGCCGCCATCGAGGCCGGGGCCGACGCCGTCTATTTCGGACTCAAGCACTTCTCCGCCCGCGCCAAAGTCGGCTTCACGCTGGCCGAGCTGCCGGACGTGATGCGCGCGCTGCACACGCGCGGCGTCAAGGGTTACGTCACCTTTAACACCCTGATTTTCGATCATGAGCTGCGCGAAGCCGTCACGACTATCGAGCAGATCGCCGCCGCTGGAGCCGACTCGCTGATCGTGCAGGATGTCGGCATCGCGCAGCTTGCGCGCCAGATCGCGCCGGATGTCAATATTCACGGCAGCACACAGATGAGCATCACCAGCGCAGAAGGCGTGGCACTGGCGCAGCGCTTCGGCGTCAGCCGCGTGGTGCTGGCGCGCGAATTGTCGCTCAAGCAAATCGCCGCCATCCGTGAGCAGACCGACTGCGAATTAGAGATGTTCGTGCATGGCGCGCTCTGCGTCTCCTACTCCGGCCAGTGCTTCTCGTCGGAAGCCTGGGGGGGACGGAGCGCCAATCGCGGCCAGTGCGCGCAGGCGTGCCGACTGCCCTATGAGCTGATCGTCGACGACGTGCTCAAGCCGCTTGGCGACGCCCGCTATCTGCTCTCTCCCGGCGACCTGTACACGCTCGAACAAATCCCTGAAATTCTCGACGTCGGCGTATCGACACTCAAGATCGAGGGCCGCTACAAGGACGAAAACTACGTCGCGCTGACCACCAGCGCCTACCGCCGCGCCGTCGATGCCGCGTGGGAGAACCGCCCTGATCCGGTCACGCGGCAGGAAAAGCTCGCGCTGGAACAGGTCTATTCGCGCGGCCTCGGCCCATATTTTGTCAGCGGAACCAACCATCAGGCGGTGGTATCGGGGCGCTCGCCGCGCAGTCGCGGCGTCCTGTGCGGGCGCGTGGCGCAGGTCTACAGCGACCGCGTTATTGTCGAACCTACAGACGTGCAGGATACCGCGCCGCTCAAGGCCGGAGATGGTATCGTCTTCGACGCCGCCGACTGGCGCAGCCCGGAGATCAGGGAAGAAGGCGGGCATCTGTACGAAATCAGGCCAGTCGGCAGGCGGCTGGAACTGCGCTTCGGCAACCGCGAGATCGACTTCGACCGCATTCAGCCGGGAGACTGGGTCTGGCGCTCGCATGACGTCAACGTGGATAAGGCAGCGAAGCCATTCACTCACGCCAGCGCCCCGGTCGCGCGTCAGCCGGTCAACGTCCACGTCATCGCTCAGGAAGGTCAGCCGCTCGAACTCGTCTGGACGCTGGCGAAGCAGCCCGACATCCGCGCTCAGGTTCAATCCGATGAGCCGCTCGGTCACGCCAACAACCGGAGCGTCAGCGCCGACTATCTGCGTCAGCAGTTGAGCCGACTCGGTAACACGGCGTACAGCCTCGATGGCCTGACCGCCGACATTGACGGCAATCCGTTCATTCCCGGCTCGCTCTTGAACCGCCTGCGGCAATCCGCCGTCGAGCAGCTTGTCGCGCAGCAGGCGCGAATCCCCGACGCGACGACACACGACGGCATCGCCGCGCTGGAAACGGCGTTATCGGCGGTCGAGAGCCAGCCGTCGCCGCCAGCAGCGCCACAGCTTCATCTGCTCGTCCGCACGCCGGAACAGCTTGACGCCGCGCTGGAGATGAATCCGGCCAGCATCACCCTCGACTATCTGGAACTATATGGCCTGCGTCCCGCCGTCGAGCGGATCAGAGCGGCGGGGATCGTCCCGCGCGTTGCCAGTCCGCGCGTGCTCAAGCCGCAGGAACAGCGGATCGTTAATTTCCTGCTGCGGCTCGACTGTGAAATCGTCGTCCGCTCTGGCGGGCTGCTCGAAGCCCTGCAAGCTCGTCATCAGCACCCGCTGATCGGCGATTTCAGCCTGAACGTCGCCAACCCACTGACGGCAGACACCTATTTCAAGCTCGGCATTGACCGCATCACGCCGACGCACGACCTGAACGCCGCCCAGATCAGCACGCTGGCGCAAAAGATCGGCGGCAGCCGCTTTGAGGTCATCGCCTACCACCATCTGCCGGTGTTCCACACCGAGCACTGCGTCTTCTGCCGCTTTCTGTCGAAGGGAACGAGCTATCTGGACTGCGGCCACCCGTGCGAGAGCCACCGGTTGGCGCTGCGCGATACACAGGGCCGCGAGCATCCGGTCATGGCCGACGTCGGCTGCCGCAACACCGTCTTCGGCGCTGAAGCGCAGGTCGCCAGCCGCCACCTCGACGCGCTGCGACAGAGCGGCATCGTCGATTACCGGCTGGAATTCGTCCACGAATCGGCGGATGAAGTGCGGCAGATCGCATCGGCCTTTCAGGACTATTTCGCCGGGCAAATCGCCTCGGCGGAACTCGACACCCGACTGCGTAAGATCGCTCCGCAGGGGACGACGCAAGGCTCGCTGTTCGTCCCCGACGATTATCTCAAGCTGCCGGTGATGGAGTAGTCAGATTTCCGAATCTTCAAATCGAATCAACTCATAGGTGTCTGCAAACACAAGCCGACACTGAATTGATGGCAATTCCAGTACGGCATCAAGGCCCTGGATGTCAGTCAACAACCATTCATCATTCGGTTGGCGCAAGTATCGTTCAATCCGGGGGTTATCCTGCGCGATTAAAACGTACTCTTGCAGTGTTTCAATCGTGCGATAGTGCTGAAATTTTCTGCCGCGATCATAGCGCTCGGTTGAGGGTGAAAGCACCTCAATAATCAGTGTCGGATTGATTAGCGTATCAAAGGCTTTGTCATCGAATCGTGGCTCACCACAAACAACACTGATATCAGGATAAGTATAAAGCATTGAGGGCGTCCTCACGCGCATATCATTTTGATACACACGACAGGATTGGCTTCTCAGTTGTAGATGCAGCGCGGCAAAGGCATTGCCTGATATAGTGCTGTGGTTAGAACTCGCGCCACTCATCGCAAAGACTTCACCACCGAAGTATTCGTGCTTCGTCTCGCTGGCACGCTCGAATTTCAGATAGGCTTCCGGTGTCATGAAGTTTTCAGGCAGCGCCATCAGCCAACCCTCTCACAAGTCAGATCAAGGTGTCTCAATTATATACTGGCGCAGACGACTGTGATTGAGGTTACACAGCCGCCCACCGCCGACTGCTTCGCCGCCATAGGAATTGAGCGTATAAAAACCGGAGCTGTCGGGCAGCCACTGCACCGCGACCAGCCTCAGCCGCCCGGAGCGGATAAAATCGACATCCGCCAGACTGCGTCCGTCGTTCTCACACCGGGGCGCCTTGCCTTCCGGTTCCCACATCTCCAGCAGCGCGCTTGTCTCGCCGGTCCCGGCATCGACCACGGCAAGCTGACTCTCGTCGATCTGCGCTGCGAAATAGCGGCCATCGGGACTCGGGTAGATAAATGCCGTCGGAAGGTGGACAGACCGGGTCTGCTCGCCATCCGGCAGGCGGTAGACAAATACAGTGGCGTTATTGTTATCCATATTGTCTGGCTCATCGAAGGCGCTGATGTAGACGTGCTGCGAATCCGGCGAAAAGATCGCCAGCCCGTACTGCGCTTCGACCTCGAACAATATGCGTTCGTTAACGAGGTCAATAATATGCAGATTCGCCTCACCAGCCGTCGCAGCGAAAGCGTGGTCAGGGCTGTAAATGGCCTGCTCCGGGTAATCGCTGACCTGCCGCACGAGCGCATCGGCGCGCTGGTCGGCCTCGGCATCGGTCGTGATCGCGCCAGAATCAATATCCACCTGCGTGGTGCGGCGGTTGTAAGTGTCGGTCGTGAAGCTGTAGATTTCGATCCTGTCTTCAGGCGTAAAGCCCATCGGCTGCGCGAACGAGTCCATATAGGATAGGCCGCCGTCACTGTTGTCGAGCGCAATCGGCGCGCGGTCGAGCGGCTCACCCGTCTTCAGGCTATAGGCGTGAAGTGAAAAATCCTTATCGCGGCAGTTATCCATCAGCACCCAGAAAACGTCACTATCGGGTTGAGCCGCAGACGCGACCGGACAATCGAAGCCGATATCATATTCGACAGCCAGCGCCAGTCCGGGAGCATCGTCCTGCGCCAGCACGACCGCAGCGCCCGATAGGGCGGCACACAGGATAATCAGGGCCAAACGGCGAACAAGCTGCATCATGGCGCTGTAGCCTTTCTCAGGTGGACGTCGCTAAATCTGCCGCTGAAAACCTGTCTGCGCAGGAGACTCAGCCGGTCGATAACTGCTGCAAGAACTGGTCAGCGCTCAGGATGGGGCTACCGCTGTAGCTGCCGAGGACGAGCAAATCCTTATCGCCAGACACAATGCTATCTGCTCGACCGCCGACCGCGCAACCTAAAACCATGCGGTCTTTAGGGTCGCGGACAGCATCACGGGGAACATCAACAGGCTCGACGAGCGCAGCCAGCGCACGATATTCACGCATTGCCGAGGCAACAGTACGATTTCGGCGGATAAACTGCTCCGAAAATTTTGGCCGCGACAAAGTGGCCTCAAGCTCGCCTGCTACAGCCTCTCTGGACAGAACCACAAAACGCTCATCATGAGCGGCGCGAAACACCTGCTCTGGCAAACCGCCCCACAGCAGTGCCGATATGACGATATTCGTGTCCAGGACGGCCCGGATCACGCCTCATTCACCTGATCGCGCTGAATACGCTCCGCCTTAGCCGCCGCCAATTCAGCATCAATTTCGTCGGGTGTCAGGCTGCCCGCCAGTGTCTCCGCAATCTCCAAGAATCGGCGGGCAGATTCCTTTCGGTGAACACGCTGTTCGATGAACTCGATGATATCCGGCTCAGCCGATGCCAGGTCGATGCCGGCTGCCTCCGCGCGGCGGATCAGGTCTTCCGGCAGTTTAATCGTGATTTCGAGATCGCCCATCGTCGCTCCTCGCAGCAGTTCATGCGTTCAGTCTAGCACAAAACAGGGCGTGACCGATCAGTTGCGCCTTGCTAAACAGCCTGCTCCACGCCAGAGCGCCGCCCTACTGCGGATTTGGCGCAGCGACCCGCCGGGCGATTTCTTCGCGCACGACCGGGGCAATTTTCGTACCAAGCAGCTCAATGGCATGCATCAGCTTATCGTGCGGCATCGTGCCGACGCTCAACTGAAGCAGCAAACGCTGATGGTTGAAGATCGAGTGCTGGAACAGGATTTTCTCGATGATGTCGTCGGGGCTGCCGACGAAGTTCGCGCCGCGCGCAGTCGCTGACGCCTCATACTGCTCACGGCGCATCGGCGGCCAGCCGCGCTCGCGCCCGATCTTATTCATCGTCGCCTGCACTGCCGGGAACGACTCGTCGAGAGCCTGCTCGCGCGTGTCGGCGATGAAGCCGTGCGAGTTGATGCTCAGGGGCATGGTCGCCGGATCGAAGCCGTACTGGGCCGCTGCGCGCCGATACAAATCGGCGAAAGGCGCGAGCTGCTGCGGCTGCCCGCCGATAATCGCCAGCGCCATCGGCAGTCCACGGCTGGCCGCGCGAATGACCGACTCTGGCGTGCCGCCGACGCCAACCCAGACTGGCAGTGGGTTCTGAATCGGGCGCGGGTAGATGCCGAGATTGTCGATAGGCGCACGATGCTGCCCGCTCCAGGTGACGCGCTCGCCGTCGCGCAGTTTGAGCAGCAGATCGAGTTTCTCCGAGAACAGGTCGTCGTAGTCGTTCAGATCATAGCCGAACAACGGGAA
Organism: uncultured Anaerolineaceae bacterium; assembly: GCA_964652205.1. Taxonomy (GTDB): domain Bacteria; phylum Chloroflexota; class Anaerolineae; order Aggregatilineales; family Phototrophicaceae; genus ZC4RG36. The sequence continues at coordinate 25,749 of CAZZAO010000061.1, read as the reverse complement.
CGACTCGATGAACGAGCCGCGCCCGGCCATGATCTCGGCGCGCCCGTTGGAGACGAGATCGAGACTGGCGAAGCGCTCGAACACGCGCACCGGGTCGTCAGAACTCAGAACGGTGACGGCGCTGGTCAGGCGAATCTGCTTCGTCCGGCTGGCGGCAGCCGCCAGAATCACGTCAGGCGCGGATGAGGCAAAATCGGCGCGGTGGTGTTCCCCCAGACCGTAGACGTCGAGGCCGACCTGATCGGCCAGCTCGATTTCTTCCAACAGATCATGGATGCGCTCGGCTGCCGTCGGCTGCTTCCCGGTGATCGAGTCATGCGTCACTTCCGCGAACGAGTAAAGACCAATTTCAAACGGTCGGCTGGTTGTCACGCTTGCTGTATCAGTCATCAGAGGGCTTTTCCTGTTGATCGTACTCGCAGAGGCACGGCTCATTGCACAGTCGTGCCTGGTCTCTCTGACGCCAGCAGGAACGATTAAATTACGACCAGCGCGACAGGCTCACCGCGTTCTCTATCCGTCGATCTCGTCCAATGGAAACAGCGGACGGCGGAGTTTCTGATAGGGAAAGGCGCTCAGTCGGTTCGAGCACAGGCCGGGGGTATTGACCTCGATAATGTCAGCGGCAATCGGCTCATACGCGCCGCGAAAGGCAATCGTCGATTTGACGACGATCAGTTTCTGCGCCTCAGGGTCGATGCCCTGACTCCGTAACTGTTCCAGATCGCCCGGCGGTGTCCTGCGCTCGGTGAGCAGCAGCGTAATACCGCCGCAGCGCAGCCGAGCGCAGCGGCCCATCTCGACCGCGCTCCCGTAGATGTTGGCAAAATGATCTTTGCCACCGGTGGCGAACCGTCCATCCGTCAGCGCCTCGACGACCGCGTGAATCAGCACCGGCTGCCCGTGCCAGTCATCGACCTTGCCGCCAACCGCGATATCAACTGCCGCGCCAATGCCCGCGTGAACTGCCTGCGCAACCGCCTGCGGGTCGGCCAGCGTGATGACCGCAGCCTGAGCATCGGCCTCGATCAGCGCTTGCAGCAGCACGGTTCCGTCACCGGGGCAGCCGCCGCCGACGTTATCGCCGATGTCAGCCAGGATAACCGGGAAGGCCGTCGCGGTCAGCGCGCGCGCCAGCGCGTCCTCGACTGAAATGCCCGCTTCTCTGGCCGCTTCGCGCTGCTGCCACGCGACCTGCGCCAGCGACTGCGCCATTTCCCCGGCCAGAGTCACGTCATCATCGGTCGTGACCAGCACGCTGAAGCCCGCATCGGGGACGTCGCTGAACGCGAAGCCACCGATAATGCTGATATTCAGCACTTTCGGGTTGCGCCGGAAAATCGCTGCCTGTTCGTGGACGGCGCGGAGCGGCAGTCGATCCGTCCCGGTCGCCAGCGCATTGAGCAGCAGCGGCGGACGGGCGAAGGCTTTCGTCGGCCTCACCCGGCCTTCCAGCAGTCGCCGCAGCAGCGCCGCCGCTTCCAGACCGCGCGCCTCAGTATCGAGGTGCGGATTCTGGTTGAAGGCGATCAACCCATCGGCGGCCTCGATCATTTTCGGCGTCAGGCTGCCGTGCATATCGAGTACGGCGACCAGCGGACACGCCCCCTCTGCGCGTGTGCGCTCCAGAATCTCACCTTCGCAGTCATCCTGATCTTCCGCCACCATCGCGCCATGCAGTACCAGCAGCACGCCATCCACCGGGCCAGCTTCGCGCAGCAGCATCAGCAGCCGGTCGAGCAGCACGTGATACGCCTCGCGCGTGATCGGGCCGCTCGGCATGGCGGTTGCGTAGAGCAGCGGCACGGCCCTGCATCCGGCGTCTTCCAGCCCTTGCAGCGCGCCTCCCATCGAGCTGTGCGAGCCACGCCAGCGCTCGACGATAGCTGCGCCTTCGTCGCGGCTGAAGGCATCGAGGCCGGTCTGTGCCGGGACGAAGGTATTGGTTTCGTGGACGATGCCACCGACTGCGATCCGTCGCATCAATCACCCTGCGCGGTAGGCGCGAAGCTCCATTAGAGCGCCAATAGGGCCTGTAGAGGCAAGCAAGGAGATAACGTTACAGGATCATGGCGATGAAGGCTGATCCTCAAAAGTGACTTTCTCGTAAACTTCCGCGAGGGCCAGCCGACACTGAATCGCCATTAAATCCAGCACTGAGTTCAGGTCAGTTGTATCAGAGAGCAGCCATTCATCGTTCGACTGACGCAAATAACGCTCGATCCGTGGGTGATCCTGAGCGATCAATACATACTCTTGCAGCGATTCAATTGTCCGGTAATGCTGAAACTTTCTAACCCGGTCATAGAGTTCGGTTGATGGCGAAAGAACTTCGATAATCAATGTCGGATTGAGCAGGGTATCTAGCCCTGTATCCTCGAACTGCGGTTCACCGCAGACTACGCTGATATCAGGATAAGTATACAAAATGCTGGAACGTATTTTCACGCGCATATCGCTCGGAAATAGCTCGCAAGGGCCTCGTCGCAGTTGTCCGTGCAAGCTAGCGGTGACATTCACGACAATTCGATTATGGTTTCGGCTTGCGCCGGTCATCGCAAAAACTTCACCGCCGAAGTATTCGTGCTTGACCTCGCTGGCACGCTCAAACTTCAGGTAAGCTTCGGGCGTCATACGGTTTTCAGGCAAGGCCATCTCAGGCTCCTTCGCTGGCCTGTTCACTTCGTTTGTTTCCCTCAGTCTAGCACAAAACAGGGCGTGACCGATTAGCCGCGCCCTGCTGCCCAGGGCGATTGCATCAAATTTGATCGGAGTTTCAAGAAAGCTCATATCGGTTTATCCAGGGTCAACGGTAACGTAGGGGCGCAGCGCGCTGCGCCCCTACAAACCCTCATGGCCCTTTATAGCCTGAGTTGTGATTTAGACGCGATTGCCCTGTACCACAGGGCAACAACTACAGAAAACCATCGTTGAGCTTTGTTAAGGAGTTGTGCTGGCCTGCTGTTTATTTCATCTTACCCTCTCGTCAAGGCTTATAAAGGCAGCGTGAAAGTGAATAGAGAGCCACATCCTAAACCGGCACTTTCCGCATGGATCGTGCCTTGATGCGCTAAAAGTAAATGGCGCGTGATCGTTAGTCCTATACCATTGCCGCCGCTGCTTCGGGCGCGTGACTTATCGACGCGATAAAAGCGTTCAAAGATATGTGCCAGTTCATCGGCTTGCATCCCGATTCCTGTATCATAAACCCGGGTCACGAGCTGCTTATCCTCAGAGCAAGCCTGTATGCTTACCCGACCACCGGATGGTGTGTACTGCAAAGCATTGCCAAGCAGGTTGACAAGAACCTGTGTCATGTGGTCAGGGTCTATCTGGATGGATGGCAGGTCTGGACTCAGCTCATAGACCAGATCAACCCCTTTACTGTCATACTGCACCCTGAGCTGCTCACAGGTTGTCCGTATCAGTTGAGCATAATCAACCCACTGCCTGTTCAGTGGAATTTGCCCCGATTCTGCCTGAGATAGTCGTTCAAGTTGATACACCAGGCGTTGCAAACGACTAACTTCATGCTGAATTTCGAGGAAGGTTTCGGCGTCAGGGGTGAACACTTCGTCGATCAGCCCTTCCAGGGTGATGCGAATGTTGCTCAAGGGCGTGCGCAATTCATGCGCGACATTACCAATCAGCGCTACACGCTGCGTTTCAACATTCTCCAGATGACTCGCCATCTGATTAAAGGCCTGGGCCATTTGATTAAGTTCAATAATGCGATATGAAGGCAGTCGCCTTTGATAATTGCCGCTGGCGATATGCAAGCTTGCCTGCGTCATTTGCTGAATCGGCTTGATGATGCGTTGTCGAACCAGAAGCAGGCTGAATGAAACCGCCCCGAAGAAAATGATATAACGCAAAATATTTGCTTCGGGTGTGCCGCTGATAAATAACAGTATTAATATCTCAGCACCAATGACAATGAAATAGGATAAGAGGTGTAACCACTCGATACGGCGAAAAAAGGATGACAGCGCTTTCATATCAGGGTGGCCCCCCGTCAAATCGATATCCCGCGCCCCGTACTGTGACAATATAAGCAGGCTCTTGAGGGCTATCCTCTATTTTGATACGGAGTCGGCGGATGTGAACATCAATCACACGGTCATCGCCAAAATAATCATAGCCCCAAACATACTCAATCAGTTGCTGGCGACTCAAGACGCGCTTATGATGCCGCGCAAGCGTATAAAGTAAATCATATTCAGTAGGCGTCAGTTCGATCTCGTTATCATTCTTCCATATCCGCCGCGCTACCGGGTCGATACGAAGTTGAGAAAACGCCAATTCGGGATCACGTTCATTTTGATTGCGCCCGCGCCTCAGGATCGCTTTGACTCTGGCGACCAATTCGCGTGGACTAAAGGGTTTAGTCAGGTAATCATCCGCGCCTAATTCCAGGCCAACCACCCGATCCACTTCTCCAGCCCTGGCTGTCAGCATCAGGATATAGACTTCGGACTCCCGCCGTATCTCTCGCAGCACACTAAAACCATCCATCGACGGCAGCATAACATCCAGAATGATCAGGTCGGGCTGAAAAGTTCGTGCCAGATCGAGCGCTGTCAGGCTCTCTACAGCGGTTGCTACAGTGAAACCTTCCTGCTCCAAATAGGCGCGAATGGTTTTCAAGACTGATGTTTCATCATCCACAATCAGGACTTTTTGTGCCATCGACGGACTCCCAAAACTGTCATCAAATCGTCATATGGCTGTCAATTCATTGCAACAAGAGTCTGGCATACTTTTGCTATCCATATCCCCAGAGCGAAACAGAAGGTTGTCAGATGATTGACTCAATTGTACTGTCGCCAAACCTACACATGATGACAGGTGCGTTAGCGTTGCTCGGCTCTATCCTGGCTTTAATTGGCACCGGCTGGGCAGCCTGGAAACAGCAGAAGTTTGCGGCGCGAGCACAAGCCAGCTTGATTCTCTTCCAGGTGACATTAATCATTCAGGTGCTGGTAGGAATCAAACTGCTGGATCAGGGGCTTGGCCCCTTGCAGGTGTTCATTCACTATCTGGGCGGGCTGGCTCCCCTGGGTTTCTGCCTGCTCTTTTACTGGCTGCCGATAACAAACGATGTTCGCAAAAGTCGCGCAGCGGCAGCGGTAGCCGGGCTATCTGTGGTCTTCGTCCTGATGACCTTTGTCATCGGTCGGATGTACGTCGCAGGGGGTGTATAGAATGGCATTGAAACAGGGCAAGAAGCGGTAAGGGCTGCTTCTATCATCGAGGATGACCCTTTACGTCACCTGACGCAGGTTAAGGGGGCCACTGGCTCTCCCGGCATCAAGAGCAGGAGTGCCAGTGGGTTTCCAGCCACTTTGTCCAGGGCGTCGTTCTTAGCGCCCCCTCACCGCCGTGTGCGGGCCTCTGCCCGCACCGCTTCCAGATTGATGATTTCTGCTACATCGTATTCCGTGACCAGCGCGCCCACTATCGGGCGTAGGCGCAAAATCGCGGGAAAATGTCCCATGCGTCCATGGAGTTCTGCCAGCAGCACCGCCGCCGCATAATTGAGCGATGGCAGAACAATCAACCAGCCCTCTGACTGCCACTGCTGCGGCGAGACATTCAGGTTTTCGAGTAGGCGGACGATTTGCTGACTGAAAGGCTGCTCCAGATCGAACTGCGCCCGGACGTCGTGGACTTGCTCCGGGGCGCTTCCGACAAGCGCAGCGATTTGGTCAAGCTGGCGCAGCGTGAGCGGGTGCGCGAAATTGAGGACGATCATTATTTGTTTTTCCCAGACAATTTATTGAAGGGTCACCCATTCGCCAGTGGCTGAAGTTGCTCAACTAGCTTTTTGAGTTGTTCACGTATCCTGTTGACATCTAATTGATCAGCCCGATGACCTACATGCCCCAAATCATTCCGCAGATTTGTAAGCATATTCCAAGTCTCGACAATATCAATCGCTATTCCTCCATACGATAGGTTTAACTTTAACGACAAATTGGAGCTTGTGTTTTCGACTAAAAGAACTTGTATAAGACTGCTCAAACGCTGTTCTACCTTCCCTCGTTCTTCTTTGTCGGTCGTTAGTTTAGTCCAATCGATTCCACCCTTATCTTGATTGGCATACCATGTAACAAACCACTCGCGGAGCAACAATCCTGCTTGCATGAAATGTTCGTGATCTATATACCATTTGACGAGATTGAACTGAGCTAATAATAAATCGTTTGGCCTTTCAGACTTCGGTACTAACGCCTTAAAGTCCTCCTGAATCCTTATAATCTGTGCCGTCAAAGGGACAAGCCATTGTCTAGCAGTCGCCTCTTGCTCTCCAAGCTGAGTACCTAATTGCTCACAAACCTCCGCAATGTCTTTTAGTCGCCCTAGCATCAACGCCTCAGATAGCTTTTGCATCGTCGATGCAACTGACTTAAACCGGGTAGGCAATTTGCTTTTGTCTTGCAAATTTTTAAACAGCGAGTCTTGGCGATCTCGCATCAGGTCGGCAATTTGCCTTAGATTCCCCGTTCGTTCAAAAGCATCAACTGCCGTAACCCATTCAAACAACGTCAAGAATGGCGCAAGATCAAGGGCAGGAGCAGGAGGTTTTGGCGTGTCATCAAGAATAACAGAAGGCGTTTGTCTACTAGAACGGGATGTTGCATCATAGGCTCCATAATAGACAGCATTAATGGTGATATTTTTTGCTGACCTCAGGTAAGCAACAGTCAACAGCATAATTAGAGGCAGAGAACGAAATCCATGTGTTAGGTCAAGTGTCAACCTGCTACCTTCTCCTACTAATCCTGAAATGCGATCAAATATTGCCCAGATTTCGTCTTCGCTTAAGCCATTTGGAATTGGTTCATCCGATGTTGAAACAACCTCTAGGTCATGGTTAAGCTCTCGCTTATATTCCTCTAAAACACCTTGTAATCCATTATTGCCTTCTGAGCCTTCCCAATTGACGCCTTTACTTGCCCCTTCGGTCAGTAAGACTACAACACGGGTTACACGTTGAGAATTATGTAGAAATCTCAAAAGTGCGTCTGAAAAGAAACGAGTCTGGTCAGAAGTCTCACCCCCGAGGGTATAAGTAGTTTCATCATATAATTTTCCAGCACCAATAGTTGTTAGTAGAATATGCTCTGTCACGTCTTCATTCTCCTCTTAGCACATCCAGCAGTGCCTGTCGCTTGTTGGTGATGGTTTCCCCGAAATCGAGGAACCCGATCAACTTGTCATAAACGCTCGCCAGTTGATTTTCAACTGTGCGCCCGCTCTTGTGTCCAATTATCCCCAATTCTTCATTCGAGGCGTAGGGGCTGCGCCTCAAAAGTTCGACAACCTCGCGCTCAGCGGGCGTGAGTTTGTTGAGGAACGCACCCAATCGGCTGATCGGACGTTCTAGCAGCGCCTCAATCGCTGTTCCCGGCGCGATCCGTGCTGGACGCAGCGGCAGTTCGACCAACTGCACCTGATCGCGCATTCCCGCCGGAACATGAAACTGACCCGGCTTTGCCAGCATCGACTCTGGCGATAACACCGTCCATACGCGGTCATGAGGTGGCTCAAACAGCACACTGGCGGCGAGCATGGCGTAAATACTCATGGCTTTGCGCCCGCCCGCAATCATCAGATGCAGCAGCCACCCGTCACGCTTGTATTCGTACAGCACCCGCAGCACGCCGCGATAGTATGCCTCTGCCGACCGCTGATCCTCAATGTCAATCAGCGGCGAGCTGTCATCATAGGCGATCTCGTGGAAATGCCTTTGCCGGGTGGAGTAATCACTGGCGCAGACCGCGCGCAGGTCGCTGTATGCCTGCGCGATGCCGGACACGTTCGGCTCAGTATGCAATACCGCTAGCCCTTCATAGCGATACTGCTCGTTCAGGCGGTCGAAGGCAACCGTGATCGCTTCGGGGCGCTGCCCAAGCGTGGCGACATAGAGGGCGGGCATTACTTGCTTTTAAGCCTTCTCTGTTCAAATACCCCGTAGCCAGCAGCGGTTTTTGCGCCAATCCCCATGAGTTTTAAGGCATTTTGCAGCAGGGTGCGGGCATCGCCTAACGGCGTCTCTGGCGGGGCACTCTTTCGTAAGCCGACTGCGAAACGAAACGTCACCCCGGCATTGACAGCGATGTACGTAACCGGGTTTGGATTATCGGCGTCATCCGGGGCCGCCTTTCCGCTGGTTTCATAATACTTACGGAAGTGAGGGGTCATCACCTCGACAGCAAACAACGGGGTGCCGTCAGGGACTTCCTCGATAACGGCATCAAAGAATACACACTCTCCGGCCCCTTTTTGTGTGCCGAAGAGCTGGCGATAGAGGATAGCATAACCGAGGTTAAATTTCAGCCCATGATCCGCGACCTCAGTGAGTTGCTCGTCCAGTTGTTTTGCTCTCTCTGAAGCGTCTTTCACCTTCGCGGGGTCAAGCGAAATCTCTGACTGTTCGGCGATGTAATACAGCGTGTAGTTCCGGCATAACCCCTTGAGCGCGCTGCCGGGGATATAGGGCAATCCTGTCACCGGATGCAGGGTAATGCCGAACTCTAACGCCCCCTTACCACCTAAGCCGATCACCATGCGGCTGCGAGTGGTCATTGTGAAGCGCGCTGCGCCTTCGGTCATTGCCAGCCAACGCTGACGGTTCGCGCTGATTAGTTGTTTGAGCGGAACATTCTCGCTTTCAGTGATCTTGTAACACTCCATGAGTTGGTGCAACCACGTACTGCGGGGTAACTCTTTACCTTCCTTCTTGTTATCAATGGCTTCTTGTGGAACGTAACGCTCCAAGACCAACCCCATATTTCGACAGCCCTTGACGTTCACGCCAATCGCAGGCGCTGAGTCTTTAGGCGCCAAGTAGGTATAATTCGTCATCATGCGTTTTCGTCCTGCCAGTCCTTTGCCTCGGCGAAGCGCTTGATCCAACCAAGATAGGCCAGCACCTCGGCGGTAGCGCGGCGGTAATCAGGCGTTGATTGGAGAAGCAGCCATTCCAGCAGGTCATCCTGCGGTCCCAGTTCCTGACTGATCCAGGCGGAAATATGGTTATAGACAACCATGTGTTCTTTATCCGGTTTTCCGCCAGCCTTCGCCTTAAGAAATGCGAGCGTCTGCCCTAACCCGTCGGACTGCACGAGAGCAGGGAGTCCGCGCACCAGCGAGCCATATTTTTTCTGTACCCCGGTAGGAACTTTCTCGATACATACCCAGGCGTGGGCAGCACGTTTTTGTTGCAGCGTTTGCTGGCGCGTATGCTGTGTCATGATTAGTTGCCTCCCTGCCAGCGCAGCGCCACCATGCCCGAACCCGTCGTCTCGTCACCGCCAAGCTGGATACGCGCCGGGATAACTTCGGCGCCGTGCAACCAGCCAACCACATCCTCGGCTGAATACTGGCGTTCCGCGTACTGACTGCGGGTTGAACGCGCAATGACCGCGCTCATCAACAGGGTATCGGACGGAAGCATCTCCTGTGTCCACAGCGCTCCATCGATCACCGTTTTTGAAGCGCTATCCAGCCGAACGCGAGTCACAATTTCCGTGCTGTTCTGGACGAAATCCCGGAAATCATCGTCGGCGAGAATGACGAGGCTGGTTTGCAGCTTGTCGCGCCAGTAGCGATATTCGTCCGTTTGGGGAAGGGCATTCGCTGCCAGCCATCCGGCAATCTGATCAGCGCTCCCATCCGGTTGTGCGTTGAAGCTGAACTCTTCCAGCACGATACGATTCGAGGCAGAAACGGCGGATTTGCTGTTCACGAACGCAGCTTCCGCCGCAATCGTCGCGGTCAATCGAGGAAATGAAGGAATATCGCGCGCGACTCGCGCCAGCACTGCCGGACAGGTGATATAAGCGAAGACGCCCGCCAGTGAACGAACAGGGAACAGCACGACGCGCGCATCCCCTACCGAGATAGCCCCCGCAAAACTGGCTTTCTTCTCGCCCTCAGAGCGATTAACTTCTCCACCGCCGAAAATTAAGTCAATGTACGCCTCGCGCGATTGTGCCTCCGGCTTCACCTGACTGCGGAGCGCGCCTTTGATGCCGCTCCCCTGCACGATAGGATACTGCGTGGTTCGCTCACGCTGGATGGGCAAGTCAACCACTGAAACGGTGCTGCCGACGCCCGCATGAAGCGATGTTTCGGTATAGATGAACAACGATGTCGAAATCACGTGATCTACCTTTCCGGTTACCAGGTACCGACTGCGAATGTACCAAACCCAATGGCGCCATGATCGAGCGAATCGGGCGGCGTCTCTGTAAATGGGATGCCGCTGATGTCGGCGTCCTCGAAAAAGAACACGCTGCCCGCTGGCACATAATGGCGGAGCGGTTTGGGTTGATTGGCTGCCATATCCCATCCACTGAGCGGGCGCGGCTTTCCGAGAACAACCGACACTAAAGAACCACCCCCTACCCAGGCCGACCAGTCGCCCTGCTCAGGCTGCCAACCACCGCTGAAATAGGCAGGCGAGAGCAGAACAATTTTCACTTTCCCCCGGCCAGCTTGTGGAAGCGGCGTAACGCCACTCACTAACTGAAAATGCCCGGAGCGCGACTCGCCCCCCAGATTGAGATAGCCCGTCTCGCTTTCAAAGACAGCCGGGCTGACGTAAATCAGCAGCCCGACCTGCTCACACGGGCGCACGAACTCAGCGTGGTAAAACATCCCTTCGGCGTTCGCCCGCCGCCCATAATCGAGCGCCAGACCGACGCGATCTTCGATCTGGAATACCGAGTCATCCCCCGGAAGATCGGATAAATGACTCACCTTTCCGCGCAGATACTGCTCGAATTGGGTTTCGGTTAGCCAGCCGTGCGCCTCCTTGTAGTCCGCTCCACCGCCCGCAAGTGGACGCCAGCCCGCGAAAGGGACATCCGTATAAAAATCGTGTCCATCGGCAGGTGTGAGCAGACGATAGCGAAAATTGGGCGGATCGGTGTTCTCGATTTTCTGCGCTAGCAGATCGAGCGGCGCGGGCAATAGACGTTCCAACTTTCCATTCGCCATACGCGCCACAAACGGCCCCATCATCTTCAAATCGCCTACCGTGGCCGAGCGCCCATCGAAGGCGGGCAGCCCTACGGCCCGGACAATAGTATCGCTCACCTTTCCACGTCGATAATCGTCCCAGTTACGCCCCTCACGCTGAAGGTGATTTTCAAGATAATAGGTGCGAACGGCCCCCTGCATCGTCATCGGGATAGGTGGAAACTGCCCGCGCGCGACGAAATTTTGCTGCGCAGTAAATGGTTTGTTATCGCGGAACAGCCAGACATCCGCTGCTTCAATGAACACCCATTGCCCGCTCACGGCTTCCCTCCCTGCGCCAGGAAGCGCGCAAGGATGACCCAGTTCGCCATATCTGACCATGACGGCACCACACGCTCATCTTCAACCAACTTGATCATAGTAGTGGTCAAATTGTTGACATCCTTTTTCTCATCATCCTTTGCCTTCTCGCCAATGCGTCGCTGAACCAAACGCCTGATTTCTGCCTCACGCGCGCCACGGATGCTATCTCCAAATAAATCATGGTCGATGGACTGAAGGTCATAGCCCAGTTTGCCCGAAAGGATATGCTTCTCGAAGAGTTCTTGCAGACCTGTGACAAAGCTGATGACTTCCCACTTCGCTCCCGCTGCGCGCATCTGCCCCGTCCCATGCGCTTCGACCACCACCACCGCGTTTCGGTCATACCGGTCTTTCGCCATTTCTTCGGCCTGGCGCGCCAGCTCCAGCGCCCGGTCAAGAGGCAGGTTAGCAGGGGTAATGGCGATGCCCGCGCTGGCGTTGCACCTGGTCATTTGCGAAAACAGGGTACGGAGTTTGTCCGCGCATTGAAGCGCATTTTTCAGCGGCAGCAGCGCCAGCACATCGTCTCCGCCGGAATACACCAGGCGTCCTAACCCACCGTATTGACCAAGCGTTTTACGCGCGCCGTCTGCTTCTGCATAATTCGCCAGATCGCGGGAAAACTTTTGATGCTCCTCAACGTCAGGTAGCTCATTCAATCGTTTCCCCATCTGGTCGCCATCCATATGTAAAACGGCGATGTACCCTGTGGTCTCCTTACCGACAGCGGCGTTTTCATAGACGCCCCACTGGTCGGCGGCAATTTCGCTGGTCGCAGGAAACCCTTCAAAATCAGTTACCGTAGCCTTTTCGTGCTTAAGAGCGATAGTCCCCAGACGTTTGACCAGCGCCAGCGATCCCAGCCGCTCATTGGCGCGAATGATTTTCCCGTCGGCGTCGTCCAGCGATTCGCGCAGACGCTTCCAGTTCACCGGAAGGGCGGACTGCATCCCCGTCAGCGTGCATTTGGATCCCGGCTCTTCAAGCACATGAAACGTGCGCACATATTTACGCTGTGCCACTGCCGCGCTCGCTCGACGGAAAGACCCACCGTGGTCGTTCCTATCATAGTCGACGGCAGCCCAGTAAAATTCCATCCACTGAGTAGACTGACGTTCAAAGACCGCTTGCCAGTCTCCGTCACCAACGGCGCGCTGGACAAGACGACAAACAGGGTCGGCAAAACCTTCCAGCCACCTCGTTTGAACAGCCTTCTGGACTGCTGCCGCGACTTCCGCTGGCAGGTCATCACACAGAAATGCGAATCGGTTCGGCGCGCCGCCCAATACATTTCCGTCTTTGATCAGCGGGAAAATCGCCTCGAAGCCCGCAGCTTGACTCGACGCAAGGACGCCTGCGGATACCAGTTCACTCAGGATATGGCTTCCCATAAACAGGTCTTGCGTGCGCCGCGCCTGAGCGATGAATGCCTGGACAGGCCCGATCTGGAACAGGAAAAGGCGGGTCGTCATTTTTACCAGCCTCCCCAGACGTGGATTCCGCTGAAACGAGAACTGGCCGCCTTCATAAAACCTCGCAGAATATCTTTGTCTGTTGGCGAAGAAGGCGCTGAGTAAAACGCCGTAATGACCGGATGATAATTGGCTCCAATCCTGTATACCTGAGCGATTATAGGCGATGCACGTCTCTTATTCCCCCTTGCAAAACCAAAAGTGTCTTGTTTTGGCCTGAATGTACTGTTTCGCAGAAGGTCTCTGAACAAGACCTGATTGGCTTCTTTGGCGCTGTCATAAGCTTCTTCTCCGACGATGATCCAACTATAATCTTTATGCAGCGTCGGAAAAGATGGGATACCAGGATGCGAAGTAGATGGCGGCATAATGGCTAAGATGGCATTTTTCAGATCATCCAAATTATCAGGAGGCAGCCAATCCCCTGCGGCTCCCTTAGGGCGAATCTGCGCCTTGCCCATCATTCGCCGCGAGCGCTTTCCTATGCCGCCGAGCAGTAACCACAATTTGAGTGCCGTTTGCGCCCCTTGCGGGAGCGCTACGCCGGGACGTGTAACCAGTTGCAAGGTGAAGATTTCATTGGGATCAATCGCCAGCGCTTTTGAGACATTCTCCTGTGTACCTTCGCGGTGGGGCAGCATGGGATGTAGATGTGGTTGAATAGCTGGACTCCCAAACAAGCGCACGCTGACCGCCGCGCCTTTTTCTGTTGAGCCAAAAATGGCGCTTTCATCTTCCCAGATCCGCTTCAAATCGTCCGTTTGCGCGCCCAGATAGGCTCGCAGCCAGTAACGAAGCTGCCCGCGCACAGAGGCGGCGCGAGGTTCGGGTTGACGAGGGTCTGCGCCGTTCAAAAACATCGGGCTAACAACAGCCAGCTTAAACTCAAGGGTTGCCATATTCTATCCTTCACGGAAGACGCCGCGTGAAAACAGCCGCCAGACCAGACCTATATCTCATTACCTCAAATTATAGATGTATAGCGCGACTATTAGCGTAAGGGTTTGCCCCTATTCCCTACCGTGTCGGTGCTGTCTTGCAGCCGGCGACCCGGGTTGACAGGGTATCGACGCGCAATGAACCATCGCGCGAGGTAAAACCCGCTGGCGTGACGATCTGGTTTAGTTTAAACGGAAAACGGCCATAACCTGGCGAGGCTGGAACGGCAAGCGCTAACCAAGCGGGGCAACGCAGCTTAAAGTTTCTGCTGCGTTGCCCCGCCGAGCTTGAGAAGCGATCCACCGGCAGTTCGTGAAGCTTCACGGTAACAGTGTTATGGGGACGGAGATGGAGAAGCCGGAGTCAGACGCGGCGATTCACGATGACCCTGTCCGAAATCCTGCGGCAGCCGAAGCGATGACCCCCTCAGCCGCAGCGAGTTGCTGACCACGAACACCGACGAGAACGCCATCGCCCCGGCGGCGAGCATCGGCACGAGCGCGCCCGCCATCGCCACCGGAATCAGGATGATGTTGTAGACAAAAGCCCAGAACAAATTCTGGTAGATCGTCCGCATCGTCGCCCGGCTGAGGCTGATCGCTCGCGCCACGCCGCGCAGGTCGCCGCTGACGAGCGTCACGTCGGACGCTTCGATAGCAATGTCCGTCCCCGTGCCGATGGCAATGCCGACATCCGCCTGCGCCAGCGCGGGCGCATCGTTGATGCCGTCGCCGACCATCGCCACGCGCCTGCCCTCAGCCTGAAGCTGCCTGACCGCCCCGACCTTCTGATCGGGCAGCACCTCGGCCAGCACCCGTTCGATGCCGACTTCTTGCGCCACCGCCCGCGCCGTTGCCTCGTTATCGCCGGTAATCATCACCACGTCCAGGCCCGCGCGGCGCAGCGCCTCAATCGCCTCGCGCGAGCCATCCTTGACCGCGTCAGCGATGCCGAGCGCGCCCACCGCCTGCCCATCGACCACAACGATCACCGCCGTGCGACCGCGCGCCTGCAACGCCGTAACCTGCTCCACCAGCGCAGCGATATCGACGCCCTGCCCGGCGACATAGCGCGGGCTGCCGACCAGCACCGATTTTCCATCGACCAGCGCGCGGACGCCGCGCCCGGCTTCGGACTCGAAGCCTTCGGGCTGCGTCAGCGACAGGTTTTTGGCCTGAGCCGCCGCGACGACCGCCTGACCGAGCGGATGCTCGCTGCCGCGCTCGACAACCGCCGCCAGCCGCAGCAGCGTATCGGTGTCGAAGCCAGAGACAGGGACAATATCTGTCACCGACGGCTCGCCGCGCGTAATCGTCCCGGTCTTGTCGAGCGCGACAATCTGGACACGATGCGCGTTTTCGAGCGACTGGCTGTTCTTAAACAGCACGCCCATCGCCGCGCCGCGCCCGGTGCCGACCATAATCGCCGTCGGCGTCGCCAGACCGAGCGCGCACGGGCAGGCGATCACCAGCACGGCGACGGCGTGAACCATCGCCGCCGTGAAACCGATCTGACCGAGCGCCAGCCAGCCAACGAAGGTCAATGTCGCCAGCACCAGCACCGCCGGGACGAAGACGCCTGACACCTGATCGGCCACGCGCTGGATCGGCGCTTTCGACGCCTGCGCCTGCTCGACCAGCCGGATGATCTGCGCCAGCGCCGTTTGCGCGCCGACGCGCGTGGCCTGCACGACCAACCGCCCGCTCTTATTGACCGTCGCGCCAATGACGTTCGCGCCTGCGCTCTTGCTCACCGGCAGGCTCTCGCCGGTCAGCATCGACTCATCGACCGAGGAGCGCCCCTCGACGACCACGCCATCGACCGGCACACGCTCGCCCGGACGGACGATCAGCGTATCGCCGACGATCAGATCATCGACCGCGATTTCGACTTCCTGACCATCGCGCAGCAGCGTGGCCGTGCGCGGCGCAAGGCCCATCAGCTTCTTGATCGCCTCGCTGGTACGGCCCTTCGCCCGCGCTTCGAGCAGCTTGCCGAACGTAATCAGCGTCAGGATAACCGCCGAGGTCTCAAAATAGACGTGCTCGCCGACCGCCGTGCCGAGCGCCAGGCCGATCAGCACGACAACGCTGTAAAGGTAGGCTGCCAGCGACCCCATCGCAATCAGCGTGTCCATGTTGGCCGAACGATTACGCAGCGCCTTGAGCGCGCCGACCATGTACTGCCTGCCGACGATGAACTGCACCGGCGTCGCCAGCAGACCGAAGACGAACAGCCAGCCGCCCCATAACAGCCACGCGAACGGGCCAGTTGGAGCCATGCTCATGCCGGACATCGGCGTACTCGCCATCACCAGATCGCGCCCCATGCTGAGGGCGAACAGTGGGATCGTCAAAGCTGCGCCGATCAGCACATTGCGACGCTGATGGGCGATTTCAGCTTCGCGGGCCGCGCGTTCGGCATCTTCCGGCACGGCAGCGTCCGACAGATCGAGCACGCCGTAACCCGCCGCCTCAACCGCGCGGACGAGATCGCCCCGCCGCACCGTCCCCGGCACGTAGCCGACAGTCGCCTTTTCGGTCGCCAGATTGACGCTGACGTTGAGGATGCCGGGCTGCTTGCCGAGCGCGCGCTCAACGGTGCGGACGCAGCTCGCGCAGGTCATGCCGGTAATCGGCAGATCCATCGTCGCCTGCGCCACGCCGTAACCCGCTTTATCAACGCGCTGGATCAGATCGGCCACCTTGAGCTGTGCCGGGTCGAAAGTCACGCTGGCCTTCTCGGTCGCAAAGTTGACGACCGCCTCGCTGACCCCCTCGGTTTTCTTGAGCGTCCGCTCGACAGTGCGGACGCAGTTGGCACAGGTCATGCCGGTGATCGGAAGATTAATCTGCTGAGTCGCCATGGCGACTGCTCCTTTGTGAACTATGGCGCACCGTTGCCATCAGCGCGTTTGACGCGCCGCTCATTTCAGGCCACACTCGATAGGATGGGGTCGAATGTCGTGGATGCGCTCACCCTGTAGACGCGCTAAAAAACGGGAATCGCACGTTTGAACATGCTCGGACGGCTTCGCTGGCGCCTGCTCCCCCTTCAGGCGGGAGTGCTGCTCGCTTTCCTGATGCTGCCGGTCTGGTATCGTTTCAGCACCCGCGCGCCCCCGCCCTTCGGTCTGGCCTCGCTGTACGTCGATTACTTTCTCCTGCTGCTGCCGCTATTATGGACGGTCGGCTGGTGGCTGATCCTCGGCCTGCCCGGCTTCCGCGCCCTGCTCCACGATCCGTTGCGCCGCGTCTGGGCGCTGCTGACCCTGCTGCTGGCGCTGTGGGCCTACGCCTCGCTGTTATGGGCCTTCATGCGCGACCTGCATCCCGAAGTCGGCGCGACGGCGGCGCTGCAACTGACGGTCGTGCTGCTGTTCGCTCTGGCCGTCGCCAGCGCCGGGCCACCGCCGCGCGCGCTGATCGGCGCGCTGGTCGTCGGGCTGGTGTTCAATGCGATTATCACGATTTTGCAGGCGCGGGCGCAAGCGCCAATTGGCCTACGCGCGCTCGGAGAATTTCCGCTGCTGGCCTCATCGCCGGGAGCGAGCGTGGTCATGGCTCCGGGCTGGCGCTGGCTGCGCCCATCCGGCTTGATGCCGCATCCGAACGCGCTGGCCGGGACGCTGCTGGCAGGCGTGATCGGCGCAGGGCCGCTGCTGCTGTCACGGCGAGTGAGCGTTCGTTGGATCGGCGTCATCGCCGTGCCGCTCGGCGTCTGGGCGCTGCTGCTGACGTTCTCGCGCGCGGCCTGGGTCGGCGCGGCGGCGGCGGCGTTTGCCGTGCTGCCGCTGCTGCTGACGCTCGCCCGCCGTCGCTTCAGCCCGCAGCTCGTATTGGCCGCGCTCGGCGTGATCGTCGTCGGCACTGGCTTCGCCGTCCGCTATCGTCCGCTGCTTAGCGCGCGCGTCGGCCAGGGCGAGCAGTCAATTGAACTGCGCTCGGTATCCGACCGAATCGTTTTCACCGATTTCGCGCTCCGGTCGATCAGCGAGACGCCGATTCTCGGCGTCGGCATCGGCAATTTCCCGTGGCGCACCAGCTATCTGCTAGTCGGCACGGGCTATGATCTGCGCGGCGATAACGTCCATAACGTCCTGCTCTCGGCGTGGGCCGAGCTTGGCCTCGTCGGATTGCTGCTGCTGATGAGCGCGCTGATGCTCGGCGTCGAAGGGACGCTGCGCCAGATCAAAGCGAGCCGCGTTGACCTTGCGCCACGGATCGCGCTGCTGGCGATTGTGATCGCGCTCACGGTGGTCGGGCAGTTCGACCATTACCCGTGGACGCTGCTCAATTTTCAGGTGTTAGGATGGGGCTGCCTGGCAGCGGGGATGCTGCCGCCATCCCATGACCACGAGGTTATTTTGTAGAGGTATGAGGTATTGATGCCTCATGCCTCGACAAAACTGCCCGCTGAATTGGCCTAGCTCACGACCCTGACGCCGTGCCAGAAGGCAACGTAACCGGCGATCTCTCTGGCAGCGTCCTTCGGCGACGGATAGTACCAGGCCGCGTCCCTGTTGACCTGCCCGCCGACCTCGACGCTGTAATAGCTGGCCTCACCCTTCCACGAACAGATCGTGTGCGTGGGGCTGGCCTGAAAATACTCCCTGCGGACGGCGTCGGGCGGGAAATAATGATTGCCTTCAACCACAATCGTCTCGTCGCTCTCCGCCAGCACCACGCCGTTCCAGATCGCCTTCATCGCGCTATCGCTCCCACATTCGCGCTCCTGTTATTCCCCTGAGAGTCTGCGCGGGACATTTCTTACCCCAACATAGCGACTGCCCGGTTATTAGCCCCAGTCGTCGCCGTGCCAGGCGCGGAAAACGCTGCGATAGACGGCAAAGGCGACCAGCGCAATCGCTATCGCCGCCCAGACGAGCGCGATAGCCGGGGCGGGAATCAACGGCACGACTTCGCGCTGAAACGCCAGCGCATCGTTGACCTGCCCGCGCACGATTGTCCCGGCAAAACCGACCAGCGAAGTCAGATCGAGGACGGCATTCAGGCCAGTCAGAATCGCCAGCAGATTGAGCGTCAGCAGCGCCAGATGTTCGGCTCCACGCAGGCCGATGGCGACCAGCGCGAAGCCGACAACCACGCCAAAAATCGTCGCCAGCGAGATGATGCCGCCGTAGATGACCGACACGGCAATCACGCCGACGCCGAGGCCCGCGCACAGCGTCTGAGCATAGGGAAAGCGGTTAGCGAGGTAAAACAGCGCCGAGCCGAACAGGGCCGCGCCGAGGTAGCCCGCAGGCAAAATGAACGCTCGCGCGCCGCCGACGGTCAGCGCGTAGCCGGAGCCATCGGGATTGATGACCATCCGCGCGAACTGCCCGCCGGTCAGCAGCGCAGCCAGCCCGTGGCTGGTTTCATGCACCAGCGTGACGAACAACCGAAACGGAACCAGCAAGAGGCTCAACTGCGGGATGTTCCAGACGACGAACACGATCAGACCGGCCAGCAGCGCATAAAGCAGCGCGCGGCGATGATAGGGCATCTCAGTAGGCATCAACAGCGCCTCAGTGTGCTAAAATGCAGAGTAATGAGTGCTGAGCAACGAGTGCTGAGTAAAAGACGAACCAGTCACTTACTGCCATTGATGCCTATTCTGTCTTTCACTCGGCACTCAGCACTCGTTGCTCAGCACTTTTTAGTATACGTATTTCGGGGAGATTTCGTCGCTTGGACAACAGCAAAGACCTGCTGCACTTCGGCACTGTCGGCACGCCGCAGACCTCACCCGTCAGCGGAACGGTCGGCGGCATTCGCCATGCTCGTGAACTGGGACTCGACCATCTCGAAATCGCCTGGACGCAGAGCGTTCGCGTCGGCGACGAGATGTGCGCCATGATTAAGACCGCCGCGACCGAAAGCCACATCACCCTCAGCGTCCATGCGCCCTATTTCATCAACCTCAACAGCCAGACTGCCGAGTTGATGGAAAAGAGCGACGCCCGCCTGCTGGCCGCCATCCGGCGCGGCTGTCTCGCCGGAGCGAAGGACATCGTCTTTCATCCCGGCAGCTACCACAACCAGCCGCCGGAACAGGTCTACGAGCGGGCGAAAGAAAAGATGCTTGAAATTACCGGCATCATCCGCGCAGAAGGGCTTGACGTCACCGTGCGCCCGGAAACAATGGGCAAATCGGCGATGTTCGGCAACCTCGACGAACTGCTGCAACTGAGCAAGGATGTCCCCGGCGTGCTGCCATGCGTCGATTGGGCGCATCTCCATGCCCGGCGTGGCGACGGCAGCTTCAACAGCTACGATGAGTTCGCCGCTGCGCTGACCAAAATGCGCGACGTGCTCGGCGAGGACGGCCTGAAGAAAGTTCATTTCCACCTGAGCGGCATCGCTTACACCGCGAAGGGCGAAAAGGAACATCTGCCGCTCAACGAAGCCGACCTGCGCTACCGCGACCTGATGCAGGCGTTCGTCGATTTCGGCGTGGCCGGGACGGCAGCGGTCGAAGCGCCAGAGCCGTTCCATACTGCCGACGCGCTCGTGTTTCAGGCCACTTACCGCCGCCTGCTCCATAAGGGCGAGCCGCTCAAGCAGGACGCGGACTGAGAACCGAGAACCGAGAACCGAGAACCGAGAGTAAGGCTGACAGAATCGTTTCTGAATGGCAAGCCGCTCCATATTCCCGTGTGACGCGCTAGCTTCAGCCACCGGCAGCGCGGACATTGAGCAGCGGGCATGATCTATCATGCCGCTACACAACTCCTTGTCTCATCTTTCTCCCGTCGCCCTCCGGGCGGAGCGTCCCGAACAGCTTGATCGTTCGGGAGCAGCCGCAGGCCGCGCAGAGGCCGGGGGTGAGGGCCACTACCCCTGCACGAAGTAGCTGCGGTGATTCGAGCGCGTGCCGAGCCGCGTCGACAGCGACGCGCCCGCGCCGAACAGCAGCAGCGCGCCAGAGGCGATCAGCCCAAGCAGCCCGCCGTAGGGAATCAAGGCGATCAGGTGCAGCAGCAGTACCAGCGTCACGCTGCCAACCGCCGCCGTCACCAGCGGCGGATAGGGATACGGCCCGCGCCCCATCCGCGTCAACAGCCAGTCGCCAAACACCAGCGTCAGCGTAATCACGCCGGCCAGCGACGCGCCGAGGAAGATCAGCGCCAGAATGCCCGCAACAGGCAGCAGCAGCAGGCCAAGCGGGGGCAGCGCCGCCAGCAGCACGACGAAGGCGCTGCCGATGCCGACGATCAGCAGGGCGACGATGAGCGCGCTGACGATCAGTTGGCCGGGTTTCGTCCGCACCGCTTCCTCGATATGGCTGATCTGACGCGGGAAGATCGTCACGGCCAGCGTTGCCAGCCCGCAGAGCAGCAGCGACAGAATCAGCGAGCCGATCAGTCCACTGGCGCTCAGGTGCAGCGCGCCGCCCGGAACCAGGCCGAAGCCGCTGCGACCGAAAGCCGCGACCGCGCTCAGGGCTGGCGAACCGGGCGCGTCAGCGCAGGCCAGCACTCTGGCAGGCGCGCTCCGGTGATCGGCGATGTTGTTGGCACACGAGTAGACCTCACCGCGAATCTGCGCGTCCGGTTGAATAATCACGTTCGAGGCGGTGATCGTCAGGTCGCCGTCGATCTTCCCGCCAAGTATCACCGTCTGCCCCATCAGCAGCGCGTCACCCGTGATGGTCGCGTCGGGGCCAATCGTGACCGCGCTGCCCATCGCCGTCAGGTCGCCATCGACTGCCGAGTCGACGTTGATCGTCGCGCCGATCAGCGAGGCGTCCCCCTGCACGCTGCCGCCGCTGGCGAGGTGGACAGTTTCCGCCCAGACGACCAGATCATCAGTCGCGGTTCCGGTCAGGGTATAGCTCTGCTGCGCGACGACCTGATCGCCATCGACGACCGGGCGCGACAGAACGCGCTGACGGGCGAGATTCGCCACGACCAGCAGCGCGATGGTGGCGAGCAGCAGAAACAGTAGACCTCGACGTTTGTACATCAGATGCCTGGCTTTCGATCAGTCCGACGGCGCGCTATCCGCCGACCGCTTCAACAAAGTCGTGCGAACGAGATGGATGAGTCCGGCGGGAACGAGCGCCAGCATCAGCGTCGGAAGCTGCGGGTTGGCCGTGAGGGCCGTCTGCGCGCCACGCGCCAGATTCTCGATCCCCGCGTAGACCAGCGAGAGCAGCGCCGCGACCGTCTGAATGAGCGCATTGAGCGCGGCCACGCTGCCGATCAGGCTCAGGAACAGGACGCCGAGACCGATGAGGATCGGCACGAGCAGCAGCGTCACTGCCGCCAGCGCCAGCGCGACCGCCAACCCGGAGATGTGCGAGAGCGGCTGCGGGCCAAGCCCTTCAGCCAAGCGGGCGAAGATACTCAGCGCCAGCGACCGGGGCGCGCGCGCGTAGGGCGCGCCGCGCAGCACCTTATCGACCTCACGCAGGCGCTGATAAGCGTCGGCATCAGATGGGTTGGCGTCCAGATGGCCGTACAATTCCTGTCGCGCCTCGACATCGAGACGCTCGTCAAGCGATTCCTGCATAAGGCGGCGCTGTCGTTCGTTCGCCATGATTACACGTTCTCCAGTAAGGCGGCCATCGATCCGGGCGCGGACCTGGCATTCATGTTCTCGGCCAGCATCTGCCGCGCCCGGAACAGGCGGCTCTTGATGGCGCTTTCAGTGGTATCGAGGATGTCAGCGATTTCGGTATAGGAATAATCGTACCAGTAGCGAAGGACGACGGCAGCGCGGTAATCGGGGCTGAGGTTGTCGAGCAGCGTCTGCACCGCACCGCTGCGCTCCTTGAACAGGGCCGCTTCTTCCGGCTCTGGCTCGTCGCTGGCGAGGATGATATTCGGCGGCAGCGGCTCATCAATCGAGAGCCACTGCATCCGCCGCCGCCGCAGGCGGTCGATGCAGTGATTCGAGGCAATCGACAGTACCCAGGTCTTGAACGACCGCGAGGGATCGTAGCGCTGCAAATTCAGGTAAGCGCGCAGAAAGGCTTCCTGCGAGGCATCTTCGGCCTCGGCACGATCCGATAACATGCGGTAGCACAGGTTGAAAACGGAGTCCTGGTAGGTGTAGACCAATTCGGCGAAGGCGTCCTGATCGCCTTTGATCGCGGCTTCGACCCATTCCAGCACGACCGGATCAGATACGGACACAGGCTCTTTGCCCCCATGCGCATGAGATCGGCTAACGCCCCCGCGTCTGCCGTCCATGCTGCGTACACCTGACAATACGCGCCATCATTGCAAAAGTTGCAATCCTGCCATGACGCGCATCGCCCCGCGCCTGCCGTTAGCCGGAAGTCTAGCGTATAATCCACGCCAGTGAGACAGGTTAGAACGATGTCTATCTCGGCCAAACGTTTCCAATCATGGCTCTGGCTCGTCCCGCTGCTGCTGGTCGTGGCGGCGCTGGGGGCGCGCGGCCTGAACGCCGATACGATCTGGGGCGATGAGTACCACTCGATCTCCGACGCGGGCGGCTTTCCCTTCGAGCCGCTGACGCCCGCGCAAATCTGGAACGGCGTCGCCAGCCATAACCCGTGGCATACGCCCGGTTACTTTCTCATCCTCAATGGCTGGGGACGGCTGGTTGGCTGGTCAGCCCCGGCGCTGCGGGCGCTGTCGCTGCTGTTCGGGCTGCTGGCGCTGGCGTGGACGTACCGGCTCGGACGCGACCGGGTTTCGCCGACCGTCGGGCTGCTGGCCGCGCTGATCCTCGGCACGTCAGCAACCTTCGTTTACTACCTGCACGAAATCCGCATGTACGTCCTGTTCATCGCGCTGGCATCGTTCGAGCTGTGGGCCTATCTGCGGATCATGCGCTCCCGGCGCGAGCCGGACAGACGGGCGTGGCTGGCGCTGTTCGTCGGCGCAGTGTCGATGCTCTACATTCATTATTTCGCCGTGCTGCCGCTGATGGCAGTCGGCGTCTATCATCTGTCGCTGGCCGTCCAGCGCGTCCACGGACGACTGCGACTGCATCTGACGGCGCGCTGGTGGCGCGTCGTCGGCGTGATGCTCGCGGCAGGCGTGCTGTTCCTGCCGTGGGTCAGCGTCCTGATCGACGTGACCGGCAAAGTGACCAAGCAAGTCAACCTGCGCGAGAACACGCTTGGCGTCATTGAGACAACCAGTGCCGTCCTGACGATGTTCGGCAACGGTTTCCTGCTGCTGACGCTGGTGACGGCGATTCCGGCATTGTGGCATCCGTCCCGGCGAGCATGGCGGATAATCGCCCTGCTGGGGCTGACGTTCGCTTTCGCCCTCGCTATCAATCTGTGGCTGCGGGTCGTCTACTACGACGCACGGGCGCGCTACCTGTTCGCGCTCTGGCCGCTGCTAGCGCTGGTCGTCGCCATCGGGCTGACGCGGTTGTGGCAGATGCCGCGCCTGCGCCGAGTCGCGCCGCTGCTGCTCGGCGTCTGGCTGGTTACAGGTGTGTGGGGCGCAGTCGATTGGGCGCACCTGACCCACTACCTCGAAGGCTCTGACCTCGACTTCCCGATGAACCGCGTCGCCGCTGACCTGAAAGACCATGCCCAACCGGGCGATACCGTCATCAGCTACCTGCCCGACGACATGCCCGCGTGGCGCTACGGCGGCGTATCCGACTACTACTACCGGGCGCTCGGCCTCGACTTCCGCACCGTCGAGCGTCGCTGGGAGCCAGACGGGCAGGAAGCCGAGCAGATCGAGATCATCGGCTCGCTGGTGAACGATCTGCGCGTCTGGCTGGCGTGGAAGTCACCGCCGTCGCCCTACGCGCTCGATACTTTCAAGACTGCCCTGAGCGAGAATTATGGCCTCTGTCAGGCGCATGATGACCCGGCAGCCGGACTCTCGCTGGCGCTCTACACCCGCGCGGCGGTCTGCTGCGTGCCGGACGGCCAGACCGCGCCGGTCAAAATCGACTACGGCAGCGGCATCGCCCTGAGCGGCAGCGAGCCGCTGCCACTGGCTGTAACCGACAGGCTGCCGGTAACGCTGGCGTGGTCACTCGGCGCAAACGTCCCGCTCAATACCTACTCGGTCGGCCTGCACGTCCTCGACGCGCAGGGGAAGCTGGTGGCGCAGAAGGATTACGGCCTGTCGGTGCAGCCGTTTCTGTGCCAGTCACAGATGCTTGCCTTGAACAACGTGCCGCCGGGATCGTACCAACTGACGATGGTGGTCTACGCCTGGGAAACCGGCCAGCGGCTGACTGGCTCTGTGCCGGAGACGAACATCCGCGCCGAGGAACTGCCGCTGGGGACGTTCGAGAAGCTTCCCTGAGGGAAATCACTTCAGCCCTGCTTCCTGTTCAGCGCGGGTCAGCGCGCGGTCGAAGCGGCGCAGCCCAGCCTCGACCGTCTCGCGTTCGATCATCAGCGGCGGGCAGAAGCGAATTGCGCTCTCGCCTGCGCCGAGAATCAGCAGCCCCTCGTCGATGGCGGTGTACTCAGCGCGGTTGCGGACGGCCTTCGCCGGAGTCCGCGCCGCGTCCTCGACCAGCTCGACGCCGATCATCAGGCCCATGCCGGAAATTCGCCCGTGGCGCATCGTCGGGTGGCGCTGTTGAATCTCGGCCAGCGCATCCATGATGAACGCGCCCTGCTCGACAGCGTTCGCCATATAGCCTTCCTCGATCAGATCAATCGTCGCCAGCGCGGCAGCACATGACAGCGGATTGCCGCCAAAGGTGCTGCCGTGTGATCCCGGCGGCCAGCTCATGATCGGCTCGCGCGCCAGAATCGCGCCGAGCGGCATTCCGCTGGCGATGCCTTTGGCCGCGCAGACAATATCCGGCTCGACGCCGTGATTCTGCATCGCCCACCAGTGACCGGTACGCCCCATGCCAGACTGCACCTCGTCCGCGATCAGCAGAATGCCGTGCTCGTCGCACAACCGACGCAGTTGAGCCACCCAGCGGCTGTCCGGGCGACTGCCGACGCCTACACTCTTTCCCGACTCGACGACCATCCGAGCTCGCGCCGCGGCCTCGACCAGCTTCTT
>CAZZAO010000060.1:0-32174 GCA_964652205.1 uncultured Anaerolineaceae bacterium | reverse complement strand
CCCCCCCGCCCCGCGCGGGGGGGGGGGGGCGGGGCCCCCCCCCCCCCCCCCGCCTCCCCCCCCCCCCCCCCCCGGGGGGGGGGGGGGCGGGGGGGGGGGGCGCGAACCATCGCATTCCTGATCTTTCTCCCCCTCGCTGCTTGCGGAGAGGGGGTTGGGGGTGAGGTCAGACGCGAACCAGCGCGGCCCTGATCTTTCTCCCCTCTCCTGGCTGTACTCAGCGGTCAGGAGAGGGGCCGGGGGTGAGGGCGCGAACCATCGCGTCGCCTGATCTTTCTCCCCCGTTTTGATTCTGACTGCGTTCTCGTTACGATTGACCTCAGTTATGGGCTGGTTCAATGAGGTCGAACAGCATGGCGAGCAACCAGAATTCGCAGGAGCAGGTGTCGATTTTCCTGTCAACGCTCAAGGATATCTCTGAGGCGGTTGTTCGCGCCGCCGAAGCCGGGACGCTCAAGCAGGTGCTTCAGCGGATCGCCTACGTTGCTCAGCAGCTCGTTCATTCGCGTTATGCCGCGCTCGGCATCCCCAGCGAGCAGGGGACGCTCAAGTATTTCGAGGTCGTCGGCCTCAGCCCTGAGGAGATTCGTCAGATCGGCCACCCGCCGATTGGGCGCGGCCTGCTCGGCGTTATCATGCACGAGCGCGAGATTCTTCGGCTGGAGCATATGCGCGATGACCCGCGCAGCGTCGGCTTTCCGATGCATCACCCGGTCATGGAGCGGCTGCTTGGCGTCCCGATTCAGACCGGGCAGCAGTTGTTCGGAATGCTGTACCTGACTGACCGGGTAGACGGCCTGCCGTTCACCGAACAGGATCAATGGCTGGTCGAGTCGCTGGCGGGCTACGCGGCGCTAGCGATCACCGGGACGCAGTTGAGCGAGCAGCATGGCCGCCTGACGCTGCTCGAAGAGCGTGAGCGCGTCGGCATGGAGCTGCACGATGGCATCATTCAATCGCTTTATGCCATCGGGATGCAGCTCCAGCTTCTCAGCCTGTCGGCGCCGGCGATGACTGGCGATCTGAAAAACGCGACGCGCAACCTCGACGCCGTGATTGAGGATATTCGCCGCTACATCATGAACCTCAAGGTGGCGAACTACGAGCAGCAAACCCTGCACGACGCGCTGCTTGACGTGGTCGCGCGGCTGCGCGTGCCGGAGACGATTCACGTCACCGTCAACGCGCCGGATCGGCAGCCGCCGTTTGCGCCACCGGTCGTCGAGGCCGTCTGCCAGATCGCCTATGAAGCGATCAGCAACGTTATTCGCCACTCGGAAGCCAGCGAAGCAGTGGTCGAGGTGGCGCAGACGCCGACCCAGTTTCAGATGGTGATCCGCGATAACGGCAGGGGCTTTAAAACCGGTTCGCCCGCCGACGAGGGCGGGCTGGGGCTGCGGAACATCATGCATCGGGCGCGGATTTACGGCGGCGACGTCAAAGTGGATACCGCGCCGGGAAAAGGGACACGGCTGACCTTAGTGCTTCCGATCTAGAAGATGGGTCGATATGACATTTTATCGCTGTCGGCATGACATCCGGTACTAAGGGGAAAATACATTTCTATGGATAATGAGGACAGTTCTCGGTGAGACAGTGATTAAGGAGACATCCTCATGAGCGTGATCAAGACGAAGGCTGGAACCATCGTTCAGGACCCACCGCTCGCTCGCCTGCTCTTCAGCGACACCCGTTTCGCTTCGATCTGGCTGGTTATCCGCGTGCTGGTCGGTCTGGCGTGGGTTGACGCCGGGCTGCACAAAGTCGGCAGCCCCGCATGGACGGAGACGGGCGAGGCGCTCAAGGGCTTCTGGACGGCGATTGTCGCCGTTCCTGAAAACGGCAAAGCGGCCATCAGCTATGACTGGTATCGCGGCTTCATTCAGGGGATGCTCGACTCCGGCTCCTACGTCTGGTTCGCCAAGCTGATCGCGTTCGGCGAACTGTTCATCGGCATCGCTTTCGTCCTCGGCGCGTTCATCGGCATCGCCGCCTTCTTCGCCGCTTTCATGAACTGGAACTTCATCATGGCTGGCAGCGCCAGCAGCAACGGCCTGTTGATGGTCGCCGCTATCGCTCTGCTGCTCGCCTGGAAGACGGCTGGTTTCTACGGTCTGGATCGCTTCCTGCTCCCCTGGCTGGGAACCCCCTGGAAAGGCGTAGGGCCAGAGCCGGATGCTCCAAACGCAGTGAAGCGCGAACGGCCAGTCGGCGCCGCCTAGCCCCCCTTCAGCAGCAACCCGGCGGGTGTCCACACAGGACACCCGCTTTTGATTCACGGGTGACTTGCTTGACGCGCGCCCCGCCCCGATTTACATTAACAGGACGCTCGCTGCTTCAGGCGACGGGGAATTTATGATGACGGTTTCGCTCGACAACTCGAAGGCGGTTTATCAGGGCATCAAGGACGCCGGGATTCGGTTCGTCTCGGCGCTGCCGGAAACCTGGCTCGTCTATCTGCTCCAGATGGCGGAAGACGACCCTGACATGACGCTGATCGAGGTCGCTAAAGAAGAAGAAGCTATCGGCATCGCCGCCGGGGCGCACTTCGCCGGTACGCCGAACCTGCTGCTGATGCAGAATCACGGCTTTCTCGCGGCGATCAACGGCATCGTCTCGCTGTCGCTGCTTTACCGCGTCCCGCTGTGTATGCTGATCGCCCATCGCGGCCACATGGGCGAGCCGTACCCGTGGCACACGCAGGGCGGCATCGTCACCGAGCCGGTGCTGCGGGCGCTCGGCATTCCGTTCGAGTATGCCCGCGACCCGGCGCTCGTCGGCAGGCAGATCAAGCAGGCGTATATCTACTCACAAAGCTCGCTCTCGCCGGTCGCGCTGCTGCTCTCGCGCGAGCTGATGGAGGACTGACCGATGAACCGCGCTCGGTGCATCGAGGCCATCTATCCAGAGCTGCATGATAAACTGGTCGTCACCATCATGGGGGCGTGCGCGCAGGAACTCTATGACCTCGGCCACTGCGATAACTTTTTCTATCTTCAGCACGCGATGGGCCTCGCCTCGTCGATTGGTCTGGGGCTGGCGCTCAATCTGCCGCAGGAAAAAGTTATCGTCCTCGACGGCGACGGCTCACTGCTGATGAACCTCGGCACGCTGGCGACGCTGGCGCGCTATCGTCCGGCCAATATGACGCACATCGTCTTCGACAATGGCAGCCTGCTCTCGACCGGCGGCTTTGCTTCACACACCACGTCGGGCATCACCGATCTGGCCGCGATAGCGAAGGGCGCAGGCGTGCCGAACGTCGCGGCGGTCAGCACGCCGATGGACTTCGTCGGCGCGGTGGCCGACGCCTTCGAGCGCGATGAACTGAGCGTGATCGTCGCCAGAGTCGAGGCTGTCGGGCCGGATCATTTCGGCATGGACCTCAAGCTGCCGGAGAACGCCTTCCAGTTCGAGCGCGCCATCCGCGAGCGTAAAAAGGCCAAGACGTCTTGATAAACAGACTTTCTTATTGATACGGTTTCTGTTCCGCGATTACTTAGTCATCACAAATCTTTCTCCCCTCGCCCTGAGGGAGAGGGGTTGGGGGTGAGGGTTTAGGAGCCATACATGCCCGCAAAAGTGACCGTTTTATCGCTGCTGGTCGAAGAACTCAACAGCGGACGCATCAAGGTTGTCGATCTGGCGCAGCCGCTCGGCCCGGAGACGGTCGTGATCGACCTGCCGCCGCAGTTCGCGGCCTCGCCCGGCTTCTCGATGGAGAATATCTCGCACTACGACGATAAAGGCCCGGCCTGGTACTGGAACACGATCCGCATGGGCGAGCATACCGGGACGCACTTCGACGCGCCGATTCACTGGATCACCGGCAAGGATTATGCCAGTAACAGCGTCGATACGATTCCCGCGCGGCAGTTCGTCGGCCCGGCCTGCGTCATCGACGTGACCAGAGAGGTCGGCCTCTTTGAGGATTTCCTGCTCACGCGGCAGGATGTGCTGGCGTGGGAAGGCGAGCATGGCAAAATTCCGCCCGGTTCGTGGGTGCTGCTGCGCAGCGGCTGGTCGAAGCGTACCGGCCACGACGAGTTCCTGAACGTCAAATCGGACGGGCCACATTCGCCCGGCTGGCACAAGGACTGTGTCCAGTTCCTCGCCAACGAGCGCGATGTCCTCGGCGTCGGCGTCGAGACAGTCGGCACGGACGCGGGGCAGGCGGGCGGCTTCGATCCGCCGTTCCCATGCCACACCTTCATGCACGGCGCGGGTAAGTTCGGCCTCGCCAGCCTGCGCAACCTCGACCAACTGCCGCCGACCGGCGCGGTCATCATTGCCGCGCCGCTCAAGATCGTCAATGGGTCGGGCAGCCCGGTGCGCGTGCTGGCGCTCGTGCCGGAAGACTAAAGGCGCGTCTGGTTATTTCTGCCGGAGACTGAAGCCATCCGGCGGCAGGGGCCAACACCGGAAGCCACTACACCAGCAGTTCCTTGTGTCGGCACAGCGCGTCGATCAGGCAGTCAACGTCGTGCTGATCGTTGTAGAAATGCGGCGAGATGCGTAAGTTATCGTCGCGGCTTGATGTGATAATGCCGTCGCGCGCCAGCCACTTGACCAGCAGATCGACTTTGTTCGAGCGGACGGTAATCATCGCGCCGTGTTTGTCGGGGTCAACCGGCGAGACGAGGTTGAAGCCGCGCTGCATCACGCCCTGCTTGATCGCCCCGGTCAGTTCTTTCAACTGGCGCTCGATCTGCTCGACGCCAACCGACTGCACCAGCTTGATCCCGGCGACGGCGGCGTAGGTGTTCGGTACAGCAGGTGTGCCAGACTCGAAGCGGCGCGCAGTCGGCGAGGGATCGTGGTGGTAGATGTCCATCGCAAAGATATTGGCCTGCGAGAACCAGCCTGCAACGGTCGGATGCAGCGTGGGGAGCAGGTCTTTGCGCGCGTAGAGGTAGGCGAGTCCGGCGGATGCTAGCAGATATTTGAGCACGCCGCCGACCAGAAAATCGACCTTGAGCGCCTTGACGTCAATCGGCATTGTGCCGAGCGCCTGATAGCTGTCGAGCAGCACCAGCGCGCCCTTGCTGTGCGCCAGCTCGACGATGGCCGGAATATCGAGCTTCGCGCCGTTGCGGAAACAGACGTGGGTGATCGAGACAATCGCCGTGCGCTCGTCGATGGCGTCGGCGAAGCGGCTCAGGGGAATGGTGTTCCCCGCCGCCGCGACATGGACGACTTCTGCGCCGCGCGCTTCCTGCGCGTGCCAGATTTGCGTAACGGTCGGGAACTCGAAATCGCTGACGACAACCCGGTTGCGCTCGCCGCTGAAGTCGAAGCCGCTGGCGAGGGCGCTGACGCCTGCCGACGCCGACGTGACCACCGCCACTTCCGACGCCTCGGCGTTGACCAGCCCGGCAAAGGCGTTCCGGGCCGCCTCATTCCGCTCGACCCAGTATTCCCACGGCGAACCCTTTTCGTCCCAGTCCGCCAGATAGTCATCGTAGGACTGGCGCACCTCGTCGGAGAGCGCCCCCTGCGAGCAGCTATTCAGGTAGATTTTGTTCTCGAAAATCGGGAAATGGTTGCGGAGTGGCATGGCAAACCCTCAAAAAGAAGGACTGAGGACTGAGCGCTCAGGACTGAGTAAAAGAATAACCACGATACGGCGGTTCGTCTATATCTGATGAGGTACTCGTCAGGGCAAACGCATCAAATTTGATCGGAGTTTCAAGAAAGCTCATATCGGCTTATCCAGGGTCAACGGTAACGTAGGGGCGACCCGGCGGGTCGCCCCTACAAACCCTCCTGACCTTTCATAGTCTGAGTTGTGATTTTGACGCGATTGCCCTGAGGTACTCGTCACAAAGGGGGAGTGCTGCTGCGGACTTGATCGATCAAGTCCTGAGGATTTTCTCCCCTCTCCCACCAATAGAGGGCAGCGAAAGGCGGCCAGCGTCTTGCGGGTGGCCGCAGCCGAAGCGAAATAAGACCCCGATGCGGGGTGAGGGAGCCATGATGAAAGTCCTGATCGTCAGCCAGTCTGAAGTTCGCCAGTTACTGCCGATGGCCGAGTGCATCGACGTCATGGCTGATGCCTTTCGCGCGCTGGCCCGTGGCGAAGCCATCCTGCCGCTGCGCCCTGTCCTCTGGCTGCCGGAGAAGTACGGCGCGCTCGGCATGATGCCGGGCTACCTCGGCGACCTTCAGGCGATGGGGCTGAAGGTCGTCAGCGTCTTTCCGCACAATCACGGGACGGAATATGATT
This sequence comes from uncultured Anaerolineaceae bacterium, assembly GCA_964652205.1. Taxonomy (GTDB): domain Bacteria; phylum Chloroflexota; class Anaerolineae; order Aggregatilineales; family Phototrophicaceae; genus ZC4RG36. Next base: position 25,948 of record CAZZAO010000060.1, on the reverse strand, counting down.
CGCATATCGGCGCGGTGCTGCTCTACGAGACGAAGCACGGTCAACTGCTGTCGATCATCGACGCCAGCGCTATCACCGCCATTCGTACCGCCGCCGTCAGCGGGTTGGCGACCCGGCTGCTGGCGCGTGAGGACGCGGGCGATGTGGCGATTCTCGGCAGCGGCGTCGAAGCCAGAACGCACCTCGCCGCCATGCTCGCGGTACGCCCTGTCCGCCGCGTTCGTGTCTGGAGCCGCCGCAGCGACCACTGTCAGCAGTTCGCCGAGCGCGCCTCGAAGCGCCACAACCTTCGGGTTGAGCCAGTGACGACCGCGCAGGACGCCGTCGAGGGCGCCGACCTGATCTGCACGACGACGTCCGCGCCGGAGCCGATTCTGCTCGGCGACTGGATCGCGCCGGGAGCGCATATCAACGCGGTCGGGTCGAGCGTCGCCTTCACGCGCGAGCTGGACACAGCCGCCGTTGTCAGGTCGCGGCTGTATGTCGACCGACGCGAATCGACCCTCAACGAGGCGGGCGATTTCCTGTTTCCGAAACAGGAAGGGGCTATCGGCGACGATCACATCATTGGCGAGATCGGCGAGCTGCTGCTCGGTATGGTGTCGGGACGGCAGAGCGCCGACGAAATCACGCTGTTCAAGTCGCTCGGTCTGGCGATTGAGGACTTAGCCGCAGCCAGCTATATCTATCGGAAGGCGGTCGAAACCGGCGTCGGCACAGCCGTCGAGCTGGGTGGGGGACGTGACGATGACTAACGCCATCAGCGTGATTTCTCCTCATCCTGCGTCCGGCGATAGGCCGGAGACTGCGAGCGCAGCGGCGGGCAATTCGCTGCTGATTTCAGCCCAGAGCGCAGGCGGGTGAGTCGGGGTGTGAGCGGCGGAGTGATTTTGGACGCGCGGAATGAGGACAGGCAGCAGTTCTGGCTCAAGTTTGGGGGTCAGTCGGGCGATGAGTTTGAGTTGGGCGCGCGGCTGATCGGTAAGGTGAAACAGATCGTCGTCCCGTGAACGGGGTCGGCAATCCAGATCCGTCCACCCTGCGCTTCGATCAAACCCTTACAGATCGCCAGCCCCAGCCCGGTTCCGGGCTGGCGCTTCCCTTTCTGATGAATTTGATGAAAGACATTAAAGACAGATTCTCGCTCGGATTTCGGGATGCCGTCGCCGTCATCGTGGACGCTGATCTGGACGAAACCATCGCTGGCGCTGGCGGTTAGCTCGATGGACGCGGTGGGCGGTGAGAACTTCGCGGCATTGCCAATCAGGTTCGATAGCACCTGCTCGACACGCTGCGTATCCGCCAGAATGGCCGGGAGTCTTTCCGACAGTGACACGCTTAAGGGATGGCCGCTCGACAGCGTTCTGAGCTGAGGCATCGCGTTTTCGACGATTGCTTCAACCCGGCTGATCCGTGACTCGACGCGCAAGGCCCCGGCTTCAAGCTGGACGACATCCAGAAGCTGGTCGATCAGTTCAACCAGCCGATCCGCTTCTTCGTCGATGATGGTCAGAAAGACCTGCTGCTGCTCTGGTTCAAAACTGACGTCCTGCGCGAGCAGGGTGGATGAAAAGCCTTTGATTGAAGCCAGCGGCGTCCGCAGTTCGTGGGAGATCATGCCCAGAAAGAGGCGCTGGGTGGCAACGGCGCGTTCGGCGGCCTGGCGCGCTGCCTGTTCCCGTTCGAGCAGGCTGACACGCTCGGCTTCGATGCGTTTGCGCTCGGTGATGTCCTGATAAAGTACCGCTACCCGTCGGCTTTCTGGCCTGCCGACTTTAAAGGCAAAAAAGCTGTACCAGACGTTCAGGGGCGCGGCGGTAAATTCGCGGCGTTCGCTGATTCCGGTTGTTGCCACGCGGCCAAAGGCTTCATACCAGTGACGCTCGTAATTGGGGTCGAGTTCGCGCGTGGTTTTACCGGCCAGTTCGGTGCCGGTCATTTTCACCGCCATCGGGTTGGCTTCGAGATAGACGATATCGAACGGGTCGTCGTTTTCGTCAAACAGGACATCGACGAGGATATAGCCCTGATCCATTTCGTTGAACAGGGCGTGATATTTTTCTTCCGAGGTATCGCTGGTGAGCGGGACATTTTCGACGCTCGCCTGAATTTCCGGCTGGTTGATGCGAGCGGCGAACGTCTCGATCTGGTCGAATAGCTCGGCAAGCTGTCGGCCCAGCGCCGCCTGTTCATCCGTGAGTCGGGGGAGTTCAGGGCGCAGGACAGAGGCCGCGTCAGCAATTGCCTTAAACTGGAGTGAGAGCTGGCTCTGATCCATGACGCTGACCCTTCTACGCCGGTGTTTCGCTGCCGATGACAACCTTATTTTAGTGGCCGCGCTGCTGATGGGCAACAAGCCCCTTCAGCGGTGTACGACGGCGGTCTGACCGGGGGAAACGAGGGCGGATCGACAGGCGCAGCGCGCCGATGCGTTCGCGCTGGACTGGGCAAACAGGCCGCCATCAGCCACAATCATGGCCTGTAGCTGACCGCTCAGGCGTCTCAGGATACGCGCTGAAAGCTGACGAGGTTAGAGGGGACTGACATGATGAAAGCTGCCCGAATCGAGGAACCTGGTAAGGGGATCGTCACCCGTGTGGCCGAGCCGACGCCGGGGCCGGACGACGTGCTGATTCAAATCCGCGCCGCCGGAATCTGCGGGACCGATTTGCATATTTTTCATGGCGAATACGAGGCCATCTATCCGATCATTCCCGGCCATGAGTTCAGCGGCGACGTGGCGGCGGTTGGCGCAAATGTCCGTAACTTCCGGGTCGGCGACCGCGTGACTGCCGACCCGAACATCCCCTGCGGGCGCTGCGATTACTGCCAGCGCAATCAGCCGAATCAGTGCCGCAACCTGCTCGCTATCGGCGTCACGCGCAGCGGCGGATTCGCCGAATACGTCGTCGCGCCCGAAGGGAATGTCTTCTCGATTGGCGACCTGTCCTACGCCGCCGCCGCGCTGATTGAGCCGCTGGCCTGCGTCGTCTGGGGCATTCAGCGCGTCGATGTGCAGCCGGGTGACAGCGCGCTGGTCTTTGGCGCAGGGCCGATGGGCGTGCTGGTCGCGCAGGCGCTCAAACAGGCGGGCGCGGCGATGGTCGTCGTCACCGATGTTGTCCCCCGGCGGCTGGAACTGGCGCAGCAGTTGGGCGCGACTCACGCTGTGCCGGGGGACGCCGCGCAGGCAGCGGCGCTCAAAGCCCTTGCGCCGGATGGCTTCGAGATCGTCGTCGACGCGACCGGCATTCCGGCGGTGCTGGCTGGAACCTTCGCCTACGTCAGGCCACGGGGCAAAGTCTGGGTGTTCGGCGTCACGCCGCAGGGCAGCAGCGTGCCGTTTCCAGCCTATGAGGTCTTTCGCCGCGACCTGACGATTATCGGCAGCTTTGCCGTCAACCGCACTTTCCCGCAGAGCATCGCCCTGATTCAGTCGGGCGCAATTCAGGTCGAGCCGCTGATCTCGCATCGGCTGGGACTGGATGAGTTCGCTCGCGGCCTCGAACTGGCCGAGCGCGATCCCGGACGGATGAAGGTGCATTTCAATCTTTAGCCCCGCTTCTGGTGATGGGGGCTGCGCCTTCTGCAGCGGCGCGATTGTGGTATCACTACCCGACCGGCAGACGGGCGAGACTTGGAAAGCCGCTCCGGCAGAGGTATCATCTGTCAACTGTTTACAGAATTGAGCGAAGATTGGATTGCTTCATGACGGAGCCTGTGCAGTCGCGGCCCGACCCGAAGGGCAAGCGCGTTTCGTTATTCGTCACCTGCATCGTCGATATGATCTACCCGGACACGGGCATGTCGGTGGTCGAGGTGCTGGAACGGCTCGGCGTCGAGGTCGATTTTCCTGAAGCACAAACCTGCTGCGGTCAGATGGGCTTCAACGCCGGCTATCGTGCCGAGGCGCGCGACCTCGCCAGACGCTTTGTTGAAGTGTTCGAGAGCGCCGAAGTGATCGTCGCGCCGTCCGGCTCGTGCGTCAGCATGGTGCGCCACTTCTACCCGGAACTGCTCGGCGATGATCCAGCCTGGTCGGGACGGATGCAGGCCGTCATCGACAAAACCTGGGAATTGACCGAATATCTGGTCGATGGCCTCGGCGTGACCGACGTTGGCGCAAAGCTGGAGCAGCCGATCAAGATCGCCATCCACGACGCCTGCCACGGCCTGCGCGGTCTGGGGCTGAAAGAGGAGCCGCGCGCGCTGCTGCGCTCGGTCGGCAATGTCGAGTTAACGGAGCTGACCGGCGCGGATCAATGCTGCGGCTTCGGCGGCCTGTTCGCCATCAAGATGCCGGACGTCAGCGGCGCGATTCTCGACGAGAAGATCGCCCATATCAGCGCCTCGGACGCCGACATGATCGTGACCTGTGACGTGAGCTGCATGACGCAGATGAACGGCGGCCTGAGCCGCCAGAACAAGGCCGGGCGCGTCGTCCATATTGCCGACGTCCTCGCCGGAAAAGTCGGTGTTACGAAGCCGTAAACAGCGCGGTCTTCCGCCGGGGCGCGAGATATCACGCCCGCTCGCCCTCACCCCAACCCTCTCCCGGTGGGAGAGGGAGAAAGATCGGGCGATACGTTCCGTTGGGGCGTGAGATATCACGCCTCGGCGGAAGACGACCCCTCCCCTGTCCTGCGCGGCCTCCGGCTTCTGCCGAGCAAAGAACGCTCGGCACGCTCCGTCCTCGTCAACGGAGAGGGGGGAGCTGGCGCGAACCATCGCGGCTCTCATCTTTCTCCCCTCTCCTGGCTGTACTCAGCGGTCGGGAGAGGGGCCGGGGGTGAGGGCGGGCTGGCTAGAAAATCACCACATGGACGTCTTCCGGCCCGTGCGCGCCGAAGACAGTCTGCGACTCGATGTCGCCCGTTGCGCTCGGCCCGCTGACGAGCGCCAGACTGGGCGAGTTACGCAGCGCTTCCCGGCCTTCGAGCCGAATCCAGTCCTCGATCCGTGGGAACAGCCGCTCGCGCCTGAGCAGGGCGATGTGATACGGCGGCATCAGCGAGATAATGCGCCCCTGAGTCTCGCTGGCCGCCAGCATCATCGTCCCGGTCGTCGCAAAGGCCGAGTCGACGCCGGTAAGGCCGACGCGGACGGTTTCGGCCTGTTCCAGCACCGAGACGCGCTCTTTCCCGCGAGCGAGCGGCGCGCGCGTTTCGATCCCGCGCGCGGCCAGCGCTTCGGCCAGCCCCGGCAGCGGCAGCGACTTCCACGCCAGCACGAGCTTATCGTCGCCAATACTGGACAAAACCGCCTCGATGGCTGTCTGCGCGTCTGGCGCAATCGTGACGATGCCGTGACGCTTGCCGAACTGTAAGGCGAAGCGCTCGGCTAAATCTTCCGAGTCATCGAGGCGGGTGACAGGCAGGCGCGGGTTAGGGAAAGGCGCGACTTCCTTGAACGGCGGACGGTTGGCGCGGAGCTTCGCCAGAATCGTTTCGCGGCTGCTCACGACAGCTTCGCCTTTTGGCGGTCGGCCCAGAGTTGATGGAATGACTGCGGCGCGAAGGCCGGGAAATCGCGGTTTTTCGTCCAGTGGCCGAGTGGGCCGGGCAGCCGATGCAGGACGCCGCCTTTGCCCGCCCGAATCCGCGTCAGGCCGCGCACCGCCGACCCGCTGGCGGCGTAGAGCGCGGGCGATTTCATGGCGATAGCCCAACCCTTGATGCCGAGGCTGATTGTCCGGTCAGTCTTGCCCATCTCGACCAGGTCGCCGCGCAGCTTGAGCAGCATTCGTGGGATGTTGATATCGACCGGGCAGGCTTCCTTACAGGCTCCACACAGGCTGCTGGCGTGCGGCAGCGGCGCGGCGTTTTCTGGCCCCAGCATCAACGGCGTAATGACTGCGCCCATCGGCCCGGAGTAGACCGAGCCATAGGCGTGGCCGCCGACCTGCTGGTAGACCGGGCAGATGTTGAGGCAGGCCCCGCAGCGCAGGCAGGCCAGCATCTCGGCGTAGTCACCCTGACCGTGGATGCGACTGCGTCCATTGTCGAGCAGGATGACGTACAGTTCTTCGGGGCCATCGAGGTCTTCGACCCGCGCCGGGCCGCTGATAAGCTGGACATAAACGCTGATGCCGCCGCCGCCGTTGGCGCGGACAAGCATTTGCACCAGCGAGCCGAAGTCGTCGGGCGTCTCGATCACCTTCTCGATGCCGATGACGACGACATGAATCCGGGGCAGCGAGCCGCACATGCGGCCATTGCCTTCGTTGGTGACGACCGCCAGCGTGCCGGTTTCGGCGATGGCGAAGTTCGCGCCGGTAATGCCCATCTCGGCGTGGATATATTTTTGTCGCAGGTGAATCCGCGCGGCTTTGGTCAGCGCGCGCGGATCGCTTGTCGGGGCGATGCCGAGATGCTCGACAAACAGATCGCTGACCCGTTCCTTCGACATGTGGATGATCGGCCCGACGATGTGGCTCGGCTTTTCATGCGCCAACTGAGCGACGAACTCGCCGAGGTCAGTTTCGACCACTTCGAGGCCCTCGGCTTCGAGCCTGTGATTCAGCTCGGTTTCCTCGGTCGCCATGCTCTTACCCTTGACGATCCGCTGAACGCCATGCTGGCGGGCAATATCGACCACATGCTGATTGCACTCGTCACCGTTGGCCGCCCACAGGACATGAGCGCCGTTTTCGGTCAGCCGCGCCTCGAACGTTTCCAGCAGCTCTGGCAGCCGGTTGAGCGCGCGCAGACGAGCGGCGCGCGCCTGCTGGCGGAGCGCGGGCGCGTCGGTGACTTCGGCCATGGCGCGCAGACGGGCAGCGACCGCGTTGCCATTTGCCCGGTCGAGCGCCTTTTTCAGGCCGATGTCGCTGATGGCGATGGTCGCGCTGTGGATAAAGTTATTGGGTATTTGAGTCATGACCCAACCAATCTCATAAGAGGGCGACGACCTGCCCCCTGTTCCCCCTCTCTGCTTGCGGCGAGGGGGAACAGGGGGTGAGGTCGATTCGCTACGATTTGACGGCGTTGAGTTCTTTCCTGTTGACGACCGAGTGCGGCTGGCGTCCCTCGAAAACGTCGATGACGTTGCGGACGACGCCACGGCGGAGCTGCCTGCCGGATTCGACCGAACCGCTCGACGAGTGCGGCGAGAACAGCACGTTGTCAAGCGTCAGGATCGGGTCGTCGGCATTCGGCGGTTCCTTTTCGAGCACATCTAGCCCTGCGCCCGCGATTTTACCGCTCTTGAGCGCATCGACCAACGCCGCCTGATCGACCACCGGGCCGCGAGCCATGTTGATCAGATAAGCGGTCGGTTTCATTCTGGCGAAGGCTTCGGCGTTGAACAGATGGCGTGTCTCGTCCGTCAGCGGAACATGGATGGTGAGGTAGTCGGAACGGCGCAGCAGTTCGTCGAAGCTGACCAGCTCGACGCCGATCTCGGCGGCTTTTTCCGGCGTCAGGTAGGGGTCGAAGGCGATGATGTTGGCGACGAACGGCTTGACTTTGCGGACGACCGCGCGGCCAATATTGCCCATGCCGACGATGCCGACCGTCTGCAATTCCAGTCGGTTAGGCGGCGTGGCGGTCAGGGCTGACTTGCCCCAGTTGCCCGCCTTGACGAACTGATGATGTTCGAGCAGGTGGCGATTGAGCATGAGCAGGAAAGTCAGCGTGTGCGTGCTGACTTCGTCGAAACAGTAATCGTTGACGTTGGCGACCGGGATGCCGCGCTCGCCCGCCGCCTTGAGGTCGATCATGTCAACGCCGATGCCGTAGCGCGAGATGACCTTGCACTTTTCCAGCGCTTCGATCACTTGACGGTCGATCTTAGCCCACTGGACGATCAGCGCGTCGGCGTCCTTGACCGCCGGAAGCAACTGCTCCGCCGTCGAGGCTTGCAGCCGTACCAGCTCGTAATCGAGGCCGGACGCGCGCAGCTCGGCGTCTTCAATCTCATTCTCAGGTGAGCCAAAATCGGTAATGACGACTTTATATTTTGCCATGCGGATGCTCCTGTTGCCCCCTCGTCTCCGGCCCCTCGCCCACCGGGCGAGGGGAGAAAGCGCCAGTCGATGCGGGAAGGGGTTGCCTGAACGAATGTGAATCCCACATCCGGGAAGTTATGAAATAGCCTCTGGTCGCTCCTCACCGCTGCTTTTCGCCCCGCTCCTTCCGGGGAGAAGGGCCGAGGTGAGAGTAATTACAGATGGGCGCTGGCCGACTCTGACAGCGTCTTGCCGACGATTTCGAGTGCGTGACGCGCGCCGTCGAGCATCAGGCCGCCGTCGTAAGCCGCTGTGACGAAGCGGAAACCATTCCTGAGCCACAGGCTGATGTCAAGATCGCCGGAGATGCCCGCGACTGTGCCGGTTTTCTTGCAGGCTTCGGCCACGCGCAGGCACATCTGGAAGTGATCTTCCTTGCCTTTCGCCGTGCTGCGATCCGCGCCCATCGACTTGGCGAGGTCGGCAGGGCCGATCCAGCAGCCGTCAATGCCATCGACGGCGAGAATTTCCTCGGCGTGTTCGACGGCCTGCACCGTCTCGATCTGGACGGCGAGAAACAATTGGTCGTTGATCCACTGATCGTAATCCGGGCCATAGTGAATCGAGTGAATGCCGCCGGTCGAGCGTCCGCCGCGCGGTGGGAAGCGCATGGCGGCGGCGGCGGCGCGCGCCTCTTCGACGGTGTTGACCATCGGCACGATGATGCCCATCGCGCCGCGGTCGAGCAGGCGGCCAATCGCGCCGAAGTCGTTCCAGCTCACGCGCGCCATCGGCGTGGCTTCGCCGAGGGCGATGTAGCGGAAGGCGTGCGCCGCCGACTCGTCATTGAACGCGCCGTGCTGCGTATCGACCATGACGAAGTCGAAGCCCGCGCGCGCAAGCTGCTCGCAGGCAATCGGCGAGCCGAGGCCGCAGGTCGTGCCAACGGCGGCTTCGCCCCGGCGCATCTTTTGTAACGCGCGATTGACCAGTGACGTGGTATTCATCGACAACAGATTCGCTCCTGTCAGTCCCAGTAAAGAACCGAGAAATGAGAACCAAAAGCCGAGTAAAGCATGGGCTGGCTCATTGAAAGCCGCGTTCTCGCCGCCAGAATTGTTTCAATTCTGCTGAGATAATCCCGGTCTAACACAACGCCGGAGTGAAGATGAATCGAATGACTGAACCTGCTTTTACTCAGTCCTCGGCCCTCAGTCCTTGAGTTTGCTTTACGCCTTGCGCGGGCCGACCGTGCCACCGGCGTTCACCGCCAGATTGCCGCCGTCCATCGGGATCAGCGCGCCGGTAATCCAGGCTGAAGCGTCCGAGGCCAGGAAAATCGCCAGCCCCTTGATGTCGTCAGGCTGGCCGAAGCGACCGGCAGGGATGCCTCTGAGGAACTGAGCCTCAAGGTTCGGGTCGGCAGCCATCCGCTCTTTCAGGCCGGGATTGAGCACCTGTGCGGGCAGAATGGCATTGACGCGCACGCCGCGCCCGGCCCATTCGGTACTCAGCTCGCGGGTCATCATGGCGACGCCGCCCATGCCGACGCTGTAGGCGAAATTGCCGCGACCGAGGGCGGTGATACTCGCCAGTGAGCCGATATTGATGATGCTGCCTTTGCCCTGCGCCAGCATTCGCCTGCCCGCTTCTTGACAGGCGAGAAAACGCGCGGTCAGCAGGCCGTTGATGACATACTCGAATTTGTCGAGCGGGATGTCTTCCGGGTGGCTGAGGAAACCGGGGCCAGCGACGTTGCCGAGGATGTCGATGCGCCCGAATTCCTGATCGACGACCGAGAAAATCTGGCGTACCTGATCGTGATCGGTGATGTCGATGCCGAGCGGAATGACTTTACGACCAAGCGCCTCGATTTCTTCGGCGGTCTTCTGCGCGCCTGCTTCGTTCAGGTCAACGATGACGAGGTCTGCGCCTGATTCGGCGAAGGCCAGCGCCATCGACCGGCCCATGCCCTGCGCGACGCCGGACACGACCGCAACGCGGTTGCTCAGATCAAAAAGGGGATGTGACACCATGATCCTTTCCTGACAGGGATGAAGAATAACCGGGACTCATAGCTCTCTGCGTGTCAGCCGCTCTTGAAAGCGGCGATCCGCGACCAGCGCCGCAGCTTCCACAGTTCAGGCCGTGTCTGAGGTCGAGGGTTTTCCGCGTCGAGACGTCCGGCGCGGGCGACGACTGTCATGCCTGGGAGCCTTAAATAAAGACTTGAATCCTGTCAACCAATCCTGCGAATTGTAAACTGTTAACAATCTGGAGTGTAGATGAGATTGCGGGCTTTGTCAATCAAACCTGCCAGCGCGCTCGCTGTCTGGCGCGTCTGTCGAACTGTGTCGCCACCGACCTCAGCGGCCTGCTCTCCGGCGCCTTTCCCCCGCGAGAGACGTGAAGTGAAGCGGCAGAATACGTGAGCGTTTTCCTGAGGCGCGAAAACAAAAGGCGGCCCTGTTGAAGTCGGGCCGCTTTTGTTTTTTCTTTTGTCGAGGCCCGATTGACCGGCTATCTCTCCCCCTTAGCCGCCCTCAAGGAGCGGGGATGAGAGCCGTTTTACCCTTTCATCGCGCCTGCGGTCAGGCCGGCGACGTAGTTCTCGACGAAGAACGAGAACAGGACGACGACCGGGATCGAGCCGAGCAGCGCTGACGCCATCAGCGGCCCCCAGAAGTACAGGTCGCCCTGCACAAGCTGAGTCAGCACGCCGACCGGAATCGTCCGCATCGACTGCGCCGTGACCAGCACCAGCGCGTAGATGAACTCATTCCAGGCCAGCGTGAAGGCGAAGATGATGGCCGTGATGATTCCCGGTGTCGCCAGCGGCAGCGCGATCAGCCGTAACGACTGCCAGCGGGTCGCCCCGTCGATCTGGGCGCATTCCTCAAGCTCGACGGGGATGGTGCGGAAGTAGCCGATCATCAGCCAGACGCAGAAGGGAATCTGGAAGGTCGGGTAGACGATAATCAGCGCCTCGCGCTGATTCAGCAGTTGAAGCTGGCTGACGACCTGCGCCATCGGGATGAACAGCAGGGTTGTTGGGACAAGGTAACTGATGAAGATCAGCGCGCTCAGAGTCGAGCGGCCCCGGTAACGCAGCCGCGCCAGACTGTAGGCTGCCGGGACGGAGATCAGGATGGTCAGGGCCGTGCTTGCCACCGCGATGTAGGTCGTGTTGGCGAACCACTGTGGGAAGCTGGTATCCGTCAGCAGGCTGACCCAGTGTTCAATCGTCGGCTGCGTCGGCCAGAACGGGCTGACGGTTTTCTTGAACATCTCCGGGTTGGACTTAACCGACGTGACCGCCATCATATAGAACGGCAGCAGCATGATGACCAGGACGATCAGCAGCGGGATGTAGAGGGTCAACAGACGCCGAATCCGCTTGACCCAGGGATTCGGGCGCGTCCTTTTCAGCGGTGAGGAATAAACAGTGGCGGCGGTCATTGCTGTGCCTTCCGCAAGCTCCAGACTTCCCAGACGACCATCAAAATCAGGAAGGGCAGCATATGCAGCGCGACGGCAGCGCCCTGTCCAAGCTGGCCCGATTGCAGGCCGATGCTGTAACTGAGCGTCGCCAGAACCTGCGTGCTGTTCTGCGGCCCGCCGTCCGTCAGCGACGCGACCACCTGCACGTCCGAGAAGGTGCCGATAACCGAGACGATCATGACGATGGCGAGAATCGGCTTGACCAGCGGAACCGTGATGCTCCAGAGCTGGCGCAGCCTGCCCGCGCCGTCGATGGCCGAGGCGTCATACAACTCGGCAGGCACAGTCTGGAGCGCCGTCAGCGTGGTGATGGCGAAGAACGGAATCGCGCGCCAGATGTTGACGATCATGATGCTGATCATGGCGGTCTGCGGCTTAGACAGCCACGGAACCGGGGCCATGCCGAGACCCCTCAACAGCCAGTTCAGGCTGCTTAAATTCGAGTCGAACATCCACAAAAAAGCCATCGAGCTTAGGACGGTCGGGACGATCCACGGCAGCAGCAGCACCGCGCGGACGACGCGCCGACCGATGAACGTCTGGTTCAGCAGCAGCGCCAGCCCGAAGCCGAGGATCACCTTGAAGACCGTCGTGACGGCGGTGTAGTAGATGGTATTGAACAGGGCCGTGCGGAAAATTCCGCTTTCCCAGAGGACAACAAAATTCTGGATGCCGTTAAACGTCCCCGGCGTGCCGACCTTTTTATCGGTGAAGGCCAGCCAGATCGCCAGGACGAACGGGTAGGCCAGCAGCACGACGAGCCAGAGCACCGCAGGGGCTACCATCAGGTAGCCCTGCGTGCTTTCGAGCCTGAACCAGCGCCGCAAGCCGCCGCTGGTCGGCGTACTTGCGGCGTTCGCGCCTGCTTTGAGGCGATCCACTTGCATCGCCCGTTATTGACCCTTGAGGATGTTGTTCATCTCATCGACGGTTGCGGCAATTGCGTCTTTCGGCGCGGTTCCCTGCGCCACCGCCGCGAACATGTTGATGATGAGGAACTTGTTCATGCTCTGGCCGACGGCGGTCGTGAAGGGGCCGGGCGAACCGGGCATCCGCGCCGTCTTGGCGAGCGTGCGCGCGCCGGCGAGATTCGGGTCGGTCGGCCACGGCTCGTCAGAGCTTTCCAGACCGGCAAAGGCGGGCAGGTTGTAGCCATTGCCCGACTTCGTCCAGGCGGACTGGAACGGCAGCGTGTAGAAGCTGTCGCGCAGGAACGCCTGCGCCGCCGCCGGGTTTGATGAATAGGTTGGGATGCCCCAGTAGTCCATGCTCATGTACTGGAATGCGCCCGCCGGGCCTGCCAGCGTCTTGCCGAGGCTGACCTTGCCGACCAGATCAGGGGCATTCTTCTGTAACCCGGTGTAGATCGTATTGGCGTTGTTGGTCGCGGCGATGGAACCCGACAGGAAGGCCTGATTATTGCCGGTTTCATTCCAGCCGAAGGCATCTTCAGCCAGAGCATCATGGTAGAACGTCTGGAAGAACTCGAGGCAGGCCATCGTCTCCGGCGAGTCGAGCGCGATGGTCTTGCCGTCTTCCTCGAACTCCTTGCCCCCGTAGCTCCACAGCAGCGAGTAGCAGTGCGTTGCGCCGTCTGTGACCGCCGGCCCAAGCGAGAAACCAATCGGCGTGCCAGCGGCCTTGAGCTTGGTGCCGATGGCGTGCAGCCCTTCCCAGGTGTCCGGCCAGGCTGTTTCGCCGACCGATTCCCAGAGATCAGTTCGGTAGTGCCAGTACTGGCCGAAGATCGCCATCGGCAGCGCGCGCCAGGTGCCGTCTTCGCGGATGCAGACGCTCTTGGGGCCGTCGTACCAGCCGCCGAGCGGCTTGTCGAGTTCAGTCGCCAGCGCGGTCAGGTCGCTCATGACCGGGGCATTCACCGCCACGTCCATCGAGTACATTTCGACTAGATCAGCGCCGCTCTTCAGTTCGGCCATCGTCGCCAGCTTTTCGGCCAGCTTGTCGAGGGCGATGGTTTCCAGCGTCAGGTTGACGCCCGCCGCTGCCGCCCAGTCCTGCATCGCCTTCTCGCGCGTTTCCTTCGAGGCGACAATCGACGGTTCCAGCCAGAGAATCGTCAGGCTCGTCCCCTTGATATCGGCTGCTGCCGTGGCATCCTGCGCAAAGGCGAAGTGCGGAAAGCCAGACGCAGCGGCGAAGCCACCGGCGGCAGCCACGCCCGCGCCGCGCAGGAAACTGCGGCGCGAAATACTCTTGCCTTGACCGTAAATGCTGTGAGACATCATTGCTCCTTAAAGGGTGATTTGTTGCGGTAAACTGAGCTGATATTTTTCCGGCGCGGCGCAGGCCACCGGATTGTATCCATCGGCAATGTCAACGGTTAACAATTAACATGCACTGCTGGCAGTTTATGCGAAAAGGCAGCCGCTGTCAAATGTTCGTCCGGCCAGATAGTGCAAATTGCCGATTGCGTGCCTGTCGATTGACAAAGCGGCGCGCGCTGCTATACTCCAATTCTCTGTAAACTGTTTACAAGATTTGACCGTTGCCGCAGATCAGCGGTTGTTTATCCTTTTTACGCCTGTGGGATGAGCGAATGCAAACGTTTCGGCTGGCGCTGACTGGTGACCTACTGGATATTGACGGGAATGCGGATCGGGAAGGGCTGAGGCTCGATCAGCTCGACGCGCTTCCTTATATGGAATACGAATTTATGCGCGATCTTGCGCCTGGCCGCGCTGATCCCGACTACTACAATCGCTATTATTCCTTATTGATCGCGCCGCACCACATCGCCAACGCCCACGGCATCTACGTTGTCCGTCCGTGGATCAAGCCGAGCACCTTTGCCGAGGGCGCGCAAAACCTGACCGTCATCGCGCGCGCCGGAGCTGGCTACGACAAGCTCGACGTGCAGGCCTGTACCGATAACGACGTGGCGCTGTTCAACGCGCCCGACGCGCTGACGCATGGGACAGCCTCGGCAGCGCTGACCTTGATGCTGGCGCTTGCCAAGCGGCTGCCGGAGCAGGAAAGAGCGGCGCGGACAGGCCGATGGGACTTGCAGGGCAGCATTCGCGGCCAGGATATCGAGTATAAGACGCTTGGCATTGTCGGCATGGGGCGGAGCGGGCGCGAGCTGGCCCGGCTGGTTGCGCCCTTCGAGATGAAGATTCTGGCCTATTCGCCGCACGCTGATCCGGCGGAAGTTGAAAAACTGGGCATCCGGCTGGCCTCGCTTGACGAACTGTTCCGCGAGTCGGACTACGTCAGCCTGCATCCGAGCCTGCGTCCCGATACGCGCGGCATGATCCGCCGCGAGCATCTGTTTGCGATGAAGCCATCCGCCTACTTTGTCAACGTCGCGCGCGGCGAGCTGGTCGATCAGGACGCGCTGATCGAGCTGCTGCGCGAGCGCCGCATCGCCGGAGCCGGGCTGGACGTGTTCGAGGAAGAGCCGCTGCCGGTCGAAAACCCGCTGATTCAGATGGATAACGTCATCCTCACTCCTCACTGGCTGCCCGCGACCATCGACGGCGGACTGAAGATTTCAGCGGCGGCGATGAGCGGGATTCTCAGGGCGGCGCGCGGCGAAGTGCCGGAGAACGTCATCAATCGTCCGGTGCTCGACCGGCCCGGATTTAAGGCCAAGCTGGCGCGCTTTGAGGCCAATCGCTGATTGACGCGCCTTCGCTTCAAAGCTATAGTAGAGGACATCAATTGCACATTGTTAACAGAAAACAGTTTTTGATGTCCGTTTTGCTGACCTGCTGCTGATCTCATCAACGTCCGGCGTCCCGGCGTGAGGTTTCTACTCGCGCCAGCTTTATCGTGTCTCAAGCAGACGGAGTGTTCAGTGCCAACTGTCGTCATTGCCTACGCATCCCCTGAGGGACTCGCCATTGAGCGTCCGATTCTCGAAGCCGCTGGCATCGAGGTGATCCATACCGCGACGCTGGAGACGCCGGAAGCTCTCGAAGCGGCGCGTCAGGCCGACGCGCTGATGGTCACGCTCAACCAGGTTACGCCAGAAATTATCGACCGGCTGGAGTGCTGCAAGGTCATCACGCGCGTCGGCGTCGGCGTCGATGCTATCGATATTCCCGCCGCGACGCGCAAAGGCATCTGGGTCACAAACGTCCCTGACTATTCGATTGATGAAGTCTCGACTCATGCCATCGCGCTGCTGCTGAATTATGCTCGCCGCCTGCCGACCCTGTTTGACCAGGTCGAACGGGGCGCGTGGTGGGATATTAATCAGGTGAGGTCGATTGCGCGGCTGAATCAGCAGACTATCGGCCTGCTCGGTTATGGGCGCATCGGTCAGGCGGCGGCGGTCAAGGCAGCAGCGCTGGGGATGCGCGTTATCGCCAACGATCCCTACATCCTGCCGGACGCGCTGCCGCCGAACCCGGCGCCGCTGGTTGATCTCGACACGCTGCTGCGAGAGTCAGACTATCTCTCGCTGCACGCGCCGCACAACGAGACGACCTATCACATCATCAACGCGCGGACGCTGGCGCTGATGAAACCGACTGCCTACCTCGTCAACACGGCGCGCGGCGCGCTGGTTGACACGGACGCGCTGATCGAGGCCATCCGCAGCAACCGCATCGCCGGGGCGGCGCTTGACGTTCTGGAGCGCGAACCGATGCCCGCTGACTCGCCGCTGCGAAATGACTCGCGCATTCTGGTGACGCCGCACGCCGCCTGGTATTCACTGGAAGCCGATGTGGATGTCCACGTCAAGGGCGCGCAGGAGATTGTTCGCGTGCTTCGGGGAGAACACCCACGCACGCCGGTGAATGAGATCGAAACGGCCTGACCCGTTCATTGAAGGAGATCATGTCCCATGTGGGATGTCACAGGCATCAAAAAAGAGGAAGCACTTCAGCTCTATCGAACGATGCTGACGATCCGCCGCACCGAGGAGCAGCTTGCTAAATCGCATCAGGCGGGCCTGATCCCCGGCGCGTGCCATACCTACGTTGGCGAGGAAGCCGTGGCGTCCGGCGTCTGCGCTCACCTGCGCGACGATGACGCGGTCTTCAGCACCCATCGCGGTCACGGCCATGCGCTGGCAAAGGGCGTGCCGCCGCGCGAGCTAATCGCCGAACTGTACGGTCGCGCCACCGGCGTCTCGCGCGGACGTGGCGGCAGTATGCACCTGTTCTCGCCTGAGCGCGGCATGATGGGGACCAGCGGCATCGTCGGCCCGTGCATTTTGCAGGCGACTGGCGCAGGCTACAGCTTCAAGCTGCGCAAGACCGATCAGGTCGGCGTGGCCTTCTTCGGCGATGGCGCGTTCAACAACGGCGCGCTGCACGAAGGCGTCAATCTGGCGGCAATCTGGGATTTGCCGGTGATTTTCGTCAACGAGAACAATATGTACGCCACGGAAGTGCCGTTCGCCTACGCGACCCGAAATACCGACACCGCCGAGCGCGTCGCTACCTATGGCATCCCAACCTGCGCGGTCGATGGGAATGACGTGATCGCGGTCTACCAGGCGGCGGGCGAGGCGATTGCTCGCGCTCGCGCGGGCGGCGGCCCGACCTTCATCGAATGCAAGACCTACCGCACCCGTGCTCATGCTGAAGGGATGCGCGATGCCGGTTATCGGACGCAGGAAGAAGTGGCGTCGTGGAAAGACCGCGATCCGATTTTGTCGCTGCGTGAGCGGGCGCTGAAGATGAACCTTGCGGCTGAAGAGGATTTCGTCCAGATTGACGATGACATCAAGGCCATTGTCGCTGAGGCCGCAGAGTTCGCCAAAAACAGCCCCTATCCCGACGGCGCGACGGCCACAAACTACATCTACAGCGCGCAGTAAGGTGTTGTAGCGGACGTTTACCACTTCGCTTCGATCCCCTCATAACTCAACTGATGTTCCCCCTCCCTGCTTGCGGGGAGGGGGCAGAGGGGGAGAGGTTAGATGAACAGCAGAAGTTTAGAGCCGGGTCTATTCATTCAACGAGTAAACACATGACAATGCGCGAGCTGACGTATATTGCGGCAGGCCGTGAAGGTCTGGCGGAAGAGATGGCGAAAGACCCGACGATTTTCGTCGTCGGCGAAGGGATCGGCGAGCGCGGCGGCAACTGGAACACCACGCAGGGCCTGTACGAGCTGTATGGCCCGGAACGCCTGCGTGACACACCGATTGTCGAGCGCGGATTCGTCGGCATGTGCTGCGGCGCGGCCATGACCGGCACGCGCCCGATTGTCGACTTCATGTTCGTCGATTTTATCCTCGACAGCATCGGCGAAATCTTCAATCAGATCGCCAAGATGCAGTATATGAGCAGCGGGCGGCTCAAGATGCCGATTGTCCTGCGCGGCGCGATTGGCATTGGCGGCTCGGCGGCGACGCATCATTCGGGCAGCTACTTCCCGATGTTCGTCAATATCCCCGGCCTGCGCGTCGTCGTGCCGACCACGCCTTACGACGCGAAGGGGCTGCTCAAGACGGCCATCCGCAGCGATGACCCGGTGATGTTCCTCGAACACAAGAACCTCTACAATCGCAAAGGCCCCGTGCCGGAAGAGGAATACACTATCCCCTTCGGGCAGGCCAGTATCAGCCGGGCCGGGAACGAAGCCACCGTTGTCGCCGTCGGCTCGATGGTTCCGAAGGCGCTCGAAGCCGCCGACCTGCTGGCGAAAGAGGGGCGGTCGATTGAAGTCATCGACCCGCGCACGCTGGCTCCGCTCGACATTGGCACGATCCTCGAATCGGTTCACAAGACCGGGCGGCTGATCGTCGTTGATGAGACGTTCCAGCCGTGCGGCATCGGCGCGGAGATCGCCGCTCAGGTGATGGATCAGGGGTTCGACGACCTCGACGCGCCGATCCGCCGTCTGAACGGCCAGCACACGCCGACACCTTACAGCCCGGCGCTCGAAGCCGCCATCGTCCCCGACACGAAGGCCGTCGTCGAGTCGATTCAGGCGCTGCTGGCGGAATAAAGAGGAGCGATTCGTGGCAACTGAAATAGTCATGCCCCGCCTCGGCTGGACGATGGAAGAAGGCAGCGTCGTCGAGTGGCTGAAGAAGGACGGGGATTCGGTTAAGGAAGGCGAGATCGTCTTCACGGTCGAGAGCGACAAGGCGATCAACGAAATCGAATCGTTCGACAGCGGCATTCTGCGGATTCCGCCAGATTCGCCCGCGCCGGGCGTGATGGTTCCGGTCGGTGGCCTGCTGGCCTATCTGGTGCAGCCAGGCGAAAAGCCGCCGTTTGAGGCTGCCCTCACCCCCAACCCCTCTCCCACCGCCGGGAGAGAGGCGCAGGCAATACCTGTCGCGGAAGAAGCGATTGCGCCGTCCGAGCTGTCCGACGACACCATGACGCCGCTGCCGAACGCCAGCGAACCATCAGAAAGGCCGGGGGTGAGCGGTTCAAACGGTCGCGCCTACCCGACGATCAGCCCGCGCGCCCGCCGGGTCGCTGGCGAGCTGGGCATCGACTGGCTCGCGCTCAAAGGCAGCGGCAGCAGCGGGCGCATCATCGAGCGCGATATCCGCGCCGCCGCCGAGCAGCAAGCCGCCGCTGCGGCGAGAGTCTCGCCGGTCGCGCGCCGCGTGGCTGAAGAACTCAAGGTCGATCTCGACCAGCTTGCAGCTTCGATGCCGGGCAAGCGGATCGAGAGGGCGCACGTCGAAGCCGCCGCTGCGCCTTCGCCCGCCGCTCAGGACACCGCAGACAGAACCCTAAGCCCCTCTCCCACTCCCCGCCCTGAGGCGGGAGCGAGGGTCGGCGACATCCGCGCGCCGATGACCTCGATACGCAGGACGATTGCCGCGCGGATGTCGGCCAGCGTCCACACTGCCGCGCCGGTCACGCTGACGACCGAAGCCGATGCCACCGAAATGGTCGGCATCCGTAAGCGGCTCAAGCAGGACGCGGCGGCGACCGGGCAGCCGACGCCGAGCTATAATGATATTCTGGCGAAATTGACCGCCGAAACGCTGGTAAACTATCCAGCGCTCAACGCGCGGATCGACGGCGATGACATCGTTCACTCGGCGGCGGTGGATATCGGCCTTGCGGTCGATAGCGAGCGCGGCCTGCTCGTGCCGGTGGTGCGCGATGTTCAGATCAAGAGCCTGCGCGCGCTTGCCCGCGAGTCAGCGGCGCTGATCGAGCGGGCGCGCAGCGGCAGTGTCTCTGGCGACGACATGGCTGGCGGCACGTTCACCATCACCAACCTCGGCATGTACGACATTGACGCTTTCACGCCGATTATCAATCTGCCGCAGTGCGCCATTCTCGGCGTCGGGCGGATCGTGCCGAAGCAGGTGGTCATGGATGCTGACGCGGAAACGGTCGCTATCCGACATATGATGTTCCTGAGTCTGACGTTCGATCATCGTCTGGTGGACGGCGCTCCAGCGGCGCGCTTCCTTCAGGCGGTCAAGCAAGCGATTGAGCATCCTTATCTGTGGTTACTCTGAGCAAGGACATAACATGAAACTGGTATCCTTCATTCGTAACGGCGCGACTCACATCGGCGCGCTGGTCGGCGACGGCGTCGTTGACCTGAACGACGCCGTTCCCGGCCTGCCGACCGAGATGAACGCTTTTCTGGCGGGCGGCGAGGCCAATCTGGCGAAGGCGAAGGCCGCGCTCGGCAGCCAGACGATTCCTCTCAGCAGCGTTAAACTCCTCAGCCCGGTTCCTAAACCCGGCAAAGTGATCTGCATCGGCCTGAACTATAAGGATCACGCCGAGGAAACCGGCCAGCCGCTGCCCAAATTCCCGGTCGTGTTCGCCAAGTACGATAATGCCGTCGCCGCCCACGGTCAGGCCGTCGTGCTGCCGAAGGTCAGCAGCCAGCCCGACTATGAGGCCGAGCTTGGCTTCGTCATCGGCAAGACAGCCAAACATGTCTCCGAGGCCGACGCGCTCGCCTACGTCGCCGGTTATCTGCCGGTCAACGACGTCAGCGCCCGCGACTATCAGGGCCGCACCAGCCAGTGGACGATGGGCAAGTCCTTCGACACCTTCGCGCCGATGGGGCCAGCGCTGACCACGTCCGACGAAGTGCCGAATCCGCACAACCTGAGCATCAGGCTGACCATCGGCGACGAGACGCTTCAGGACTCGAATACCAGCCAGTTGATTTTCAAGGTTCCGGCGTTAGTTGCCGCTCTGAGCGAAGTCATGACGCTCAATCCCGGTGACGTCGTCTCGACCGGCACGCCCCCCGGCGTCGGCATGGCGCGTAAGCCGCCGCGCTGGCTCAGGGATGGCGACGTTTGCTCCGTCATCATCGAGGGTCTCGGCACGCTGACCAATCCGATTGTGGCCGAGAAGTAGTCGCCCAACGGCCTGTGTGAACAAAAGGCTCCCATCGGGGAGCCTTTTATGTGCCTTCGTCCCGCCAGAGGCTCAAAGCCTTGCGAAACCTGAGTCCCTTGAAGGGACACAAAATCATCTCACATACGCATCTTGCCTTGAGCTGGCTGAAGCCAGCCCGGGCTTCATAACCCGTGAGCTTTTAGCCACCGGCGGCGCGGCTACATTTGCTTGAGATTATCGCAGAACTCGTTACTTGATCTGCGCGAGTTTATCCCTGAGCGCCTCAACCTTCGGAGCCTTGCCCTTGCTGTTGATGGCGATACACTCGCCCTCAAGCAGGGCAGCCTGCGCGCCGACGCCGCCGGGAAAGCTGTCGATCAGCTCGCCATTCTGCTTGACGATGCGCCAGTAGGCCGCGCCTTGCGCGTCACTGGCGATCAGCCGGAGAATTTTGCGCGTCGTCACCGGGCAGGTTCCCTGAACGCCGAAGTCGTCGGCCAGCTTTCTCCGCAGCCGGTCGGTCGTCAGCACCTTGCTCTCAGGGATGCGCCGGATCACAGCCTCGACGGTGGCGCGGCTCGGAATCAGCATCTTGCCCGGCCCGCCGAAATAGGCCATCTGCGGCGGCGCGATGTCCTTGAAGTGGTTTTCCTCAAAGTCCAGATCGTCCATCATCCGTTATCCGTCCTCGAAACTACCATACTCTGATGACCATCATAACGCAGGCGAGATACCAGATCGATATGACTGAACCTTCAGGACGCATTTGAAATTCGTCCATTGAACCGCAGTCACCACATGCGGCATTTGCTTCACCCCTCTCCCACCGGGAGAGGGGCAGGGGGTGAGGGCCGTCTTACTCATCCGCCAGCCGAATTGCCACCTCGGTATCCCACTGATGCGGGTCGGGATCATCCTGCGGCCCGCTGAGAAAGATTTCGTAGCGGCTGGCGAAAGCATCCCCGTCTGGAACCGGCCAGTTATCCCACGTCAGCCCCTGATCCTTCGCCCACTCGATCAGCACCCGGTTGCCTTCTTCGCCGCGCGTCACATCCCGGTAAACCAGCGAGGCATAGCGTCCAGCAGGCAGCACGCCCGACTGAATCCGGTCATTTCCCGCGACCGGGACGGCGACTGGCACGCCGATCTCGACGTCCATCCTATCGGCCATGTTGATCACGTAGTAGCGGATGAACGGCGCGCCCGTCGCCTCAATCCCCTGCTGACCCAGCCAGTCAAAGACTGCGTCGACATTTTGCGGAATGACGTTGCCCAGTTCCTGCGCGGATGTCTTCAGGCGAATACCCGCGTAGGGCTGATCGCTGCGCGTGTCAATCTTCGGCTCAGTGGTGAACATTGCTGCTGCTCCTGTATAGATGAAGGCGGAGTAAATTGTCCGGTCGAATCGTCAGCCAATTTTTTCGACCGGGTATTGAACTTCGGTCACGTAAGCCGGGTTGTCGCGGCGAATCGGCAGCTCATTATGCAGGTTAAGCTCCCGATCCGGCCCGGCGATTCGGTAGCCGTGGGCGTCGATCCAGCCGATGACGGCATGATGGGCGTTGCCGAGTGTTTCATAGGAACCGTGATGGACGGCAGCGGCGACCGTCGCGGCGGGTAGCTCGTGGACTTTCATGCGCTCGTTTTCCGGCACGCGGCAGCGAAGCATGAAGGCGGCAGCGCCGTCAACATCATGGTCTTTGAATTCGGTGTCATACCACAGCACCAGCGTCGTGCCGTCCTCGCCGGGATGCGGGCCGAGAGCATCAAAAACGTGGGGGCCAAGCGCCTGATAGACTTCGCCGTACAGGCTCCCGACATCGCCATGTGTCGGCAGAATCGCCCGCACCGATGCGACCAGCAGCGGCGCGACCCGCTTGAGAATGACATCGTAGGTCGAGAACCTGTCCTCGCGCTCGATCTGTTGCAGACGCGCCTCGACCTCGGTGAGCTGGCTTTGCGCCTGCGCCAACTGCTGGCTGATCTGCGCATGACGCAGGCGCAGCATCCCGCGCATCTCGTCCGGCGTCAGCCCTTCGTCGAGCGCGGCGGCGATCTGCTCGAGCGAGAAGCCGAGTCCCTTGAGCGCGAGGATACGATTGAGGCGCGGAAGCTGGTTGATGGCGTAGTAGCGATAGCCAGTCAGCGCATCGACCTCGCTTGGTTTGAGCAGGCCGACCTGATCGTAATAGCGCAGTGTCGGAACCGGAACCTGCGCCAGTTTGGAGAACTCGCCGATTTTGATCATCTGCCGCTTTCAGGTGTCTGTCTCGTCAATGCCTGAAGGATAAACCCTCAAGCCGCTTGAGAGTCAAGACATTCGTTCTATGAACCTCCACAGGAAACAGAGAATGGAGATAAATGCGGTTTTACCGCCGGTGGACTTTTAGCCACCGGCGGTGAAGGCGAGCTTCGATGCGGTCGATTACTTCCCCGCCGCGCGGACTTTCGGTAGAATCTCCTCAGTGACCTGCGCGATGACTTCGCGGTTGGGCAGGTCAGGCAGCATCGTCATGAAGTAGGTCACGCCGAGATCGACATAGGCCAGCATCTGCTCGATACACTGCTCCGGCGTGCCGATGATGCAGTTGTCGCACGTCCAGACGCCTTCGCCGCGCTCCAACGCCTCGGCCTCGGTCTTGCCGACGATCAGACGGCCCCACCAACTGTAACGCAGCGAGTCGGGATCGCGCCCGATCTTCTCGCAGGCGACGCGCAGCGCGGCCAGCCGGTTGGCGTAGCGCTCGAAGCTGACTTCGGTCAGGTTCCACCAGTCGGCATACTTTGCGGCGACGCCGAGCATCCGGTCGCCAGAGCCGCCGAGCACCAGCGTCGGCACGGGATTCGGCTTCGGCTCAAGATAGGCATCCGTGATCCGGTACTGCTTGCCTTCGTAGCTGACCTTGCCCGGCTGCGTCCACAGCCGCTTCATGATTTCGAGCGTGTCGATCAACTGTTCGACGCGGACGCCGGGCGCGGGGAACGGATAGTTATAGGCGTGATACTCGTCCTCTTTCCAGCCCGCGCCGATCCCCATCATGAAGCGACCACCGGTCAGAAATTGCAGCGTGGCGGCCATCTTCGCCAGCAGCGCCGGGTTGCGGTAGCTCTGGCCGAGGACAATCGGGCCGATCCTGAACTGCGGCCAGCGCGCCGCCATATAGGCCAGCGTCGTCCAGGCTTCCATCGTCGGGATGTCGCTCCAGAAAAGATGATCGCTGATCCATAGACTCTCGTAGTCGTTTTGCAGCAGCGGCAGGCTTTCGTCGAGGACTTCCATCCATGTCACAAGCTGTTCGGTGGTCGGACGCGAGCGCATTCCAAGACCAAATTCGATAGGCATCGGCAAATCTCCAGAGAGGAATCAGGCGGCAAAACCGAATTGTAAACTGTTTACAACTGGCGTTATTATAGCGCCAGCCGCGCCGTCAGGGTGGGTGAGGGCTTGACGAAAATTGCTGATTTTTGTTTTTCGTTTACAATTCACAAATCAGGCACGACGGTTGGGTTGAAATGATTGAGCATGGGGAGTCCTGTTATGCCGGTTGAAGACCTGTCGAATGTTCTGGCTCCACATCCCAGGCGAAGCCTTGCCGAAGACATCGTCGATCATCTGCGTGAAGCCATTTACAGCGGCTATCTCGCCCCCAACGAGCGGCTGCGTGAGGAAGTGCTGGCGTCGGTCCTCGGCCTGAGTCGTGGCCCCGTGCGTGAGGCGCTGGCCCAGCTTGAGCGTGAAGGGCTGGTGATCCGCGAGCCACATCGCGGCGCGACTGTGGCACGGCTGTCGCTCGAAGACCTCGATGAAGTTCACAGCCTGCGGCTGGCGCTGGAACAACTGGCCGTCAGGCAGGCCATCCGGCAGGCGGACGAGCATTATTTCGATGAGATGCAGACGGTGATCGAAGAGATGGGCGTATGCCTGGCGCGCGGAATCACCACTCAGGAAGCTGCCGAACTCGATACCCGCTTCCATGAGCTGATCTGCGAGGCCAGCGGTCACAAGCGCCTGCTCAATATGTGGCTGATGCTGCGTCCGCAGATTCATATCTTCCTGCTCTCGCGCAACGTGGTCAACGCCGACTTCAGCCAGTACATTGTGACCGACCACCAGCGGATTTTGAACATTCTGCGCTCGCGCGACGAAGCGCAGGCGCTGGAGGCCATCGAGGAGCATCTGAAGGGCGCTTACGAGCGGATTCTCAAGAGCTATTCGCCGCCGGCGCAGGAGATGAGCAAGGCGGCTGCCCGGAAACCGAAATTGGGGCATGACTCGAAACGCGAGGATGAGGATGCCGGATAAACTATTCGATTTGAGCGGGCGCGTCGCGGTCGTGACCGGCGCGGCCAGCGGCCTGGGCCGCGCGATTGCCATCGGGCTGGCGCGCTTCGGGGCGGATCTCGCGCTCGCCGATGTCAACGATGTCGGCATGGCCGAGACGGCGCGGCTTGCTGCCGAGTCTGGACACAAGCTGGCCGGGTTTCACTGCGACATCAGCCAGCAGGCCGAGGTCGATCATCTGTTTGCGGACGTCGACCGCGTTTTCGGGCGCGTCGATATCCTGATTAACGACCCGTTCGTGATCGCGCGTTATAAGCCGGAAGACCTGAGTCTGGACGACTGGAACCGCGTCCTGAGCGTCAACCTGACCGGCTATTTCCTGTGCGCGCAGGCGGCGGGGCGGCGGATGATCGCGCAGGGTGACGGCGGGGCGATTGTCAACATCAGTTCGATTGCGGCCAGCGCCGCGCTTGGACGGGGCAATTTCGCCTATAGTGTCAGCAAGGGCGGCGTCAATTCGTTCACGCGCGAGCTGGCGATTGAGTGGGCGCAGCACCGGATTCGTGTCAATGCCATTCAACCGGCGCAGATGATGAGTCCGGCGGTCAAAGCCTGGCTGTCCGACCCGGCCACTGATCCTGCGCTGCCCGATCACCTGATCGCCGGGATTCCACTGCACCGCTTCGGTCAGCCTGAGGACGTGGTCGGCGCGGTGCTGTTCCTCGTCTCGGACGCGGCGGCTTTCATCACCGGCGTCATTCTCCCGGTCGATGGCGGCAACCTCGCCCTGAACGCGGGCGGCAGCCTGATCTGGTAAATTCGGGGATTGGCTGCTACAGGCTCAGCCCTCTCCCGCGCTAGCAGCAGTGAGAGGGCTTTTGTTGAACGCCGACGGTTAGCCACCCGATGCGGGGCGCGTGCTGTTCGGCGGCGGGCCGCCAGAGCGCCCCA
>CAZZAO010000059.1:0-32316 GCA_964652205.1 uncultured Anaerolineaceae bacterium | reverse complement strand
GCATATTTGGGGGCCGTAGGCACAACGCGGATCAAGCTCCCGTGGTCTTGCGGTCTTTGTTTAGGTTCGTATCTGGTGGCGGTCATCGTATCACACTTCATTAGCCTCATTGTTGGATCGGGATGGATAAGATTTCGCCGGCTGCCCGGCGACCGCTGAAATAGGCTCCATGAACCGACGCTTTCCATGTCGGCCCGGCGGCAGCTTCACCCGCCCAGTAGAGCTTGCTGACAACAGGCTCAGCCAGCGCCGCGTGCGCTGCTCGCGCGCCCGGCGGCGTGACGCTGTAGCCCCCTGAAGAGAAGGGATCGTCAACCCAGTTGACCCATTTCGCCGCCGACGGCGAAAGGTCAGGCTGGCCTAATTCGGCGCGCAGCACGGCGACGCCCTGCGCCAGCGCACCGTCCTCGCCGAGCGCCAGCAGCGCTCTGGCGCGGTCGCCGGTGACGAAGGCGGTCATCACCTGCCCGGCGGCATCCGCGTGTCCATACGACGGCGACCACCACATGCACGGGTTGAGCGCGCTATAGAGCGCCATCACGCCCTGCGGCAAAACCGGCGCGTCAAAGCGATAGACCAGCTTAATGGCCGGGCCAACCGTCAGTTGATCGATGGCGGCCTGCTTGTCCGCCGGGAGTTCCGGCGTGAAGCGGACGCGACCCGCCTTCAGCACGCCGAGCGGAAGGGTAATGAGGACGCGCTCGGCCTCGAACACCTGACCACCCGCCGCCGTCACCCGGACGCCGTCGCCGCTCCAGTCGATGGTCTCGACCGGCGTATTCAGGCGGATATCCAGCCCTTCGGCCAGCGCGCCGAGCAGGCGATCATAGCCGTCGAGGATGCGATAATCGCCCGATCCGGCGGTCGTATCGCGCATCTCGTCGAGCGAGACTGCCGCGCTGATATGACGCATGGCCTCGGCGGACGCCCCGGCAAAGCCGCGCTGAGTGTAGTCGAGCTGCGCGTCGCTGAAGCCGAGCCGACGCAAATAGACGTCGAGCGCTTCATCGCCGGGCAGGACGGGAACATCGGGCAAATCCCATGAGCGTGTGATGTCGAAATCGGGGAACAGGCGGCGCGCGTCGGCCATCGTCCGCAGCGAGCCATCGGCAAGACGAACTAAGGAGTCAGCCTGCTTTTTCCAGTGGAGGAGTTGAAGCCCTGAATCGCGGGCGAGCAGTCAGGTAGGCGCTTCATCCCCGTGGATGAATTCCGCGCCCAGCTCAACGGGGACATCGGCAAATGTGCGGTCGGTATAGACTCGGCCACCAGTTCGGTCGCGCGCTTCGAGCACGATCCCCGGCTCACCCGCGAGCTTTAACTCGTGCGCGGCGGCGATTCCGGCAGCGCCCGCGCCGATAATCAGCGTGGTCATAAAGCACCTGTGTTAAGGTATTGCATTGCATCTTCTCTCAGCATAAGCCCGCTCAGGCATAAAGTCAAGCCGGACGGGGCCGCCAAAGATGGGCGGTGACTCGCGCGAAGTGAGGTATTTTATCCCACTCACAGGGAGGCTATTTCTGTCATACAATAGGTATAGGAGGCGACTATGACCTTTCAGGAAATGATGGCAGAACTCGACAGGCTCACCTTCAGCGAACAACTAGCGTTGATGGAAGCCCTCAGTCGCAAGTTGCAGCAATCCACCCGCGAAATTGAAGCCGCGCGTCTGCGCGGCGCATTTGGAGCTACGCGCAAGTACAGCGATCAGGAAATCAAGGATATGTACGTAGATTACCTGACTGAGAAGTACAAGTAATGCGTGCGCTGATCGACACCAACGTATTGCTCGATTATGTTCTTCCCCGTGAGCAGTTTCCCGACGTCGCAACCGAAATCTGGAAAGCTCACCTGAATGGCCGATTTGAAGGCTATATGGCAGGCATCACACCGATCAATGCTTTCTACATCGGGCGTAAGATTATGGGCGGCGCAGAACCAGCCCGCAAAGCGGTCACCCGTCTGGTCACGGTATGGAATGTCTGCCCCGTGACACAAGACGTTTTGCGAGCGGCTGTTGTGCTACCCATTGCTGATTTTGAGGACGCTGTGCAGGTCGCCAGCGCTAAAGCGCACGGGATCGACATACTGATCACGCGCGATCTTCGGGATTATGAGGGTAGAACGATCCGGGTTTTCTCTCCTCAGGACTTCCTCGATTTCCTCAATCGCCAATCCAAAACCTAGCGAGAATTAATAACCTGTTCATTCGATCAGGCGCGGCTGGCGATTTTCGCAGGTGACGGCGCGGCGCAACCCGGTATAGTCTTCGAGGGTCTGAAATCTCGGATCGGAGCGGAGCGGAGCGCACATGAGCAGCGAAAACGTCAACCTTCAGGACGTCCATGAGAGCGGACGGATGGAAGCCTTCAGCGACGGCGTCTTTGCCATCGCCATCACGCTGCTGGTGCTGGAAATCCGCCTGCCGAGCATTGCCGATGCCGACCAGCCAGGCCACCTGCTCACTCATCTGCTGGAGCTATGGCCGGTCTATCTGGCCTACGTCACCAGCTTCGCCAGCATCGGCATCATGTGGATCAATCACCACACCATGTTCAAGCTCATCCGCCGCGTCGACCGGGGCATCCTGATCCTCAACGGCCTGCTGCTGATGGCGATCACCTTTCTCAATTTCCCGACCGTCATCACCGCAGAATATCTGCTCAAGCCGGATGCAACGGTCGCTGCCGCCTTCTACAGCGCGACCATGATCGTGATCGCCTTCCTGTTCAATGGCCTCTGGTGGTACGGCTCATTTCACCGCCATCTGCTGGCCGATCAGATCGACCCGGCTGTGATCCGCACTATCGCCGGACGCTACGCTGTCGGCTGCTCGCTGTACGTCGTCACCCTCGCGCTGGCGTTCGTCAACGCGCCGTTAAGTCTGGCGGTGACGCTCGGTCTGGCAATTTTCTTCGCGCTGCCGCTGCGCTTCCTCAACCGCCCCGCTCAGGCGACCGGCGCGTAGTCGGGCAGCGGCGGTGACTGCAAAAAGACGACGTGTTCGTGATCGCGCAGCGTCGAGCGAAAGGCGCGCATGGCGGCGGCGAAATCATCCGGTGTTCGCCCGCTGAACGCCCTGAACCCATCGACAAGCTGTGCCCTATCGGCGAAGCCGAACTCGCGCGTCAGATCGCTCAGGCAGACGTCGGGATCAGCCATCAGCCGCTCGCGGACCTTCTCGAAGCGCGGCTGGCGTCTGCGCTGCGAGACGCCGCGCAACCGCGAGTGTAAGCCGGTCGCGGCCTGACCGGACTGACGCCGCGCGAGCAGAAATGCTTCAAGCTGTTCGACGGCGCGATCATAGCGGTCGGCCAGCACCTCGGCGCGCAGTCGCTCCACCAGCGCCTGCCAGTCGGCATCGAGGACGACGGCGGACGCGCTCCCCGGCGCGGCATCGATGTCGAGGAACGGCAGCAGTCCCCAGGCGTAAAAGCGCGCCGCCACCAGCCGAACGACGCCGCTCGAACGCAGAATCATCGGTCGATCCTGCAAGCCGACGAGGTAGACCGGCGGAAGTTGGCGGCGCAGCCCGCCCATGTCGAGGACGTAGGCGCTGCCGAAATTGAAGATCAGCTCGACGCCGCTATCGGGGACAATTTCATCGGTCGGGTGATCGAGCGTATGCTCGCGTTCGAGCGTCCAGAAACACCTGACCGCATCCTGTAAGGCGCTCTGCGGCACAAACTCGCGGTACATGACCATCTTTGTCCCCCGGCAGCACAAAACCCTACACGGGTCTATTTTAGCACAATTGTTCTGTTGTCAACAAGTCAAATTATTTGCTAGCATACTAGGATACATGTACAGAAAGGGTGTTGGCTGTGGCTTCTGAAGAAGTGAGCGCATTTCTGGCGCGTAAGCTCGACGCGGTGATCGGCCTCAACCGGCGCGAGGGTGGGCCGCAGCTCAGCGTCGTCTGGTTCGCCTGGGACGGCGAACAATTCCTGCTCTCGTTCCCCAATGGCAGCGCCAAGCACAACAACCTCAAGCGCGATCCACATGTCACGCTGCTCATCAACAACCCGTCGATGCTGCAATACGTGACCGCTTACGGGCGCGTCGAACTGACGGAGCCGATCACGTTCGAGCATCGGTTTCAGATCATGAAGAAGTACACGCCCGCCGATCAGCACGAAGCATGGATCAAACGCGCGCCGACCGAAGACCAGATCGGCGTCGTCCTCAGGCCAGCGCGGTTACTGACCTATGGCTTTCCCTCAGCCTGACCGGCGGCGGAACGGCAAGCTGGACAGGTTATTTGACCGTCAGCTTCGAGCGGATGTCGCTCAGGACTTCAGGCGACAGCTCGGCGTAGTTACTGTTCTCAAGGGCGGTGTCGGTGCGCTCGAACAGGATAATGTGCGCGTCTTTCGACATGGCGACTTCATGCCAGCCCGACTGTTGAATGTTGTAGGCGACGTTCAACTGCATCGGGAAAACGTGATAGGTCGCGCTCGGCACGTCGCCGCCCTCGAACAGGATCAGATCGGCCTGCCCTGCTGTAAGGATAAAGACCTCGTTGGTGGCGTTGTGGCGTTCGACGCGGTGAATGCTGGCCGGGTTGTTGCCCTCGCCATAACGCAGCATGGCGACACGCCAGCCGCGAAAATCGAGCACCGGTTTGTAGCCGCTGCCGAAGTATTCGCCAACGGTCATCAGGCTGTCTGGAATGGAAGTCATGAGGAAAGTTCCCGCCCATCGTGGGCAAAGCGGCCCGGCCCACGCCGCGCGCTGACGATGCTGACTCTACCCGGCAGCGGGCGATTTGCCAACGCGCCAGTCTCAGCGCTGGAGCGCATCGACGGTGTGGATGAGGTGCGTGACGCGCTCGCCGAGCAGATGGACGATGATTCGATGGAGCGCCGAGGCGACTTCGGGCTGCGCGGCTTCGAGCGCGGCCAGCCCGGCCCGCGTCAGCGCATAAACCACCGTCGGCTCATCGGCGACAACTGTGGCCGTCCGCAGCGCGTCGAGGTAGAAGCCCAACTCGCCGACCGCGCGCCCGGCGCGAACCGCTTCCAGACGCATCGGCGGCTTACCGGGCTGCTCAAGCTGCGCCGTCACCTGTCCCGACTCGATGAAATACATCCGGTCGGCGCTGTCACCCTGGCGGATGAGCACTTCACCGGACGCGAGCGTCAGCCGTTCCATCACCGCGATCAGCGCATCCGCCTGCGCGGGCGAGGCCGTCAGCGCGATCAGGGTGTCTTTCAGGCCGCTGCTGGCCGCCTGTCCCGCCGCTTCAGTCTGAATGATCTGGTTTTCGCACCATTCGACGCCATGATCGAGGTCGTCGAAGCGGCGCAGCACGTCCAGCCCATCGCCGAAGCCGCCGCGATCAAACTGCGCCCGCGCGTGACCAGACAGGCCAGTTAACACCAGCGCGATGCCCTTTTCCTGCGCCCACTGACGCATCCGCGAAAAACTGAGCAGCGCCGTCGAATCGAGGTCGAGCACCTGCGCAAAATCGAGAACGACGAACTGGAGCGGCTGTGTCGCGGCGCTCTGGACGCGCTCTAGCAGCTTGTTGGCCGTGCCGAAGAACAGATAGCCCTGAAGCTTGAGAACGTAGATCCGCCCGCCGTGCGCCTGAATAAGCTGCTGCTGGCTCAGGCTGCGCGTGACGCGGCTGCGAAAATCGACGCCGGAGAGCGCATACTTGACGACGCCGAGGCGGCTGTAATTGACGACGAACAGGATCGTCGTCAGGATCAGCCCGGCGGCGATCCCTTCAAGGTAGCCGCGCGCTCCAATGACGACGGTAATCAGGACGATGATGGCGAAGTCCACGCGCGAAAAGCGCGACCACGCCTGAACAACCCACTCGTAGAGCAGCGCCAGCCCGAAAAAGACCAGAATCGCGCCGAGGATTTCTCGGGGGATGTAGCCGAGCGCCGACGCGCCGACAAAGGCCGTCAGCAGCATCAGCGCGCCCGCCAGAATACCGGGCAGCCGCTTTCCCCCGGCCATGACGTGATTAAGACCGGAAAAGCTGATGGTGTGAAAGCCGACGCTGGCTCCATTGACGCCGCCGATCAGGTTGGCGACGCCAGCGGCGATCAGCTCGCGGTTGAGGTCAAGATCGCGCTTAATCAGCAGCTCGATGCCGTTGGCGTTGAGCAGCACCGAAATGACCGCGACCGCCGGAATCGGCAGCAGCGCGGGGATGTGCGCGGCCAGCACGCCCCAATCGACCTGCCCGATCAGATCGGGCGACAGCGGGAAATGATACAGATTGCCGGAAGGAAACGGGCCGAGCAGCCAGCGCTGGCTGGACAGCGTCTCGATAGGCGTCCCGGTCAGCGCTGTCACGGCGTAGAAGGCGGCAACTCCGGCGATAAACAGCGCGGGCAGCGTCAACGGATTGTTGAAGCGGCTGACGGTGTAAAGCATCAACACGCCGAGCAGCACGCCGGGAAGCCAGCGCAGGATGACATCGGCCTGAAACAGATCGAGATTGAGCGGCACATCGACCATCATCCCAAGACCGCCGACCGTCAGCAGCCAGCCGGTTCCAGCCAGAAAGCCGCCCATGACCGGATACGGTAGAAACCGCACCAGCCCGCCGAGCCTGAACGCGCCCAGCAGGACGAAGATCAGCCCGGTCACGAGCGATGTGCCGACAATCATGGCGACGATGGTCGCCAACTGCTGCGTCTGGGTCGCGCCGGACATAGCGGCAGCAAGGCTGGCCGCCGTGATCGCCAGCACCGCTGTTGGCGTGTCCTGCTCATTGGCAATCGAGCCGCCGTAGGAACTCAGCAGCGCGATGATGGCGACGATGAAGGCGTTGCCGACGATCAGAATCCCCAACCCGAACGCCACCTGACTCCCCAGCGCCCCGGCGAAGATCAGCGCTGCAAACGACGTGACCACAATCATGCCGAGGACGTAGATCAGCAGTCCGGCGAGCAGGCTGCGCGAAAGCTGCCCCGCTTGCAGTTCAGCCGCCAGCGACCGCGAAAAGCGAGCCGAAAAAGAGGTCGAAGCTGTCACAGCGATTCCATATCCATAAAAGGGTTCTGCCCGCAAAAGAAGTCAACAATCGGACAGTAAATTCAGCCGATGTAGCGATTAACTATAAGCGAACGCCGACAGCAGGGCGAGTCATGCTGTCGGCGCAAGACGGCCTCACCCCCACCAGCCAGAGAGAGGGGAACAGGGGTGACAGGCACGCCTGAGGTGACTGATTTAAAGCTTAAAATGCGCTGAGCGGGTCAGCCGGTTTTAACCCACCCGCCGGTTGCATCCTGAACCCATCCGGGCGGCGGGTCAGGCAAGCAGGACGGCGGGAATTTCGGCTCGGCAGGCGGGGCAGCAAATTTGATTTCAACCTGTTTGCCGGTCAGCCCCTGAATGAACGTGCCGAGCGTGACGCCAGCCTCGCGCTGGGCGCGGGTGAGGATGTCGCCTTCGAGGGCATCCTGACGGAAGCTCTGTAAGGCAATGTCCCCGGCGATAATGCGGGTCGAGTCCCAATCGACGTTGCAGGCGGTCGTCGTGCGGTCGTACTGGCGGATCGATTCGAGGCGACAGCTTGTGATTTGCGGCGCGGGCAGGGTGATGGTGTATCTGCCGGCTGCCGCATCATAGACAACGTCGTCAGGCGTGAAGCCGGTCAGGTCAACCCCCGCATCGACCGCGCCAACGGCAACGTGATTAGCCGAGTAGCCACAGGCGTTCATCGGCCCCTGATGGACGCCGACGCTGATATCCGCTTTCGCCATCTGCACGCTGATACTGACGAGCTGGCCGAGCGGCATCACGCTCCGAACGATGGTCTGCGAGGACGTCGCCAGAGCAGCGGGTGGCGCGGGATTGATGATGCCCTCGATCCCCTTCTGAATACCAGAGAGGACATTATTGGCGCTGGTCAGACCGAGGATCACCGGGATGCCGAAGATGATGAGCGGCAGGAGCAGGCAGCCCGTCAGCCCGCCAACCATCCAGATGCAGCCGCTATTGCGGCGCGCGGACGTATCTGAGGCGGTCTGAAAGGGAACGATTTGGGGCAGGTCGTCATTCGGGTCGAGCATGGTCAGCGAATGACTCTCTTGATCGACAGGGGGTAGCGACATACAGGTCTCTTCTTCAAAGCTAGCATCTGACGGTAATCCATTCCCGGTCGAACCGGTATCGCGCAGTCATCGGAGTCTATACGCAGCATCAACAGCGCCAGTTGCATTCGGTTTGTAGCTTTCATTATAGCAGAGAGCTATACGCCTTTGCCGGAAAATCCCGCCGTGGTTTCGTAAAAACTCAACTTGCGAGGAACGCCAGAGAGTCTAAAATAGGCCTTCATTATCTGGCGCGGGTCACGGTGAGCGAGAGGCGACGATGGCAATTCGTCCGGCTACCTCAGGCATGAACTATCGTGAGAAAGTGCGGGGGCGCTTGCTGGCCGTTCCGGCGCTCCTCTGGCTAACGATCTTCTTCCTGTTTCCGCTCCTCATCATCATCTTCGTCAGCTTCCTGACGCTCGGCCCGCGCAGTTCGGTCGTTTTTCCGCTGACGCTCAACAACTATCGGACGATCTTCAACAACATTTATTTTCCGGTCATCCTCAATTCGATCTGGATTGCCTTATTAACGACCATCATCTGTCTGCTGGCTGGTTACCCGCTGGCGTTCTTCATCAGCACGCGCAAAAGCAAACAGACGCAGCAACTCGCGCTGTTTCTGGTCATCCTGCCCTTCTGGACGAACTTCCTTGTCCGTACTTACGCCTGGCGCGTCATCCTCGGCAACGATGGCACGATCAACGGCATCCTCACCAGTCTCGGCCTGATTCAGCAGCCGCTGACCCTGCTCAATACGCAGTTTGCCGTGCTGGTCGGCCTGGTCTACGGCTACCTGCCCTTCATGGTGCTGCCGATCTATGCCTCGGTCGAGCGCTTCGACTTCCGGCTGGTCGAGGCGGCGCATGATCTGGGCGCGAACGACTGGTTCGCCTTCTGGCGCGTGGTCTTTCCGCTGACGTTACCCGGCGTGGTGGCGGGTTGTATTCTGGTGCTGATCCCGTCCATCGGCACTTATGTCACGTCTGACCTGCTCGGCGGGACGAAAGGGCTGATGATCGGCAACCTGATCGGCAAACAGTTCGGCGGCTCTGGCAACTGGCCGCTCGGCTCGGCAGCCTCGGTAGTGCTGATGCTGCTGGTGACAATAGGCCTGTTGTTCTACGTCCGCTTCGGGACAGACCGGGCGTAAATTGCCCTCGCCCCGGCTCTCTCCCACCGGGAGAGAGGCCAGGAGTGAGGGCGGCGGGCGCGAGAAATTGCGCCCTTACGAAAACCAGAACGTTCGCGCGTTGGTCTGATCCACAACGCGCGTTCAATAAGCGGCTGAACCCGTTCCAGATAGTCAGATGCCTTCCAGAAACGACGAAGGGTTGACGAGCGATGGCAGAAACGACACTCACCGCGCGACAGGGCGCAGTCAGCTTCAATCAAGGCAAAATTCGCAATGATATGCTCATGCGGCGCGCCGGCAGGATCGGGCTGATCCTCAATCCAATCTTTACTTACTTCTTCCTCTGGGTGCCGATTCTGCTACTGGTCACGTTCTCGTTCAGCAATACGCGCTCGATGGCAAGCTTCGAGTGCTGCACGACCCAGTGGTATCAGCACATTCTCAACAACGTCGTCGGCAACGAGGCGCGCTTTTCGACCGGGCTGATGATCGATTCGCTCGGCAACAGCGCCATTGTCGCCCTGTTTGCCACGGTCATCGCCACCACCATCGGCACGATGGTGGCGCTCAGTCTGGTGCGCGGCAACTACCCCGGCAAGCAGCTTCTCGACAACTTTCTTTATCTGCCGGTCGTCATCCCGGAGATCACGCAGGGCGTCTCGCTGCTGATCTTCTTCTACCTGCTGTTCGATTTTGTCGATAAAGTGACCGGGGGAGCGGTTCACCCGCAACTCGGCTTTGCGACCATCATCATCGGCCATGTCGCCTTCAACATCTCCTATGTCGCCATCGTCGTCCGCGCGCGTCTGGCCGATATGAACCCGCACCTTGAAGAAGCGGCCCGCGACCTGGGCGCGAACGAGTGGCGCACCTTCTGGCGCATCACCTTCCCGCTGATCCTGCCCGGCGTAGTCGCGGGGGCGCTGCTGGCCTTCACGCTCTCGCTCGATGATTACCTCATCACCTTCTTCACCGCTGGCCCCGGCACAACGACGCTGCCGCTGTTCGTTTACGGCCTGCTCAAGCGGGTTGTCTCGCCAGAGATTAACGCGATCTCGACGATTATTCTGGTGATCTCGACGATCCTGATTGGCATCTCGATGCTGATGCAGGGACGTAACGCCGGGGCCAGCAGCGCCTAGTAATCCACACCATTTCTTAAGGTATACGTTCGGCGTCGCGCGAGTCATAATAGGTACTGTGTTCGCGCCTACCCTTATGATAAGGATATGGAGAAAAAAACAATGCAAAGACGGTTCCTGTTCATCCTTTCCCTCTGTAGTCTCCTGCTTGTCGCGCTGGGTGTCCCCGTTTCTGCGCAGGACAGCACGCCCGCTGCCGACGCCGAAGCGACCGCCACCTGGACACAGCCTGCCTACGATACGCCCTGGACATGCCCGACAGGCTTTAGCGGCCAGACGCTGCATGTCTACAACTGGTCAACCTACGTCGCCGAAGACACTATCGCCAATTTTGAGAAGGCGTGCGGCGTGACGGTGACTTACGACACCTATGGCAGCCTCGAAGAGATGCTGGCGAAGATCAGCCAGGGCAATCCCGGCTACGATATCCTCGTCCCGACCGGCTACTACATTCCGCTGATGGTCAGCCGCGATCTGCTTGAGCCGCTCGACATGAGCAAGATTCCGAACTTCGCCAACGTGGCCGAAGCGTTCAAGAACCCGATCTACGACCCCGACAACAAGTATTCAGTGCCATATCAGGCCGGAACAGTCGGCGTTGGCTACAACAAGACCAAAGTCGGCCACGAAATCACGAGTTGGGATGACGTCTGGAACTACGATGGCCCGGTCGCCTGGGTCGATGATCCGCGCGTCATGCTCGGCACGGCGCTCCAGATTCTCGGCTTTGATCCGAATACCAGTGACGCCGACCAGATCAATCAGGCGCGCGATTACCTGATCGCCCACGGCAAGAACGTCGTCTCGATTGCTGCCGACGACGGTGACGCGCAGCTCCAGCGCGGCGATGTCAATATCGCCATCGAGTACATGGGCGATATCTTCCAGATCATCGCTAGCTGCGGCTGCGATGACTACGCTTACGCGATTCCGAAGGAAGGCACCAGCCTGTGGACCGATAACGTCGTCATTCCGACAGGCGCGCCGAATGCGGCGCTGGCTCACGCCTTCATCGACTATCTGCTTGACCCGAAGGTGGGCGCAGACATCAGCAATTACACCGCTTACCAGTCGCCCAATCAGAAGGCGCTCGACCTCGGCCTGATCGACCCGGCGGCGGCAGATAACCCGCTGCTTTATCCCAACGCCGAGCTGCTGAAGAAGCTGTGGGTGATCGACGAAGACCCGGATGGCGTGCCGTTGATGAACGCCGCCTGGGACGAAGTCAAGGTCGCCCTGAGCCACTAATTTCCCTCATCCCCCGGCCCCTTCTCCCGGTGGGAGAAGGGGTGAAAGATAAAGTCAACCATCGCTGTCTATCCGACCTCACCCACTCCCCCCTCTCCGTTTACGGAGAGGGGGGAGTGGATGCGAACCAGCGCGGCCCGACAGAAGACGACCTCACCCCCTGTCCCCCTCTCCGTAAACGGAGAGGGGGGAGCGGATGCGAACCAGCGCGCCCCGACAGAAGACGACCTCACACCCTGTCCCCCTCCCCGTAAACGGAGAGGGGGGAGTGGATGCGAACCAGCGCGGCTCTGATCTTTCTCCTCTCGCCCTCCGGGAGACGAAGTGGTATGGCCTCGTTCGCGCCGCGAAGCAGCGTCTCGACCCGCAGGGCGAACAGGCCATTACCAGGGGCCGGGGGTGAGGTCGGGCGGAACAGCAGCATTCTGTCAAAAGCCGCTAACCGCTCGCGTCCAATGAGGTCAGCAGCGCGGTTGTCTACGACTTGACCGCGCCTGCGGTGATGCCGGTGACGAAGTAACGCTGAAGCGCGAAGAAAACCAGCAGCGGCACGACCATCGAGATGAAGGCCGAGGCGCTCATGATGTGCCACTCGGTCGCGTAGGTTCCGAGCATGGCCTGCATCCGCACCGTGACTGGCTGGAATTTCGGGTTGCTCATAAAGACCAGCGCCACCAGCAGGTCGTTCCAGACCCACATAAACTGAAAGATAGCGAGCGAGGCCAGCGCCGGAACGGACAGCGGCACGACGATGTTGGTGAACACCCGCACTTCGCTTGCGCCGTCGATCTTGGCTGACTCGAACAGGTCTTTAGGCAGGCCGGCGAAGAAGTTACGCAGCAGGAAGATGGCGAACGGCAGGCCATAGGCCGTGTGCGCGATCCAGATGCCGAGCAGCGAGCCGTTGATGCCGAGGGTATTGAACAACTGGAGCACCGGCACGAGCGTCGTCTGAATCGGGATGACGAGCAGCGCCAGCACGATTAGGAAGATCGTGTCGCGGCCACGGAACTCGATCCAGGCGAAGGCGTAGGCCGCCAGCGCGCCGATGATGATCGGCAGCAGCGTCCCCGGCAGGGTGATGAGGAAGCTGTTGATGAAGCTGCTGCCCATCCCCTGCGCGTTGAGAACGAGGGCGTAATTTTCGGTCGTGAAGCGCGCGGGCGAGAAAGCCGTCCACCAGCCGGACGAGGCAATCGCGTCC
The DNA here is from genome assembly GCA_964652205.1 of uncultured Anaerolineaceae bacterium. GTDB lineage: Bacteria > Chloroflexota > Anaerolineae > Aggregatilineales > Phototrophicaceae > ZC4RG36. Next base: position 19,527 of record CAZZAO010000059.1, on the reverse strand, counting down.
TGCGGACGGAACGACGTGATGAGCAGCCCGACGGTCGGGATCAGCCAGATGACGCAGAGCGCGAACAGCGCGATATGCAGCAACCAGCGCCATGAGGGACGAATCCGACTCAGGGCGCTCAGACGGGAACTTTCAAGGGGAGCAGTTGCGGCTGATGTCGCCATGATCTAGCGCCCTTCCGTGCGATAACGCCGAATATTGAAGTAGACGAACGGCAGGACGACGACCAGCATGACCACGGCGATAGCCGCGCCGTAACCGGGCCGCTGGTTGAGGAAGGTTTCATAGTACATCGAGTAACCGATGATTCGGCTCGCCCCGCGCGGGCCGCCGCCGTCGGGAGCCATGATGTAGACCAGGTCGAACGCCTTGAGGACGTTGATGACCATCGTCGTGCCGACGACGACAATCGTCGGCCAGAGCATCGGTAAAATCACCTTCCAGAAGGTGTGCCAGGCGTTGGCGCCATCGACGTGCGCAGCTTCGAGGACTTCGCCGGGCAGGCTCTTGAGCGCCGCCGACAGGATGACCATACAGAAGCCGGTACTCAGCCAGACCGCCGCGATGATGATGGCAAAGTTGATGACGTCAACCCGGCCCAGCCAGGGGATCGGCGAAAAGCCGGGAATCAGCGCGGCCAGAACCGCGTTGAGGATGCCGGTGTTCGGGTCAGGGCTGAAGACGAAGCGCCAGATGATTCCGGCTGCCGTGAACGAAATCGCCAGCGGCACGAAGATGATGGTCTTGACCAGCACTTCGTAGCGCACCGAGTTCGCCATGATAGCAATCAGCAGTCCCAGCCCTACGGTCAGCAGGGTATAGAGGAACAGCCAGAGGATGGTCGTAAAGACCGCGCCAGAGGGTGGAAAATGGCCGATGTTGAAGAAAAGGTTATCTCGGGTGAACAAGCGAATGTAATTATCGAGGCCGACCGGGTGGCCGGTGACGAAGCCCTGCCCGGTATCAAAGCTCAACTCGATGGTGCGGATCGTCGGGTAGATCAAAAAAGTGGCAATCAGAATGATGGCGGGCAGGGCGAAGGCCCAGCCGAGAATCGGAGTTCGTTTCATCGTTGGCGACCTCTCGCGGCTGCGATTGTGCGAGACGGAGCGAGGCATCAAGTGAAAAAAGAAGGCCAACGTCAGCCCGCAGGGGGCCAACACATAAGTGTCCGGCAGGGACAGGTTTCCCCGTCCCCGCCGGAATGAAGCGACGAAATTACTTGGTGTACGCGCCAGCAGCCGCGTCCTCGATGGATTGGAGCTGCTCGGTGACGCTGCTCGGATCGGCGATGAAGTTCTGGAGCGCCGTTGACATGGCATTGCCGACCGCGCTCGGCGCGAGGTCAGAGCCGTCGAAGACGAAGGTCGTGGCGTTCGCCACTTCACCGGCGTCAAGCTGTGCCAGCGGGCTGTAGGTGTCCAGCGTCACGTTCTTGTTCGGCGAGACAATCGTCCCCTGCTTGGCCCAGAGGGTGTTGCCTTCAGTTCCAGCCATCCACTGGATGAACTGAGCGACCTCAGGACGGTCGGAGAAGGCAACGAGGATGTCGCCGCCACCGACGACCGGCTGACCGAACTGCGGGTCAATCGCCGGGAACAGGAAGGCGCTGAAGTCGTCAATCGGCTTCAGATCGGGGAAGGCAGCAGCGATGATGCCGCCCATGAAGCCGCCTTCGTAGTACATTTCGGCCTGAGCGTCAGGACGGAAGACGAGATTCGCCGCCGCCTGGAAGTCAGTCGCGTTCGTGCCGTCAGCGCCGCCAGCGAGGTTCTTGTCGGCGGGATCGACGATCTGCTTGAAGTAATCCATCGCCTTGACGACTGACGGATCCGTCCAGGAGACTTCGTGGGTCACGAACAGCTTCTGGTACATATCGGGGCCAGCGCTGCGGACGTAGATGTTCTCGAACCAGTCGGTCAGAGGCCAGCCGCTGCCGCCGCCGATGCTCCACGGCGTCTTGCCCGCAGCCACCATCTTGTCCTGGATCGCCATCAGTTCGTCCCAGGTCGTCGGCACTTCAAAGCCCATTTCCTTGAATTCGGCGGGCTTGTACCAGACCGTGCTCTTGGAATTGGCCTTCGCCAGAATGCCATAGACCGCGCCATCGACCTTCGCCAGATCGACGATGCCCTGGGCGTAGTTATCGGTCAGCAGCTTGGGATCGACCAGGCCAGCCGTGCCGTCAGCCTTGACCAGCGGCTGGATGCTGCCCGCTTTGGCAAAGGTCGCCACGTTACCGGGCTGAGGAACCAGCGCGGTATCAGGCGGGCTGCCACCGGCGATGCGGGTGTTGAGGATCGGGATCAACTGGCGGTTGCTCTCGATACTGACCTGAATCCCGGACTGCTTGGTGAATTCGTCGGTCGAGACGCGCAGCGCGTCAAGCTCGGTTCCGCCGAACGTGACCATGATGCTGACGACTTTGACATCCTGAGCGTGAACGGTCAGCGCGGCCAGCATCAGCACGGCCACTGCGAGCAAAGAAAAACGCTTCTTCATGACTGGAAACTCCTTGGGTTTCACTCAACAACATCCTGAAATGGAACCAGGCATCCTAAGCAGCGAATTGTGCGCGTCAGCATTGCTCCTTTCTTCAGCCCCGGTAGGCTGTCGAGCGTCGGATAACCAGTTCGGTCGGCAGGGAAACCTGCCGACTGGGAACCTCTTCCCCCTGCGTCAGCCTGACGAGCAGCGCCCCGGCGTGCTGACCGAGGTCAAACGCCGGAAGATGGACGGTCGTCAGCGGCGGGTTGAGGTACCGCCCCATCGGGATATTGTCGAAGCCGATGACCGAGATGTCTTCGGGGATGCTGAGTCCCCGGCTGTGTATCGCTTCAATCGCGCCGAGCGCCACCGTGTCGCTGCCGATAAACACGGCAGTCGGCGGCTCTGGCAGGTCGAGCAGCGCCAGCATCGGCGCGAAGCCGCTGCGGTCGGTGAAGTTGCCGCTCTGGATCAGCGCCGGTTCCGCCGTCACGCCGACTGTCGCCAGCGCTTGTTTGTACCCCGCCAGGCGCTCACTGCTGGCCGCGTAAGAAAAAGGCGCGTTGCTGATGTGGCCGATGCGCCGGTGTCCAAGCTCGGTCAGGTGCTGAACAGCCATGCGCGCCCCTGCCCGGTTGTCGATGTCCACCCAGGCAATGTCCGGGTCGCGGCTGGTTCCGTTGAGGACAATCGGCGTGCCGTCGTCGTGCAGACGGCGAATTTCCGGGTCGTCGATCAGCGGCGAAGAAATCAGCAGCGCATCGACCTTACGCATCCGCACCAGCGCCCGGTACGAACTGTTGGCGCGGCTCGGTCGGGCGGCGTGGATCATCAGATGGTAGCCGCGCGGCTCGATGGCTTCCATAATGCCGTGAACCACTTCGTTCAGAAAGGTATCGATGGAAAGCTGCTCGCTGGTTTTACGGACGATCAGGGCGATCATCATCGTCCGCCCCGTGACCAGATTCAGCGCCTGAGTGTTCGGCACGTAGTCAAGTTGCGTCGCCGCCTGTAAAATGCGCTGCCGGGTGACTTCAGGAATATTGCTGTCGGGGATGTTGTTAAGGACGAACGAAACCGCCGTCCGGCTCACGCCCGCCGCTTCTGCAACATCCTTCATCGTCGTGCGTTTCTTGCCCATCGAAATAATCACATCTTTGTCGGCTAACGCGCGTTAGTCTTAGCATACGTTTAATTCCTTTTGTCGGCTAGGGGGTTAGTTTAGGCAGTTTATACAGAAAAATCGACGTGATGGAGTTGAGTCGCCGCTCGCAGCTCAAGGCGGGGACTGCGGGGAAAGGCTCTCGAACGTCGGGAATGCGAGTGAACACTTTAATCCGGCAAACCGCGCAGTCTTCCGTAAGAGCGCGATGGTTCGTGTCCGCCGCATTGACGGAACTTACAGCGACTCGACGAAGGTTTTAGCGTCGGCCAGACTGGCGTTGGTTTGCTCGCGGTAAAGCTTGATCGCGCCGATCAGGTTGCCCTGCTGTTTAAGCTGAATGATCGCGCGGTAGTCGCGTTCGACCTCATCTGTGTATGGAATCGACGACTGGCCGAGCAGAAACTCAATCTGACGTTCGAGCTTCGCCACGCGGGTGTTGAGCTTAACGATTGCTTCGCGCACTTCCTGATCGTTCACGAGGTTGGCTCCTGGGTCGGCAGCAATGAAGTCAAGCTTAACATCATCCAGCCGGACAGGCGGGTAAAAAAGCCGTAAAAGCTGCCGAGTCGTGGTAATCTTTCAGCAGAGATTGCAATCTCAGTCTGAGAGGTGACGAGTGGAAACGGTGCAGTCGGCCACCGGAGCGCACCGCCGCGCGATGCAGATCGTCCTCGGCCTGACGATCCTCTATCTGATCGTGGAAGTGTTCGGCGGGCTGCTGACGCACAGCCTGTCGCTGCTGGCCGACGCCGGCCATATGCTGACCGATGTCGGCGGGCTGGCGCTGGCGCTGTTCGCCGTCTGGATGGCGAGCAAACCGGCGACGCCGCAGCGCTCGTTCGGCTACACCCGGCTCGAAGTGCTGGCGGCGCTGGTCAACGGCGGCGTGCTGTTTGCGATGGGCTTCGTCATCCTCTACGAGGCAATTCAGCGCTTTCAGTCGCCGCCGGAAATCACCAGCGGGCCGATGCTGGTCGTCGCCGTCGTCGGGCTGATCGTCAATCTGGCGAGCGCCTTCATCCTGCACAGCGCCGCCGCCGACAGCCTGAATGCGCGCGGCGCGTTCCTCGAAGTCGTCAGTGACACGCTCGGCTCAGTCGGCGTGATCGTCGCGGCGATCATCATGGCGCTGACCGGCTGGTATTATGCCGACCCGATTGCCAGCGTTTTTCTCAGCCTGTTCATCTTCCCGCGGACGTGGGCGCTGATGCGCGAGGCGGTCAACATCCTGCTCGAAGGCGCGCCGTCGAGCATCAACGTGCCGGAGATCGAAACCGCGCTCGAAGCCATCGACGGGGTGGCCGACGTCCACGACCTGCACGTTTGGACGATCACTTCCGGCCTCGTCAGCCTGAGCGCGCACGTCGTCCTGCGCGACGCCGCCGACGCGCAGGCGGCGCTCGAAGCGATTAACCGGACGCTCCGCGAGCGATTCGCCATCCAGCACACGACGATTCAAACCGAACGCCGCAGCCTGAAGGATGAGGAGATGCGGCTGTAGAATTAGGGATTGGCGGGAAGGAAGTTCCAGAACTGGTCATGCTTAATTTCTCTAAACCCTCGTGAATTAACGATCCATGCGCGACTCTGCCCGTAGACAAAAAGGCGCTCTTTTCGATCACGCTTCAGATCAACGGAAACTTCCTTCAGTAAAATCTTATCACGCGGCTCAAAGCGGCCTTTAACTTCCACCCACATACCATAATCAGGCAGATAAAAGTCAACCAGATAGCCCCCTTCCCCCAAAACCGCACCTTCATAAACCCACCGAATACCACGCTCCTCTAGCTCGGCAGCGAAACGAATCTCCAGTTGGGAACGCATCTGTACGCCCTTAAACTTACCGGGACGCGCACCGGGGCGTCGCCCGGCTCCCGTTTGTGGGACTTCGGGAAGGCTTTTTCCGCTTTCCAGTAGTTTTGCTTCCCGCGCCTTTTGGCGAGCCGCCAATCGCTCCGCCTTTTTGAACTCAGTTAATGCGCGCTTGTTCCGCTCGTTATGTAGCTTAATGAGGACATCATCGACCCACCACGGATGAAATCCTCGGCACTCCCAACTTTGCTGTGCAGGTTCGGCATTTAGAAGCACTAGAATCTGCTGTGCCGCAAGCTCGAGACCTTCAGCAAAAGCACGTTCCTCATCGGTCTTGCACCATTGCTGACCAAGAGGTGTCAACCATCTCGTTAAGGTATTTTTTTCGCGTTTAGTTCGCGCAAAGCGCTGCCGAATAAGGAAATCGGATATGGGTGCAAAGGGCGACCATATTTTCAATTGTCGCTTGTGGCTACCTGGTTGCTCGAAGTAGATGATGAAAGCATTGATATTGTGCCTCACTCCTAACCACTCATCGGCAACATCCGCCAATTTTAGAGGATAGTTCTTGAGGTCAAGCTCTTTGCAACTGAGATAGAGAGAACCCTGTGTCAATGGCGCAACAAGCTCACCAACACGAAGCACCCGCTCACGGCAACCGATGAGGTGAAGCGCCTCGTTAGGGATTTCGAGTGAGGTGGTATAGATTTCGTCTTTGGTAAGTTTATCCAGATCAGGGTGATCTGCATGGGTGAAGATAAGCTTCATCTGCTAGGTTTCAGATACATCTTTGTCAGCAAATGTCAGGTTTACCGTGATAGGCGCGACAGGAGATACGATAATTTGCCAGGAAGGATGGCGTTCTTGCAACAATTTAATGGCAGCGTCGTGATCGGGTAAATCTAAACCTTTTGCAGTATAGCGAACTGCGTAAGCCCAGGCCGCCATAACAACGCTAGAATCGAGCGATTCAGGCGTAATGAGAACACAATTAAACGGCACACTACCATACGGTTGAAGGCTGAATACGCGAGCAATTACGGATTGCACGGGCATTTAACAGTGACCTTTCGATAGATCATCAACGCACAACATACACGACTATAAACCAATATACCGCCTATCAGAACAGGTTATCCTCAAGATCTCGAATATTGGGCTAATACGCTGCAATTCTGAAGCCACGGAAGGTTTCGGCGCACTCCGGCGCGGCCCAGTCGCGGGCAGTCACGCGGTAAAAGTCGGGTTCGAGCATCCCCCACGAGCCGCCGCGCAGCACTCGCACCTCGACGCCGCTGACGCGCCGCGTTCCGGTCTTGTGTCCGGTGCGGCACCACTCCCAGGTATTCCCGGCCATGTCCGAGACACCGAACGAACTATCGCCCCGCCCGGCGTAGGCGGTAACGGGTGTCGACTGCGTGCTGTTATTCGGCGCGACGCTGTTATTGCAGTTCTGCCGATCCCAGATCGTCCCCCACGGATAGAGCCGGTCGTCGTCGCCGCGTGCCGCCCGCTGCCACTGCGACTCGGTCGGCAGCATGATGCACTCGCCGGTTATCGCGCCCAGCCACAGGCAGAAGGCGACCGCCTCGTACCACGAGACGCCGACGACCGGATGATCGGGCAGCTTCCAGAATGAATCGCGCCAGCAACGCGGCGCCATCCAGCCTGCGCTTTCGCGCTGACGCCAGCCCGCCTCTGTCCACCACCGATGCTGACGATAGCCGCCAGCGCGGATGAACACCTCGAACTGCGCGTTAGTGATGGGATACTTTGCCATCTGGAAGGCTGCCAGCCTCATCCTCGCGCCATAGATCGAAACCGGCCCGATGGGAATATTGACCAGATCGAACGGCGCGGGCAGCAGGTCATGAAGCGGGCCGCGCGGCACAATCGATGTTTGTCCGCTGCGGTCGATGATCTGCTCGACGAAGGGTTTCTCGTGCGCTGGCGTCGGAATCAGCAGGATATCAGGGATTGGCTCAGACAGAAAGCGCGACACCAGCCGCTCAATCGAGCTGTTGTGATAGGTATGCGAGTAGGTCAGCCCGCTGCGTTTCTCCAGCGCCGAGCGGTACGGCTCCGGCAGCCCTCGGCTGTCACGCCGGAAGTCAAAATCCTCGTCGATCACCGGCACGATATTGCGGTTGAGCCGAAATGCCTCGCGGATTTCACTCAACAGCCAGTCACCTTTTTCGGCACAGCGGTCGAGCGAGCCGCGCGACAGCACGAGGATGAAATGCGTCCGCGCGGCAATCTGGTTGAGCAAGAGGCGCTCAAGGTCGCCGCTAACAGCCGAATCGACATCCAGGAATGTATCGAGGCCGCGCTCTCGAAGCCCCTGAAAGATCAGCCGCGCCAGATGGCTGCTCGTGGAGCGCCGATAGGAGATAAATACGCCCGCCATAAATCCACTGTGTTGTCTAACAGTCTGATTTATCTATTGTGGCGACATAAAATCGGCTTTACAAGCAGTCATTCGACGTATAACATCATTGTTACATCCTTCGGGAATCAAAACGACCAGCGCCGGATAATCGAAGGTGGTCGGCGGGGATCGCCGGTCGTTTACGCGCGGCGCGACGCGGCTTCAGGCGCAATCTGGAGCTGACGTATCATGCCTGCCATGTCCCAGACATGCCATAGATCAGTCGTCATCCCGTTGACCACGCGGATAAAGTGCATATGCTGCACTGAGACTTTGCGGTCCGTCGGCGGTAACGTCGGGCTGAATCCCAGTTTAAACACTCCCAGATGCGTGCCAGTCATGGTCGAGCGGAAAGCCACTGTGTCGCCGTCGGCGAGCATCTGATGAATTTCAAAATGCAGGTCGGGGTAGGCGGTACGCATGGCCGTAATCACCGCTTTCAGATGAGCGCGGAAATCGGTCCCTGGCGGCTCCTGATGATCGACCGCGTCAGCAGACACCATCGCATCCACAAGGGAAAGATCGCCCTGATTAAAGGCCCGCTCCATGAACTCTCGTATCCGACTCCCATCAGCTTCCATAATACCACTCCATTCATTGTAGTATGACTACATCCAATGAAGATATGATAGAATTAAATCATGGAAATGTCAACTCAACCCCTCACGCATCGTCAACGCCAGGCGCTGGCAACCCGACAGTTGATTATCGAAGCAGCACGCGATCTGTTTCTCGAGCAGGGCTACGGCACAGTCACGGTTGAGGCCATCAGCGCGCGGGCAGGAGTCGCGGTCAGCACCGTCTATGCCATCTTCAAAAACAAGCGCGGCATCCTCAAAGCCATCCGTGAGGCGTGGCATCAAGAGTCGGGGCAGCGCGATATCTACACTCAGGCGATTGAAAGCCAGGCTGCCGAAACCTGCCTGAATCTGGCGGCCCATGCCACGCGCCGCCAGTGGGAAACCAGCGCAGTGCTGATTCCAATCTATCTCGGCGCGGCTGCCGTCGATGTGGAAGCCGCCGCCGAACTTCAGAGCGCGCTCGACGGGCGCCGGGCTAACCTGAGACGCTTCATCGAAGCTGCTGCCCCCCTGCTCCGCGCCGACTTGAGCATCGAACGACTTCTGGCCGTCTATCTCGCGCTGACAAAAGCCGAGGTGTATCAGGAACTGGTGAGCGTCTTCGGCTGGACGCCGGACGAATACGAGCAGTGGCTGGCGGAAACCCTCAACCAGCAATTGCTGGCTTAACCAACCTTCGGCCAGCGGCCTCAGCGCGAACAGACTAGAATACAGGGACGAAGCCGCCGCGATGGAAGCGAGCAATGTCCCTGAAACGCCTGCTGATCTGCATCTTCTGCTGTCTGGCTGCCGCGAGCGTCGCCGCGCAGTCGGAGACGACGCCGGACGTCACGGCCACGCCGACGGCAGCCGCCACGCCGATGCAAACCGCGACTCCCCTGCCCGTCTTTCCGATTACGCCGGGCAGCTCGATTGAAGGCAGCATCACGGCAGCGCGTCCGGTCGCGCGCTACCAGTTCAGCGCCGACGCCGGGGACATCGTCTCGCTGCGGATGGAGAAAACGTCCGGCGATCTCGATCCATTCCTGTCGGTCTACGGGCCGGACAGCGAGCTGATTCAGCAGGATGACGACAGCGGCGGCAACCGTAACGCCGAGATCAACCTGACGCTGCCGCGCGCCGGAAGTTATGTCGCCGAAACCGGGCGCTACCAGCAGGGCGGCGCGGCCAGCACCGGCACCTTCCGCCTGTCGCTTCAGATCGCCGGGCTGACGAGCAGCAGCCCGACCGATCCGCTGGCGCAGGTTCCGCGCTTCGACCTCAAGCCGCCGCCGACCTTAATCACCTATCAGGAAACCAACGGCGGAACGATCAGCGACGACGCTGACCGAGTCTATTTCGCGCTCGGCGGGCGACAGGGCGACCTCGTCCGCATCATCATGACGACTGCCAGCGGCGACCTGACGCCGCGCCTCGACGTGCTCAACGGCGCGCGCGTCTCGATTGCCAGCAGCGAGTCGCAGTCCGGCCCGGTCGAGTCGGTCGCCTACGCCACCCTGCCGGAAACAGGCTGGTATCTGGTCGAGGCGGGGCGACGCAGCGGCAGCGGACAGTTCGGCCTGTACGCCGAGCGCGTCGTCGCGGGCAACGTGCTGACCCCCGGCGACGCCGTGACGGGACAATTCACGACCGCTGCGCCGACGATTTCCTACGTCTTCAATGCCCGCATCGGCGACCTGATCGCCGTTAATCTATTCACCAGCGACGAGGGCAGCGGCATCGCGCCGGAGCTGCGTCTGCTCGACGCCAGCTTTCAGGGCGTTGCCAGAGCGAGTGGCAGCCGCTTCGTCACGCTTCAGGCGACGATTCCGCGCAGCGGAACCTACATTTTGCAGGCCAACAATCAATATCCGTCCGCGCAGGGCGGCTTCAATCTGCGCCTGACTGACGTCTCGGTTGACGTCAGTAAGCTGAGTATCGACTCGATCAGCTACAATGCGCAGGATCGCGGGTTCATCAAGGATAACCTGTCGATGCGTTATTACCGTTTCAGCGGCAAGGCAGGCGAGCGCGTCACGATTGAGATGAACGCGACCAGCGGCAGCCTCGACCCGTACCTGATCCTGACTGATGGCAACCTGAACGAGGAACTGGCTTTCAACGACAACGTCAGCAGCACACGTAACGCTCGTATCTTCCAGTATCGGCTGGAGAAGGACGGCGACTACCTGATTCTAGCGACTCGCGCCGGGCTGGCAGGCGGTACGAGCAGCGGCGGTTACGACCTGCTGATAACGGTCGGCGAGGTGAGACTGCTGCCCGGCGCGCTGGCCGCCACGCTGACATGGAACGCCGGGGCCGACCTCAACCTGTTGGTGCGCGATCCGAGCGGACGAACCCTCAGTTGGAGCAACCCTCACGCGCCGAGCGGCGGCACGCTCCAGATCGACAGCAACACCCACTGCGAAACGCCAACCGATCAGCCGGTCGAGCACATTTACTGGCCGGAACAGGTCAACGGCGATTATCAAATCTGGGCCTGGTATCAGAACCCGTGCGGCGCTGCCGATACCCCGGTCAGCTTCGCCCTGACGGTTACATCCGGCGAGCGCACAATTTTGCAGGCTCCGGCCAACGGCGCGCAGCTTCGGCCCGGTCAGCGTTTCGAGACGACCGTCCGCGTCACCGACGATGGCGCGTTCGCGCTCGACAGCGGCAGTGTCACCACGCCGAGCGCGCAGCAGCAGGCCAGCGAGGGCGGCGATACGCTGATCTTGTACGGAGATAGCGCGAGTGGTACGCTTGACGACAGCACTTATGCTCGCTTCTATCAATTTGCCGGGGCGAAAGGCGACCGCGTGACGATCACCGCCCACGTCACGTCCGGCACGCTCGACCCGATCCTCGTACTGCGCGACGCCGATAACATCACGCTCCCCGGCGGTACAAACGACGATGCCGACGAGTCGACGCGCGATTCGCGGCTTAATCTCACCCTGCCGGCTGACGGCTCCTACATCATTGCCGTGACGCGCTATGGCGTCCGCGATGGAACCACCAGCGGCAGCTTCGACTTAACGCTCGTTCCGCAAAAAGTGAATTAAGATCAGGGTACAGCCAGAGGACAGGAACCCGTGCTTACTCGTGCCATGACCGCCAGCGCCGAAGGGAAGCTCTCGCGCTGGGTCACAACCCTTTCGATCAAGGAATGTGAATCCCGCTTAAATCGCCTTGCGTATCGGCGCGAAAGCTTCCCCGGCTATTTCCAGCTTCGACGCGCCAAAGGCTACTACGACGGCGGCCAGAATTATCATTTCACGCTCGAATGTCTGATGTGGAACCGCTTGATTGGCCGGACAAACGGTGAAATCACCACGCTCGACGACGCGCATCGTCAGGTCAGCTACGCCTTCGCCAAAAATAAAATCTTCGAGAACTTTCTGCTGCTGATGCTGATGCTGCTCGGCATCCTGCCGCTGTTTCTGTACGCCGTCTCGCGCTGGATGCCGTGGATCGTCCTCGGCGTCGTGGCGGTGATCGCAGTGGTCTTCTATTACACGCTGTTTTCGCAGGCTCGCGTCAGAGTCGAGCGGCTGATCCGGTCGCAGCTCCTGGTCACGGAGCCATCCGGGGCGAAATCGTCGATTTTATCGTAGCGTTACAGCGCTTCCGGCGGGAATAGATCGCGGACGGCGACGCTGAAACCGGGCAGCAGGTCGCCGCCGGTCAGCGTGTCGTCGATGGTGAGCAACTGGCGGTCGGTCGCAGTCAACACTTCGATGATCTGCCGGTTAGAATAAATAATCCAGACCATGCGCGTCCCGTTCGCCAGATAGGTCAGCGCCTTGTCGAGCATGAAGCGCTCGCTCTGCCCGTCCGACTGGGCTTCGACGGCCAGATCAGGCACAAAGAAGCCGGGGCCATTGTGGAAAACTGCCCCGCGTCCATGAGCCACGAACGAAAGATCGGGGATGACATCGTTCTCATCATCAGGCAGGCGGAAACGCGCCTCGATCAGCGTATCGCCAAGCATATGCTGGAGCAAGAAAATGCCTAGCAATATATTGAGCCTGGAAATGATGTAAGCATGAAGCAGCGTCGGCATCTTCTCGGTAATCTCCCCGCGAATTAGCTCAAAACGCCGCCCAACGTTCTCCGGCAGCGCGAGGAAAGTCTCATACTGTTCCGCTGTCAATTTTTCGCGCACGCTCATACTTCGTCCTTCTGGCTTTTTTCTATTGTACTGCCAGTTTCAGCGTCGCCCGCCTGTTTCCTCGCCCGCGCATAGATGAAGTCGAGGCCGAAGTGCGGCCCGTGCGCCACGATCCAGGCGAGGTTGTGCGCCCGCACCTGCGCCGCGCCCTCGTCGCCAAGATCAAGCGTGAAGCGGCGCAGCCCGGTTCCCATGACCATCCGCCACCAGTCATCGGGCGCGTTCAGCGTCAGCTCGTTGCGCTCAAGCGAGACGTCGGCGTTCGGCACGCCCGCCTCGGCCAGCAGACTGGCGACGATCTCGACCGTGTTGGCGCGCTCCCACGGCTTGACGATTCGCGCGTCGGGCTGAAGGGCGCAGACCTGCGCTTCCCAGATGCTCGCCAGCGGCTCGAACAGGCGCGGGCCGACGTCGGTGATCGCCAGTTGACCGCCCGGTTTGACCAGCCGCCACAACTTCCGAATCAGGTCAGCCATGTCATCGACGAAGAAGAGGCCGAGGACGCACAGCACGGCGTCGAACGACTCGTCTGGCTCGGCGAGCGCGGTCATGTCAGCCAGCCGAAAGTCAATGTTCATGACTCCGCGCGCCGACGCCTTCGCCCGCGCCAGATCGAGGATCGCCGCGCCGTAATCGACCGCGACGACCTGACCACTCGGCCCGACGCGCGCCGCCGCCCGCAGCGCCATCGGGGCCGCGCCGCAGGCCGCGTCGAGGACGCGCATCCCCGGTCGCAGGTCGAGCGGCGCGAGGGTATGCTCGAACATGAAGGCCCAGTATTCCTGACCGAGGGCGTCGTAAAGCTCACCCGCCGAGCCATAGGTTTCGCGCGGGTTGAAACGAGTCAGGTCATCGTGAGAGGTTTTCACTGGCATCTGATCAGGCAGTCGTGCCGCCGGTGGCGAAAAGAGCGCGTCGTCCCGATCCAGTATACCGCAGCGCTAGGCTTTCTCTTTCAGCTTCGCCGTCAGCTCAGCGACGTCGCGCATCCGGGCGCGCAGCCGCTCGATCAGCGTGATGATAACGGCGCGCGAGATGTCGGGATAGTCGCCCATGACCTCGTAGAATGGCGCGCGGTCGAGCCGAAACACGACCATATCGGTCTCAGCCGTAATTGAGGCCGAGCGCGGCTCCGGGTCGAGGGCGGCCATCTCGCCGAAAACGTCGCGGTCGCTCAGGCTGTTGAAGGTGATCTGCTCATCGTGGGCGCGCGCCGTACCCGTGACGATGACGTACATGCTGCGGCCTTCGTCGCCCTTGCGGATGATGGTCTGACCGGGCGTGTAGCGCTCCTCGATGACAATCGCCGCCAGTTGCGCCAGCACCGCGTCAGGGATGGTCGAGAACAGCGGCACGGTCTTGAGGATGATGACCTTCTCAATCGTCGAAAGCATGTCGGGTTCCTCTCGCTGAAGCTGATGTCCGACCGCGCGGGCGGCGGTTTCTCGAACCAGGGCGTCCGGTGACGCGGCCAGCGCTTCGAGCCGCTGGAGATCGCCATCGGGGACAATTTTGGACAGCGCGTCAATCGCCGTCGCGCGCAGCCATGACCCGCCGTTGACATTCTCGGCCAGCTCCCACAGGCGGTTCGTCAGGCGCGCTGCTGGCACGGGCGCGGCGACTGCCTCAAGCTGACGCAGGCGCAGCGAATTCGGCTCCTGGCTGAACAGCGGCTGGACGTAGCGGCGCAGGCTGGCATCGACGGTAACATCAATCATCTCGGCGGCGTAGGATTTCTGCGCCTCACTCCGGCGCATGGCGTTACGCACGCGGGCAATCGCGCTGCGGTCGTAGAGGAACGAGAGAATCAGCAGCATCCGCTCGCGCACATCATCCAGCTCGGTATCGAGCGCCGCCCGCAGCAGCGCGGCCCGGTCATCAGTCTCAAATAACAGGATGTCGGACAGCAGCACGGCGGCATCGCTGGCTTCGCGGAACAACGCCGGATTGATCGCCTCGACGCTGCCGCTCCGCTCCCGATAGCCGCTGGCGCAGAGCGCGTCGAGGATGGCGAGGCGCACGCCGCGATCCGGCCAGTTGATGCGCGGGCGCAGCATGGCGATCACGGTATCGTCGCCAATTCGCGCGCAGGCTCTGAGCAGGCGCAGGCGAGTTTCGCGCGCGGTCGTGTCCGCCCAGAGGACGCGGTTGATCTCTGGCAGCGCGTCACCGCCGCTGGCCGTCAGCGTGTTGATGGCGGCAGGTCGCAGCGCCGAGTCGGCCAGCGCGCCGATGACCAGCGGCCACATCGACGAGTTCTTGACTTTGCCGGCAGCCACCAGCGCCGCGCGCCGAACGTCGTCGTCCGCGTCGAGCAATAACCGCGCCAGCGGCGTGTAGTCATTAATCGCGCCCAGATCGCCGATGACCTGCGCGCCGAGGACGCGGTCAGCGCTGCCGGTCGAACTGAGCAGCGCATTAAGCTTTTGCCCGCCCACCTTCAGCGCAGGCTGACCGCCATAGAGCAGCAGGCCATCGAGCGCGCCGCGCACCACTTCCGGCTGATCGCTCGCCAGGAACGGCTCAACCTGATCGACAGCATCCGCGCCAGCCAGCGCGCCATAGGCGCGCAGCGCGGCTCCACGCACATCCGGCGAGGGATCGTCATTTGCCAGCGCCAGCAGGGACTCGGTTGGGACAGAAATGCGGTCGTCCGCCAGCCGGTCGAGCGCGTAGGCGCGCACATCCGCTGAGGGGTGCGTCAGCAGCGCAGGCCAGTGCTGGCGCGCGGTCACGGCATCATAGCTTTCGAGCATCCTCATGGCATAGACGACTTCATCGGCGCGCGGGCTGGCGATCAGGTTGACGAGGCGATGAATCGTCTCCGGGTCGCCCAACTGCACCGAGACCACGCCTAGTTCGCGGGTCGTCAGCGCGTGACCCAGAGCGATAACATAACGGCGATAGGCGTAAATCGCGGTCACGACCCAGGCCACGCCGAGCGCGGTCAGGAGCAGAACCATGCGCTGCGGCGTGTAGGTCTCGGTGATGACGAACAGCACCAGCACCACGCCCGCGATCAACGCCGTGATCGGGTAGCCGCTGCCCTCGACCAACGCCAGCGTCGGCGCGCGCTGAGCAGGCGGCAGCGGTTGATAGAGGATGCGCGTCGATGGCTCATTGAACGACTCGCGCAGCGTTTCTTCCGACCACTTGGTTGCAATTACCACCCAGAAGAACAGCGCCAGCGCGCCGACCACGCTCACGCCGCTTGCCAGCGCCACGCCGACCGTGAAAACGACCGGCAGCGTCAGCAGGCCAGCGCGCAGGCCGAAGCGCATCAGGAAGCGACCGGAGACGAACACCTTAATCAGCGTCGTCGCAAGCTGGATGAGGCCGAACATGATGCCGATGAACGCAGCAATCTGTTCCGGCGAACTCAGGAAATGGGTCTGCAACTGGGCCAGAAAGGTATAGTCGAGGATGTAATTGGACGTCCAGGCGAGGACGTAGAGCAGCGCGATCAACTGTACGTAACGGTTGGACAGCAGGCTGCGCCAGCTCGAGGCCGCGCCGGTCGCGGCATCCTCGGACAGGCGCACGTCCGACGGCGCAAGTACCGCCTGATACTCGCGCTGAATCAGGCGCACGCAGGCCAGCGCGACCAGCGCGCAGAGCAGCATGATGACGAACAGGTTTTCCGTGCCGATCAGCCGGACGAAGACCGGCACGAGGAAGCTGCCGATCATGACCGAGATCGCGCCGCCCGCGCTGATCGTGCCGAACAGCCGCTTACTCTGTCCGAGCGTGAACAGCCGCTCGGCGAAGCTCCAGAAGCCGACGACCAGCATCAGGATGACCAGACGGAACAGGACGATGACGACGAACGTCAGCCAGGGCGCGTCCGTCACAGCCAGCGCGATACGGATCAGCAGCAGCAGCGCTGCCACCGCGCCCAGCGACCCTGTGACCAACTGGTTCTCGGTCAGCCGCTGCTCGGCGCGGCGATAGCCAGCGCGGTAGGCAAACAGCGCCAGACTGGCCGCGACAATCGTATAGGGCAGCACGCGGGCATCGTAATGGGCCAGAAACAGGGCGCTCGACGCGGTGAAGTAGTAATTGATGATGAGTGTCATCGCCGCTGAGTAGACCATCAGCAGCGCCACCAGACGGCCTTCACCCGCCTGGATGTTGAGGATGTCCGATAGAGAAGGTCGTCGCTGCATAGAGGGTGGCCCCTTCCTGACGGATCGTGTACACAGTGCGGATGCGCGAGTCGCACGGACAGAACGAGCGGCGATTGATGGATGATTGCTTAAGCGAGCGATTATAACCGGGACGCAAAGTTTTCGCTGAAAGCCAGCCAAACGCGCTCGCGTTGAGTCAGGCGACAAAATTCAAGGGCTGGCGTCCGCTGTTTGACACTCCGCAGCGCCAACAGTACAGTCTGCCTATCGCTGGATCGAGTCGGCTGCAAGGTCAGAAAACAGAGGCAAGCGCGATGGTTATAAAATTCATTCCTAAGGGGCGCAGCACTGTCTCGCCGTATCTGATCGTCGTTGACGCGGAGAAGCTCACCCACTTCCTCAAGGCCGCCTTTGACGCGAAGCAGATCGATCACGTCAGCGGCTCTTATGGTATCGTCCGCAACGTCGAACTGAAGATCGGCGATACGGTCGTCATGTTGAGCGAAGCACCCGACCGGGGAACAGCGCTCGCCGCTGCCGTTCACCTCTACGTCGCCGATACCGACGCCACCTTTGCCCGCGCGGTCGAAGCCGGAGCGACGCCGCTGCGCGAGCCGCAGGATCAGTTTTATGGCGAACGCGTCGCCGCCATCCTCGACCCGTGCGGCAATCAGTGGTGGATCGCCACCCGAATTGAGAAGGTGTCCGCTAAAGAGATGAAAAAGCGTATCGCCGAACTGCAACAGCCGGAATAAAAAGCGCGCCGGGACTTCTTAAATCCGGCGCGCTCGTGAGGATGCCTTTCAGCGGTTAGTGACTGTTCCCGAGGTTGAAGCCATAGCTGAAGAGGTTCTCCGGGTCGTACTTCAGCTTGAGCGCCTGGAGACGGGCGAAGCCTTCCGCCGTAAACCCGCCGCGGGTGCGCGCCTGAGTGTCCTGCCACTCCATAAAGTTGAGGTACATGCCGCCGGTGGTGTACGGCTTGAAGGCGCGCTTCACTTCGGCCAGATAACTGTTTGCGGCGTTCCAGATTTCCTGCGTCGGGGCAATTGTGATGAACTCGCAGACGAACTCTGCCGCGCGGATGCCACCGACGGCGTTCAGTTCCGGCGACACCCGGCGGATCGCGCCGCCCAGATGGCGAAACTCGATCACGGTGATCGGCGAGCCGCTGCTGGTAAGGCCATACTTCTCCACCAGTTCGATGACTTCGTCGCTCAAGCCGGGGAACAGCTCTGAGGTCACATGCGCGCCGACCGGGCCGGGCGGGTCCTGGCTGATGGCCGCCGACTGTGAGAAGGGCAGCACGCCGAACATGTCGAGGGCGGGCGCGCGCCATTCGCGCCATGAGTCGACCAGCGCCTTACCTTCGTTCAGGTCGCCGCTATACGCGCCGCGCACCATGACGAACGACTGACCGCGCACCGGCTCCGGCACTTCGGGGATCGGCGGGAAGTTCAGCACCAGCACGGACGACGAGAACTCGTCCGGCAGCGTCTTCGCCCAGTCGCGGTAACGCAGAAAGACTTCGCGGGTCATCGCGGCGGGATAGAACAGGTTGCCGCCGTAAACTTCCCTGACCGGGAACAGATCGACTTCGATGGCAGTGACGACGCCGAAATTCGCGCCGCCGCCGCGCAGCGCCCAGAACAGATCGGGGTTTTCGTCGGCGCTGGCGCGGCGCAGGATGCCATCCGGCGTGACGACATCGATGAAGCGGACGTTATCCGCCGACAGGCCATATTTACGCCCGATCCAGCCCAGCCCGCCGCCGAGCGTGTAGCCGACTACGCCGACGTCCGGCGTCGAGCCGACCAGCGGAGCCAGACCGACTTCGTGCGCCGCTTCGAGGATCGGCTCCCATTTGGAACCGGCCTCGACCCAGGCCGTCTTCGCTGCCGCGTTGATGTGGAAATGGTTCATGCGCGAGGTGACGATCATCAGGCACTGGTCGTCAGCGATCCGGCGCGCGCCGTGGCCGGTCGCCTGCACGGTGACAGCCAGGCCCTGCTCGCGGGCAAAACGGACGCCAGCGACCACGTCAGCGGCGCTTTCGGCAATCAGCACCACCGCTGGACGCTGCACCGAGATCAAATTATAGGTAGCGACGGCTTCAGCGTAGCCGCTGTCCTCGCGGAACAGGACTTCTCCGCGGACTTCAGCACGCAGGGTTTCGACTGGCGAGCTTTCTTCGACAAATTCAGGGGCGAACTGGAACGTCATGGTGAATTCTCCTCATACTCACTGCTGCGTTGACTTATGCTCACCATGATAGGCTGCTGCGGGCGCTGGCTCATGCTGCGAGCGACTGAAATCTGACTGCGACTATCGACGGAAGCGACTCACGCCCACAGGCTGAGACGTCGGCGCGACGATTTGCGGAGCCGAACGCAGCCATGCTATCCTGTCAGTCAGGACTGCATTTCCAAAAGAGGCCCCTTTGAGCGAGAACAACACCCGCTATCGCCTTGCGCCCGACCTGCTGATGCGGAAGTTCGACGAGACCGGGCTGCTGGTCAACCTGGAATCCGATCAGGTCTACGAGCTGAATGAAACCGGCTTTCGCGTGGTCGAACTGCTCGACGGCGCGCGCTCGCTGGATGACCTGCTTGGCCTGCTGGCCGCCGAATACGACGCCGAGGCAGCGTCACTGCGCCCCGACGTCGAGGCGCTGATCGACCAGCTTCTGGCTCAGGGGTTGATCGTGACGGAGTAAGCTTCAGGGCAATCGCATCAAAATCGCAGCTCAGGCTATAAAAGGTCATGAGGGTTTG
>CAZZAO010000058.1:26329-32406 GCA_964652205.1 uncultured Anaerolineaceae bacterium | reverse complement strand
GTGGTCATGCCTTTCATCATAGCGGAGTTGATTTTTTCTGTGCGCTCATCGCGCATCAAGGAAGTCTACCGTCTGCTGGTTGCTATCCCGATGATCGTGCCGGGCATTGTGACAGTTCTGCTCTGGACGCGCCTGTATGATCCCTATCTGGGGCCGATCAACGGGGTGCTGCACAGCCTGGGGTTTGAGAACGTCCCAAACTGGTTAAGCGACCCGAATATCGCGCTCTACGCCATTATGGGGATCGGCTTTCCCTGGGTCGGCGGCGCGAATACGCTGATCTATATCGGCGGGCTGGGTCAGATTTCCGAGTCGATTCATGACGCAGCGCTGCTCGACGGTTGTACTGGCATCCGGCGCGCTATCCGCATTGACCTACCGCTCGTGCGCGGCCAGGTACGCCTGCTGCTGATCCTCGCCGTCATCGCCGGACTTACATCCTTCGAGACTATTTTAGTCATGACCAAAGGCGGGCCAGGCTTTGCAACGACAGTTCCCGCGCTCACGATGTACCAGCAGGCATTCGGTTCAGGTCAGTTCGGGTATGGTTCTGCCATCGGGTTAATTCTGTTTGTGGTAGCCATCGCTGCCACCCTTTTGATTAACTGGCTCTTCCGCCGAGCTGATTAACTGGCTCTTCCGTCGAATGGATAACTGAAGACCGAGAGAATACGATGACTTTAAAAACCATGAGACGGGTTCAAGCAGCGGAACCGCCCCGCGCTGTTACGAAAGTACGGGGCTGGCGTCGCCCACAGGTGAAAGTCCATGCCCTGATCATCGTCTTGTTAAGCCTTTCTTTGGCGCCGTTCTACTTGCTGCTGGTGGTGTCCTTCAAGAATCCAGTGCAGTACCGAAGCGAACCCTGGGCATTGAGCTTTCCGCTCCGCTTCCAGAACTATGCTGCCGCCTGGGAAGTCATTCAGCCATTCATGTGGAATACGATCTTCGTCGCCATCGTTGGTTTAACCGGCGTGCTGATTCTCTCGGTCATTGGCGGGTACGTCTTCTCACAGTTGGAATTCCCGTTCAAGGGGATTCTCTATTTCATGATTATCGCGCTGCTGATGGTTCCCTGGGTCTTGAGCTTCATACCCTCCTATCTGCTCTACTACAGCCTTGGCTTGCTCGACTCGCAATGGGCGCTGATTCTTTCGAATATCGCTGGCAGCCCCATATTTGGCATTTTCCTGTTACGAACCCTGATGGAAGGGATTCCAAAAGAGCTTTTTGAAGCCGCGCGCGTCGACGGCGCGAACGTAGTAACCGAACTGCTGCGGATCGCGCTGCCGCTGTCGCTCCCCGGAATCGCCACGCTTGCCATTATCAATTTCGTCAATACGTGGAACTCGTTCCTGTGGCCTCTGGTCGTCATTCACACAACCAGCAAACAGGTGATCTCGGTCGGTATTTACCAGCTCTCGCAGAGCGTCGGCAGCAGCGGGATGGTCAACTGGGGGCCACTTTTCGCTGGCTTCGTCATCGCGTCGATCCCGCTGATTATCATCTTCATCTTCCTGGGTAAGTTTTATATCGAAGGTCTGACAGCATCCGGCCTAAAGGTTTAAGAGCGATGATTTTTAACCCGATTATCGTCCCCTGTATGTGGGATACCTGGCTCTACTTTCATGAAGGCAAGCATTATCTGTTTTACTTGCATAATTCGCGCGCGGATGCACGCTGGGACGGCTTCAGTATGGCGGTATCCGACGACGGTGTTCACTACGTCGATTTAGGCCCGATCCTGTCGAAAACAGATGACGCGATGTGGCTGGGAACAGGGATGACCTGGAAAGTGGGTGACACATTCCTGCTCAACTTTTCCGAGAATCGGCGAGATCACCAGGAGATCTCCTTCGCGCAGTCGAAAGACCTGCTGCACTGGGAGCGACTGCCTTACGACGAATACGTCTCGCGCACTGACCCGCGCTGGTACGCGCCCGATGCAACGCTGTCCTGGCCCCACCGCTGGGATGGCATCTGGGTTATCCCGCGCGACGATCAACCCGGCTGGATTGGCTACGTGACGGCGGTCGCCAACAGCAGTACGCCCGGTCTTGGCGGCACCGCTGCCGCTGTCGTTTCAGACGATGGCAAGCATTTCCGTGCTGCGCCGCCGGTGATCAAACCCGGCAAGTGGGGCAACACGGTCGAGTTGGGCGCGGTCGAAAAAATTGATGGCCGCTACTATATGCTGCTCAACGTGCATCACAACCAGCCGCTGGGCGCGCGGCATTTCTCACCGCTGCTGGCGGGCGAAGTCGGCACATATGTACTCACTGCCGACAGCCCATTCGGCCCGTTCGAGCTTCAGCCAGACCAACCGCCGATCTTCAACAGCAGCCCCATCCCATACAGCGTTTTTCCGCGCTTTTATCGCTGTGGCAGTGAGCTTCTGATCAACCACCACGCGATGCCGCGAACCTTCGGCAAGATCGACTACAACGGCGGTGTCGATGTCCGCTTCTCACCGCTCAAGGCGGCGCACGTCGATCACAGGGGCGTGCTCACGCCGCGCTGGTGGAAAGGCAACGAAGCGCTCAAGGGCGCGCCACAGTGGGTTGCGGCCAGCCACTGTACACTGCACGGACTTCTGCCTGAAAACTGCCGTGCGCTGGAAGACGGCTTGCTGCTTACGGCGATTGGGGGCGGGCTTGCCGTTTTACCGACCCATCATGACATGGCGCGCGGCGTTGTGCTGGAAGCAGACCTCATGCTGGATCACGTTAATGGAGCGCTGGCAGGCGTCGGCGTCTTCATTGAGGGGACTCACGAAAACACCGGCACGATCATCATGTCACAGAGCAATGGGCAGTTGACGGTTGGCGGCTATAACGGTCGCTCGTTCCGCCCCGAAGATGCCAACCAGTTCACGACCGTCCCTGCCCGGACGCAGCGCTGGCGCGTCCTCATCCGCGACGTGTTTGTCGAAGTGTATGTCGATGATGTCCTTGTTCAATGCTATACCCTCAACCATACAGCCGGAGGGCGTTTAGGTTTCGTGATCGAAGCAGCGGATGCTTCTGTTACGAACCTGCGCTTATGGGCTATGTCCTTTTAGCCACTCGTACAAAAGGAACCTTCAATATGCCGCTCTTTTTTAAGCCGGATGACGGATGGGCTGCGGATTTCATCCCCTTTTACTGGCAGGGGGAATACCATCTGTTCTACCTGAAGGACTACCGGGATCAAGCGAATCACGGGGAAGGCACGCCCTGGTTCCACTTAGGCACACGCGATAATGTCCATTTTGTGGATTATGGCCTAGCTCTGCCGCGCGGACGCGAAGACGAGCAGGACCTCTACGTGTTCACCGGCTGCGCGATGGAGCACGACGGGCTGTTTCACATCTTCTACACCGGGCATAACCCGCACCTACGCGCTGCCGGAAAACCGGAACAAGCCGTCATGCACGCGACCAGCCGCGACCTGACCCACTGGGAAAAAGACCCTGCCAATCCCATCATGTTCGCCGACCCGAATCGCTTCGAGCCGCACGACTGGCGTGACCCATTCGTGTTCTGGAACCCGGACGTCGAAGAATGGTGGATGCTGCTCGCTGCGCGGCATACGCAAGGGCCAGTCAACCGTCGCGGCATCACGGCGCTGGCAAGCTCCAAAGACCTGAAACAGTGGCAGATATGTGATCCGTTCTGGGCGCCTGACCTTTACTTCACCCACGAATGTCCTGACCTGTTTAAAATCGGAGACTGGTGGTATCTGCTCTATTCCACCTTCTCCGAGCGCCACCTGACCCATTATCGTATGAGCAAAAACCTGGCTGGCCCCTGGCTTGCGCCAACCAACGACTCGTTTGATGGGCGCGCCTTTTACGCGGCAAAAACTGCCTCGGATGGGCAGCGGCGTTTCATTTATGGCTGGGATCCGACGCGCACCGACCAGAGCGACGCCAAAAACTGGAACTGGGGTGGCAACCTGGTCGTCCACGAAGTATTTCAGCAGCCGGATGGCAGCCTGACCGTTCGGATTCCACCGGAAGTTGCGAACCAGTTCACCCGCGATGTTCCGCTCCAGAATGAACCTCAGATGGGGAACTGGTCGCGGGATAATCGCTCCGTTTCGGCCCATGCCGAAAGTTCTTTTGCCTGGATGTGCGCTGCTTCCATGCCGCCGAGCAGCATGATCGAAACGACGATCACGTTTGCTGACCAAACGCGCTACGCTGGCATTGTCATACGCGCCGACGACGAACTGAATCGCGGCTACCTGATCCGCCTTGAGCCGGGCCTGAACCGCGTGGTCTTTGATCGCTTCCCAAGACCGGGTGACGAGCCGCCGATTATCGAGCGCCCAATTCATTTAGCGTGGGGCGAACCTGTTCATGTGCGTATCCTCGTCGAAGGCAGTATGATCGTCGCCTACGTGAACGATCAGATAGCACTGTCAACTCGCGGCTACGAACATTCTGGTGGGAGCTACGGGCTGTTTGTGTCCGAAGGCGCGGCAGCCTTCACCAATACACAGGTACGGGAATGTCGCTGACAGCACAACCCGTGCAGGCCTATAGAATTTTGCGAAAAGGGCCGCCCCTATGAAGAAGGGTTACCGTCGGGAGATTATCCGGCAGCCTGCCGCGCTGCGGGCAATGCAGCGCGGCATCCATGTGATTGCCAGCGCCGTCCTGCCCACGCTGGGGCCGCAGCCGCGCCAGGTGGCACTCTCGCGCGAGGTGGACAAAGAACACCCGGAACTACTCGACGACGGTGGCTTGATTGCCCGCCGGATCATTCAACTGCCGGATCGAGACGCGGATATGGGGGCGATGCTGCTCCGACAGATGCTCTGGAAGCTGCGCGAGGAAGTTGGCGACGGGACTGCAACGGCGGCAGTTCTCTTTCAATCGATCTTCGATCAGGGTGTGCGCTACGTTACCGCCGGGGCGGAGCCGATGCGCCTGCGCGATCACCTCGAAGCACTGATCCCGGAGCTGATGGAGATGCTGGACAGCATGAGCGTCCGTGTGGAAGCGGAAACGATGCTGGCGCAGGTGGCGGAGTCGGTCTGTTACGACCCACCACTTGCGAAAATGATGGGCGAGCTTTTCGACATTCTTGGCGAATACGGCCAGCTTGAAATTCGTCCTGGGCGAAGCCGCGTTCTGGAACGTGAATATATCGAAGGGACATACTGGAACACGGGGATTGCCTCGCGGGCAATGTTGAGGGACAGTCAAAAAGTTGAACTGGAGAACGCAGCAGTCCTGATAACCGATCTCACGCTGTCAGACCCCAATGACCTGCTGCCTGTAATGGAGCAGGTTGTGCGAAACGGTATCCCGGCGCTGGTCATCGTCGCAGCATCGGTCAGCGAACAGGTGCTGGCTTTTCTGCACGCAGCAAATCAGCAACCGGAACGTTTTCGAGTGATCGCCGTGAAAACGCCGGGTCAGGATACGATGGCTCAGTTTATGGCGTTGGAGGACATGGCAATTCTGACTGGCGGTCAGCCTGTCATTCGCGCAAGCGGACAAACGCTGGCAACTGTCCGTCTCGCCGATCTGGGGCGTGTGAGGCGTGCGTGGGCGAGCGCTGAATTCTTTTGCATCGTCGGCGGAAAAGGCGACCCGCGTCGCCTGCGTCAGCACCTTGTCCAGTTGCGCGCAGCGTGCGCGCAAGCGACAAAGGTCAGCGCGCGCCGCGATCTACAGCAGCGCGTCGGCAAGCTCATGGGGGGGACGGCGACTCTATGGGTGGGCGATCACACAGAACCTGCGATCAAACAGCGTGTCGAGGCGGCGACGTGCGCTGCCGCCGCACTGCGCAGCGCGATCCGCGATGGGGTTGTTCCCGGTGGTGGCGCAGCGCTGCTCGACTGTAAAGCAGCGTTACAGCAGCGGCTGTCCAGCATCACTGATGAGAATGAGCGCGCCGCCTGTCGGATAGTGATGCAGGCGCTCGACGTGCCGTTACAGACGATACTGGCAAACGCCGGGTTCAATGCAACCCAAACCGGGGCAATATTAGCTGAGATCGAAAGAGAAGGGCGCGGCTCTGGTTTTGACCTGAGAATCGGCTGCATCACGCCGATGATCAAGGCAGGGATTTACGACTCGACAG
>CAZZAO010000058.1:22176-26319 GCA_964652205.1 uncultured Anaerolineaceae bacterium | reverse complement strand
GTCAAAGCTGCTGTGCGTTACGCGCTGGCAACAGCGGCACTCGCGCTAACGATAGATGTCCTTGTTCATGCCAGGAACCCAGCCGCAGCAGCAGAGCCTTAGGCAAATCAATCGTGTCTCAAAACATTGCTGAACAAAACCTCATTTTCGCTATTGCTGCATCCCCTGATTTCGCAGATGATGGCCTCTGCTTTGCGGCGCGGCGCTCCGGTCTCGACCGCTCCACAAGCGCGGGAATGACGTGGGAATCAGCCTACACTTCGCTCACCCTGAATGCCGATCTGTCAACAACTGCCGTTGCCTTCTCGCCCGATTTCGCCTTTGATCGCACCGTATTCGCAGGCGTTGAGGGGGCAATCTTACGGTCGGTCGATGCCGGAAAAACATGGCAGGTTCACGGGTTGCCGACACCACCGCCGCTCATTTCGGCGCTCGCTGTTTCGCCGCGTTTTGCTGAAGATGGCCTTGTGCTCGCCGGGACGCTCGAAGATGGCGTCTTTATCTCGCGGGATCGTGGCGTACACTGGCAGGCGTCGAATTTTGGTCTGCTGGATCTCGGCGTTTTCGCTATTGAGTTTTCTGCAAGCTTTGCATCAGACGACACGATCTACATCGGCTGTTTGAGCGGCATCTTTCGTAGTAAGAATGCTGGGCGGGCCTGGCGCGAGGTTGACTTTCCAGCCAACTGTTCATCCGTTATCAGTCTGGCGCATTTGCCTGGTGTTTTACTGGCAGGGACGCAGGATGATGGACTTTACCGCTCGTATGACCGGGGGGGTACATGGCACCCGTCAACGATTGATAAGGGCAGCGTGGATGCCATTCGGTACACAGCCAATCAGTCGCCCCCAGGTTTTCATCTGGTCGCGTTAATCGATGGCGAACTTGAATTCTCAACAGATGAAGGGGCAACGTGGTCGAGAGGGAGCTTCAAAACAGGGCGTGCAGCAGCCCTGTGTATGGCCCTGACGCGCAAAGGGACGATCATTATTGGCGACGAGACTGGCAATATTATCCGTTACGGCTGATTCAGCCTATTCCGAAATGCCGTACTCTGCGTCAAGTTCTGCCCGCCGCTCTGTCACGCGCTGCTGCCATGTCCGCTGTTCCTCTGTCCACCATAATGCCAGATATTCGATGAGATCATCAATCTCTTCGTCAGCAACCACTCCTTCAAAGGGCGGCATCGGGTAAAGATCAAGTGGGTTTTGAATCCCATTCAAGATCACTGCACGAAGCCGCTGGCTGGGATGCTGCCAGGTATGCCCAGTGGCATCATGCGGTGGGACGGTGTGCAGCCCCAGTTGCCGGGTGTTCGGCACAGTCGAGGCAAGCTGCCCTTCACCAGAAAAGCCGTGACAATGGGCGCAGCGAAGGTTGTAGACTCGTTCACCCACCTGCAAATCAGGATCGGCAGCGATCACCGCAGCACGTTCGGGAGAATCAGTTGGGCGCACGACGATAGTCGGCGGCTCGGAGCCAGCCTGGCATCCTGCCATGAATATGAGGAGCAGGCCGCCAATGACGAAAAGGGTGTTGTGTCCGCGCATTTTGCACTGTCCTCCAATGAGCAGTTGACGCGCTCATTCCCGCTGTTCCCTCAGTTTGCCGCGCAGATTGTTCGGCACTCCATACGGTTTTATGCGCGCCAGCGGTAGCAGGATTTGCTCGCCTGTCCGGTAATCGCCAAACGATGGCCGCTAAAGTTAACACAGGTTACGCCCTCAAAGATGCTGACGTCAGCGACGCTGTGTTTGATAAGTGGATTCAAGGTCTACGGGCAGTATTCAAGGATGGGGATCGCGGAGTTGCTCGGCGCGTTTTACAGCAGTTTGTAGAAAAGAGTCGTGAAAAACGGAGCGGGAACGCCTTACGAGACGTTCCCGCTGAAAGCCAAACTGGTTGTGTCTATCCCTGATCGATGAGCTTGGACCTGAGGGGATTCGAACCCCTGACCTCTACAGTGCGATTGTAGCGCTCTCCCAGCTGAGCTACAGGCCCGGAACTGAGGTGCATTTTAGCGGCGGCCTGCCTGAGTGTCAAGGTGTGAGTAGCGCTTCACGGTGACAGATCCAACGGCCTGTTCACCCGGATAGCGAGGATTCAGCGCGAGTCCTCATGAGAATCTTGATTGACGAATGCCTGCCTCGTAAGCGCAGTCGTGAACTGCCTGACCATAAGATATCAATCGGGAGACGTTGTTCGTTTCGGGATTGATCCCAACGCCGAAACAGATTGAGACACGGTTTGGTATGGTCTTATGGTGTTGTCACCTCTGTTTGGACAGCCTATCTCCGCGTGCTATAATCCCTGAAAAGCACTTTCGTTCGTTCTCTTCGTAAGCCATTTTTAAATCGTCAGGAGCGGTTTCACCGTGACTTCACTCGTTCTTACTGTCACCGAGACGCTGCGCTATCGTGGCGCGCTTGGTGGGCAATGGAGCTGGGCGCTCCATCGCCTGACTGGATTGGGCGTCCTGCTGTTCTTCACTCTCCACGTCGTCGATACCTCGTGGGCCATCTTCTACCCCGGCCTGTACGAACACGAAATCTCGATCTACCAGACGCCGCTGTTCACGATTGGTGAGTTCGCGCTGGTGTTCGCAGTCGTCTACCACGCTGTCAATGGCATCCGCATCGCCCTGTTCGACTACAAGCCGAACTGGTGGAAGTACCAGTCGAGAGGCGTGACAGCCGTCGGGATCATCACCGCGATCATCATCATCCCGACCTTCATTCTGATGTTCGGCCATGTTCTGGCCTTCTACAGCAGCAACCCGCAGATCATGCCGCTGATCGACGTGCTGATCGCGCAGATCCCATTCGTGGTCGGGATCGCGATTGCGCTGGTCGCAGCGATGGTGCTTTCCGTGGCCTACAGCGCCCTCACCGGCAACCGCGAGTTCGTCGAGCGCCCCAGCAAAGCCGAGCGCTTCTGGTGGTCGTATATGCGTATCAGCGGCGTCCTGCTGCTGCCGCTGGTGCTGGGCCATCTGGCGATGATGCACGTCATTCAGGGCGTGTTCGACCTGACTGCTCAAAATTTCCCGGTGGTCGGCACAACCGCGCTCAACGCCAGCGGAACCGCGACCGAGTTTGTCATGCAGCGCTGGTCGCTGGCAATCGCCGGGTTCTATGTCTGGCGGATTTATGACATCGCCCTGCTGGCGTTCACCGGCGTGCATGGTTTCAACGGCCTGCGCTACGTCCTGACCGACTATATCTCGCACCCGGTCATCAAACGCGGCGCGATCTACCTGTGCGTCATCGGCGCGCTGGCGCTGCTGGTCGTCGGCGGCGCGGCGCTGCTGAGTACCGCCAACGCTGGCGCGATTGAGATGGCGAAGGAAGCGCTCACCCATCGGTAATTCACACGCGCCCGCAGCCTCAAACGCGGCGGGTGTTCCGTGTTACACTGCCTGAACAACGTTACGCACTCGCGGGAGTATCGGTAATGCAAACGCATCAATACGAGGCGATCATCGTCGGGGCTGGCGGCGCTGGTCTGATGGCCGCGCTCTATGCCTCAAAAGGCGGAGCGCAGGTCGCAGTAGTCAGCAAGCTCTACCCGACCCGAAGCCATACCGGCGCGGCTCAGGGCGGCATCGGCGCGGCACTCGGCAATCTGGACGAAGATAAACCGCTCTGGCACGCCTACGATACGGTCAAAGGCGGCGATTATCTGGTCGATCAGAACGCGGCGCACATTCTGGCCGAAAACGCCATCGACGCCGTGGTTGAGCTGGAACATATGGGCCTGCCCTTCGACCGCACGCCGGAAGGCCGAATCAGCCAGCGGCGCTTTGGCGGCCACACCAGTAATTTTGGCGAGAAGCCGGTACGGCGCGCCTGCCACGCCGCCGACCGCACCGGCCATATGATTTTGCAGACGCTTTATCAGCAGTGTATCAAGAATAACGTCACCTTTTTTGACGAATTTCACTGCGTCGATCTGATCATGAACGACGGCAAAGTGGCCGGAATCGTCGCGCTTGAGCTGGGGACGGGCGAGCTGCACATTTTCCACTCGAAGGCGATCCTGTTTGCAACCGGCGGCTGGGGTCGCATCTGGTCGGTGACGAGCAACGCGCACAGCCTGACCGGCGATGGCTCGGCGGTGCTTTACCGTCGCGGTATCCGGATG
>CAZZAO010000058.1:0-22166 GCA_964652205.1 uncultured Anaerolineaceae bacterium | reverse complement strand
CCAGTTCCACCCCACCGGCATTTACCGCATGGGCATCCTCATCACCGAGGGCGTGCGCGGCGAAGGCGGCGTGCTCATCAACCGGCACGGCGAGCGCTTCATGGAAAAGTACGCGCCTCACATTAAAGACCTCGCCAGCCGCGATGTCGTCAGCCGCGCCATTTACATGGAAATCCGCGCGGGCAACGGCATCAAGGGCAAGGACTACGTTTACCTCGACGTCCGACCGGAGACGGTCAATCGCTATCTGGCGGAAGCGGGCGAAACCCGCCGGATCGACGCCGAGTACATCGAGCAGAAGCTGCCGGACATCCTCGATTTCTGCCGTACCTATCTCGGCGTCGATCCGGTCAAGGAACCGATGCCGATTCAACCGACGGCGCATTACACGATGGGGGGCATCCCAACCAACGTCGATGCTCAGGTGGTCATTGACGAAAACTGGACGGTGCTGCCTGGTCTGTACGCCGCTGGCGAATGTGCCTGCGTGAGCGTCCACGGCGCGAACCGGCTCGGGACAAACTCACTGGTTGACCTGGTGGTGTTTGGCCGACGGGGGGGGATGAAGATTGCCGAGTACGTCAAGCAGGCCGATTACACGCCGCTGCCGCCGAACCCAACCGGCGAGATCGAGGCCGAGTTAACCAAGCTCCGCAACAGCAGCGGCAAGTCTCGACCGACCGAACTTCGTCAGGCGATGCAGAAGGTCATGATGGACGACGTCAGCGTCTTCCGCACCGCCGAAGGTATGACTGCCGCGCTCAACACCGTCCGCGAGCTGCGCGAACGCTATCGTACCGACCTGACCATCGACGACCGCGGCCAGAAATTCAATACTGACCTGACCGAAGCGTGGGAACTCGGCTCGCTGCTGGAACTGGCCGAAGTCACGACTGTCAGCGCCATCAACCGCACCGAGAGCCGGGGCGGCCACAGCCGCGAGGACTATAAAGAACGCGACGACGCCAACTGGATGGTGCATACGCTGGCCTATCGCAACAGCAGCGAACTCTATCCTGAGCATCACACCGACATCGTGCTGAACACGAAAAAGAAAGTCGATACCTCGCTGTCCGATCACGATGAGCGCTTCAAGCCGAAAGTGCGCGTGTACTAGCTCATCTATCGCGTAAAAAACAGACACTCAAAAGCCGCCAGGCGGCTCGATTAACGAGGGAAGTGAAATGGAAGTTACATTCCGAATTCGCCGGTTGAACCCGGAAGTCCCCGGTAAGGACAAACCTTACTGGCAGGAATTTACGTTGCAGGACGTGGACGAAAGTGACCGCGTGCTGGAGCTGATGCACCGCATCAAGTGGGAGCAGGACGGCACGCTGACGCTGCGCCGCTCGTGCGCTCACGGCGTCTGCGGCTCGGATGCCATGCGGATCAACGGTCACAATAAGCTGGCTTGCAAAGTGCTCGTCCGCGATGTCGGCACTCATATTCAGGTCGAGCCGCTCATCGGGCTGCCGGTGCTGAAAGACCTGGTCGTGGACATGGAGCCGTTCTTCGCTCATTATCGTGAAATCATGCCCTACTTCATCAACGACACACCCATTCCTGCCGATGGCCGCGAGCGCCTTCAGAGTCAGAGTGACCGCGCCAGATTCGACGACACGACCCGGTGCATCCTCTGCGCGGCCTGTACCACGGCCTGCCCCAGCTACTGGGCCAACGGCAAGTATGTCGGCCCGGCGGCGATTGTCCAGGCGCATCGCTTCATCTTCGACACGCGCGACCAGGCGACGGGGCAGCGGCTGGATATTATGTCAGAGCCAGACGGCGTCTGGCGCTGCCGGACGATCTTCAACTGCACGCCCGCCTGTCCACGCGGCATTCAGGTGACGCGCGCCATCGGCGAGGTCAAGCTGGCGATCCAGAGAGGCTCGACTGAGGGTATTATCGACGTTTCCGACATCAAGATTGCTGCTCCCGGCGGGTAAAGCCGTCTGTCGATGGAATGAAAAGAGCGCCCGTAAAGGCGCTCTTTTTGTTTACCGCTCAGACGAACGACCGCTAAAGTGGCTGCTTCCAGACGGCGAGGCCGATATTGATCAGCACCAGCAGATTGGTCAGATAGCCAAGCTGCTTCACGCGGGCTATCAGCGCCTGCACGTCGGCGGGCGGCGCGCCGCCGGCACGCGCGGCGGACATCGCCTTCTCAATGCGGATGCCTATCGGGCCGAGCACGCCGACGCCAATAATGAACAGGATGACATAGATCGCCTGCTTGATGACCAGCCAGGTGGGCGTCTGGCAGCCGATGCCGAGGAAGCCATACTTGTCGATCCCAATCAGCCCGAGGCCGGTAATCAGAATGCCGATCCCGCCGATCTGGCCGAGCCGTCCGCTCATCTCACCGCGCAGCGCGCCGTAAATACCCGCTGCTGGCCCCTGCGCCTTTTTGCCCATCCGATCCAGTATCAGGCCGATGGGAAAGCTGGCGATCCAGATGCCCGCAGAAATGATATGTAAAACCAGCAGCAGATTTCGAGCAATAAGCATGATTCCCCCCTGGCGTAATATCGATCCGCATAGGAGTATAACATTGATTAAAGAATACAAATGCCATGACCAGTCGAAGAGTAGGGTAATCGCATATCCTCTAACTTATGGGTCAGGAAGGGCCAGGGCGGTGACAGGAACGATCCAGTGGGACGCCCACGAAGTCTCACTGGTTTGACCTATAGAGACCGCTATTGGATAGATCAAGGATGAATATGCAATCACCCTGGTCGAAGAGAACTGAAATATCAACCCGGACGATTGATGCGAATTAGCTTTCCTGACAATAGTGCTTCGGCTTGAAGTGCAAGATGAATACGCTGAGCCAGTTCTGAAGAATCGGCATCGAACGTGCAGGCCACAATACCAGCGTGTTCGACACCAAGGCCATGTAAGCGCATGAAGTGCTTTCGGTTGAATGTCACCGGAACGCGACCTTGCAATGAGGCATAAGCCGGGACTTGTTCGTCGGCAACGGCCTGATTCGCCTGACCGCTTTCATAAGAAGTAAGCACGTCATGCCCCAGATTACGCAGGGCTTCTACTACTTTGAGTGGAAGGTTTTCATTCGTGTACAGGCGTGCCATATTCAGGCTTGCTCATTTTCGGTGATGTCTCTCTCAATCTCATCGGCATGAATACGCGCGTATGCCCATGCGTTGCTTAAATCTTCTGCTCGTAGCGATGGATAATTAGCCAGAATTTCTGCTTCTGACAAACCGGATCGTCTGCTTATCACCAGCAACCATACCGGAATGCGGGTACGTACAATACGCGCTTCACCGCCCAGCACTTCAGGCGAATGGTCAATACCCGGAAAAGCATCGCCTAAATCACGAGCAACCCACTGAAGCACCTGTGCCTTTTCAGCCCGCGACAAATGAGAGAGCATCTGTTCAAGCTCATGCAATGTCAGAGCCATCATTGAACCTCACCATTTAGCCGACGACGTCGCGCGGCTTGCTGCCTTCAGTCGCCGGGCCGACGATGCCGCGCTGCTCCATCAGGTCGATCAGGCGGGCGGCGCGGGTGTAGCCGATTCGCAGCCGCCGCTGAAGCAGCGACACCGATGCCTTGTTCAGCCGCCGCACCAGCTCAACCGCTTCATCGTACATCGCGTCCTCGCCGTCGTCACCCTCGCCGTCGTCAGCGCCGAAGCCGCGATTGTTGGCCGAGTCACTCAGCTCATGATCCCAGAAAGCGGCCTGCGCGTCCGGCTGGCGCTGCGCGCCTGACTTCGCGCCATACGCGCCATAGCCCGCCGACGCCTCGATGTCGCGCCCGGTGTCATCCATGCTCATGCCACTCGGCGGCATAATCGGGCGCGCCGACAGGTCTTCGAGCGTCGTCTGATCGCGCCAGAAGCGCGTGATGTTATTGATCTCGGTATCGCTGACATAGACGCCCTGCAAGCGAACCGGCGCAGGCGCGTCGCCGCTCATGTAGAGCATGTCGCCGCGACCGAGCAGCTTCTCCGCCCCCGGCTGGTCGAGAATAACCCGGCTGTCGACGCCGCCCGCCACGGCGAAGGCGATACGCGCCGGAAAGTTGGCCTTGATGAGGCCGGTGACGACGTCCACTGAAGGTCGCTGTGTGGCAATCACCAGATGGATACCGGTCGCGCGGGCCAGCGCGGCGATCCGGGTGATGACGCGCTCGGTTTCGTCCGGCGCGATCATCATCAGGTCGGCCAGCTCGTCGATGATGACGACGATGTACGGCATAACCGGCTCGGTCGAGGGCAGATGCCGGTTGAAGTCCTCGATGTTACGCGCCCCGGCGCTGCTGAACTTCTTGTAGCGCTCGTCCATCTCGCGCGTCACCCACTTGAGCACGCTGACGATCCGCTCCAGTTCGACCACGACCGGCGCGACCAGATGCGGGATGCCGTTGTAGCCGGTCAGTTCGACGCGCTTCGGATCGACCATGATGAATTTGAGCCGATCCGGCGCGTTGCGAATCAGCAGGCTGGCGATGATCGTGTTGACGCAGACCGACTTACCGGAGCCGGTCGTCCCGGCGATCAGCAGATGCGGCATCGCGGCTAAATCCGCCGCGACGGGCGTGCCATCGACGCTTTGCCCTAAGGCGATGCCGAGCGGCGACTTGACCCGGCGAAACTCGTCCGATTCAAGCACGTCGCGCAGGCGGACGACGCTCGGTTCGGCATTCGGCACTTCGATGCCGACGTACCCCTTACCCGGAACCGGCGCTTCGATGCGGATCGAGCGGGCGCCGAGGGCAAGCTGAAGGTCTTTGTCGAGCTGGGCAATCGCGCCGACCTTGACGCGGATTTTCTTGCCGCTGCGCCCGGCCAGATAATCCGGCTCGACGCCGAACTGAGTAATCACCGGGCCGGAACGGATTTCGACCACCCGCCCCGGCGCGCCGAAGCTGGTCAGCGTCTCCTCAATCTTCTTGCCCTGACGGCGCAGCGCGTCATTATTCTGTTCCTGATCGGCGCCTGCCGTCAGCAGTCGGGTCGGCTCAGGCATCGTCCAGGCATGGCGCGCCGCGCGGATGGGCTTTGGCGGCGCGGGCGTATCGTCCCCGTCGTCTTTGATCGACTTCATCGACGCCGGCAGGGTCGAAGGCGGCGGCGCATTCTCGTGGACGTAGCCTGCCGGTTTAATCGGCGTCGGCGGAACCGGGCGCTCCGGCATCTGGAAAGCCGCAGGCGCGGCAGCCGCAGGCGGTTTCGACTCCCGCGATGAACCGAACGGATTGATGCCGAGCGAGCGTCGCTGAGTCAACGTCGGCAGCGCGTCGAGGTCATCGTCGCGGCGAGCAGGCGCGGCGGCCTGTACCGTCGGTTCATCCGCCTTGACCGCTGCGGCAGACTGCGTGGCTGTCTCGTTCGCCCCGGTTTCGCGGGCCGACGTTTCGGCGTCGTCCTCTGGCGTGTCGGGGCGACCGTTACGCAGCGCTTCCATCCGCTCCTGTAACGTCCCCATCGGGCGCGGCGGCGTCGCGTGGTTGAAGGGATTCGAGAGCGTGGGACGCGGCAGCGGGCCGATCCCTTTTGGACGCGCGGGCGTCAGGTCGAGCGGCTTCCCGGCGACCTCAGGCGTTCCGGCGGCTTGATCCTCGGCCTCGTCGTCCGCATCATCGACCGCTGCCGCCGCCGCGCGGAGCGATGACGGTGCAGGCGTGGGAGGATGGAAGTTCGACGCGCCCGGTCGCAGGCCGCTAGCGGATGACGGCGGTGCTGTCGGGCGGGAGAGCGGGTCGCCGCTGACGGCAGAGGGAACCGCTTCGGTCGGCGCGCCAGCAGCAGGGGCAGGCGCTGCTGGCCGAGCGAACGGCGACGGCAGCGACGCCGATGAGCGTGGGCCGCCTGACGTCGGCGGCAGCGGACGATTGAGGCCCGGTCGCGGGAGCGGCGCGGAGCCTGAGGCCGTCGGCGCAGCGGCGGGAGTGGTGGCTGCTGATGGACGAAGCATCTCCCCCAGACGCCCCGGCGGCGCGTTATCCTCGATCTCATCCTCGTCATCCACAGCATCGAGATCGGATGAGAAGCCAGAGGGTGACGGCTTGCTGGCCCGGCGATCCGGCGCGGATGCAGGCGACACGGCAGAGGACGAACCCGGTCGCGTGAAGATCGCGCCGGGGCGAACACCGGGGACGGCGAGTGGTTCCGCCTCATCAGCAGCGGCAGCGGTCGGAGCCTGAGCAGCGACCGGCGAGGCCGATAGAGCTGCGGGTTGAGCGGTCGGCAGCGCCACATCAGCGGCGCTGCTGGCTGCGCTCGGCTTAAGGGCCGAATCAGAGGCTTTCACAGCGGGTGTCGGGATCGGAATCGGGATCGATGGCACAGCCTCGCGGACACGGGCCGTAATCGAGCCAAACAGACCGCCCGCAGGCTTGTCGCCCTGAGCGGACGTTTGATCGGCGTCAGTCGCTTTTGCGCCGGGTGTCGGAATGGCGTCGCGCATCCGCGAGGCGAAGGCGCCGAAGCGGCTGCCGTTGCCGCTGGCGGGTGTCGCAGCCGCTGGAGCCGCAGGCGCGGGCGCAGCTCTGGTCGTCGCATCCGCCAGCGGCACAGCTTCAGCAGCGCGGAAAGGCGACGGCGCGCGCCCGCCCGTCATGACCGGAATCGGGCGCTCCTCGACGTCAGCGGTCGGCGCTGGAAGCTGCGGCGAACGAGCGCCGAGCGGAAGCTGCTCGGCAGCAGGCTTACCGACCGCAAGCTGTGGCAGCCCACTCGCCACAGCAGGGACTTGCGCGCCCTGCTCGATAGCTCGAGCCTGCGCGCGGCGGCGGCGAGCGTCGCTGAAGCTGCGCCAGACGCTGATAATCGCCATCGCTAACTGCGCGGCGCTGATGTTGACCGAAAGCATGATGCCGATAATCATCCACGCCAGCAGGATGAAAAAGCCGCCGATCTCGGTCAGATTCGAGACGAGGAAATAGTAGATTTCCGCGCCGACCCAGCCGCCGCCGCGCCCGGCCATATAGGCCTGCGGCAGCAGGATCAGTCGAAGCTGCCCCAGATAGGAATACTGCGGGTTGACGACGTAATTGAGCGAGTCGATGTACTGGAACAACACCAGCAGGCCGACGTAGAGCATGGCAATGCCGATGACCGTCATGACTTCGAGTGTCGGCGCATTTTCGCCGAAGTGACGCAGGATCAACCAGACGCCGACGGCGAACATCGTCACCGGCGCGGCAATCGCGCCCCAACCGAGGTTCTGGCCGAGGAAGTGATTGATGCCGCCGGTCAACTGCCCCTGCGTGGTCGAAATTGCGCTGAAGATCAGCGCCAGCGCGCTCAGAATCAGCGCCACGCCGAGGATATCGAGTTTGGTATCGAGCGACATACCCTCGCTGGTGACGCTGACCGGTTTGGACTGGCGCTGGCGCGCGGGTCTGGCTGGCCCCTTTTTGAAGGGGGAGAGCGCCTTAAAACGCTCGCCGAGGCTCTTGCCCGGCGCTTTCGGCGCAGCCGGTCTGGCCGGGGACGCCGCACTGCCGAGCGAACTCGATCCGCCGGAACTGCCGAAGCGCGGCGCGCTGGCAGTCGGCGACGGCGTGCCGGGACGCGCCCCCGGCATTGAGCCAGTGCTGGTCGGCGCGGCGGGTTTGTCGTCACCCCCGCGACCAAAACGGCTGGTCAACCCTTTACCGAAGCCCCCCAGCCCGCCGCCCGCAGGTTTATTCTCACCGGTGCGGAGCGTGCCTTTCGGCGTAGCCGGTTTGTCGTCACCCCCGCCGCCAAAGCGACCGGGCAGCCCCTTGCCGAGGCCGCCTAACCCCCCACCAGACGATTTGCTATCTTTCTGAGCATCCTTCTTATCGTCCTTACTGCCACCGAAGCGCCCGCCGAGCAGGCCGCCGCCGGACTTGTTCTTGCTGGCGTCGTCGCTCGATGAACTGGACGGGCGCGGTGGGCTGCTCGATCCAGCAGACGTCGGCGCGGATGAGGGCCGGTTGAGCGATGAGACGCCGGAGCCGGACGGACTGCCTGATCCACCGGGAGAGGGCGAAGCCGAAGGCCGATTGAATGACGAACTGCCGCCGCCGAACGACGAGGGATTGGGGCGCGCTGGCGACCCGCTGCCGGGAGCGCTGCTGCTGCCCATGCCGGGACGCGGCAGCGGACCGCCGCCGCCGGGAAGCCGCGAAGGATCGTTGACGCGATTAGGCGTCGGCACAGAGCCGGAACCGGGCGGGCGCGCGCCGGATGAAAACGGGTTTGAGGCGGATCGGCGCGCGGTTAAGGAATCGGACTCATCCTGATCGTCCGTGTAATCATCTTCTTTATCTTCAAGATCGTCGTCAAACTGACTCATGACGAATTCCTGCTTCTGGTTGGCCCGTCAGGTTCTGGTTCGCCGTTTTTGCAAATGCAAAGCGCGCTGTACGTGTCCAACAGCTTACGAATAGCATACCACAGGTTTCGGCATTGCTGCTTCAATTTTAGCACAAATGATCTAATTTGCGACTCTGCGCTCTTATGAGACATGACAGGAAGCCAAACATGGTACAATCGATATCAAAATACCTCGGCTGTGTCAGTACCATCCGTTATGGATAACCGTCCTGAGCGCAGGTCTTCGGTTCACGGGCGCGAAAGATTGCGCCGCTGCCGAAGCCAGAGCGTTGACACGATGCGTTTATTCAGCACTCACGTGAGTCATGACCGTCATCTGGGGGACGTATGATCGAGGGGCAGATACCAGCGTCCGCTGATCTGTTATGGAACCTGAATAACGAGTACCGCCACCGCCTGTCGAAGGCGCGAAAATATCTCGATTTACTGGAGCAGCTTTTACTGGCGCGCCACGGCGATACTGAAACACTGGTGCTGGAAACGCTCCGCTACGCGCAGGCGCAGGTCAGCGCGCTTGGCGAGGAGCATCGCGGCTGGCGTTACGCCTATTTTTATGAAACGGCTGAACAGAAACGCATGGTTCAGAGCGAGCGCGACATCATGCGCGCGCTGGCGCACTTCAACCGCATGAGCAGCCGTCACCGACAAATGCTGTACGAGATTCAGTACGCGCTGGCGGCGGTGCAGCGGCCCAATCGGGGCTTCACGCTCGTCCCCGGCGGCGACCTGTGGGAGATGATGCAGTACGCCCTGAACGACATGGCCGATTTTCTCGGCTCACCCGGCGCGGTGCATTAAATCCGGCAGCGAGCTAGCTCGTAATGGCGTGTAATTCGTCGAGCAGGATGTAGCCGCGCTGGAGCGCCTGAAGGGCAGCGGCGCTGCGGTCGCGCGCGCCGAGTTTGTTCATCGCGCTCGCCAGCACCTCGATCAACTGCGTCATCGAGATGCCGACGCGGCGCGAAATCTGGTCATTTTCCAGCCCGGCAGCGACGTGCAGCAGCAGCATCCGCTCAGTTTCGGTCAGCTTATCCGACTGTCCGCCGCCGCCGAGTAACCCGGTGACGACTTTCTCGGCCACCCCCTCGCCGAGCACCAGATGGCCCTGCGTCACCTTCTCGACCGCTTCGATCAGGTCGTTTTCTTCCGCCGACTTAAGGATATAGCCATGCGCCCCGGCGCGGAGCGCCTGCATGATGTACCAGTCCTCGTTACGCCCGGTCAGCACCAGCACCTTGACGGCGGGCGCAGCAGCGCGAATATCCGGCAGCGCTTCGAGGCCGCTGCGAACCGGCATATTCAGGTCGAGAACCAGCACATCGGGCAGCAGTTCCTGGACGCGCTTGAGCGCTTCGTCACCATTGGCCGCTTCGCCGACGACGACGAACCGCTCGCTGGCTTCAAGCATCGCCGCCAGCGATTTCCGCATCAGCGTATGATCGTCGGCCAGCACGACGCGCAGAGTCGGGCGAGCCACAAAAGCCGTCGGGCGGCTGCTGCTGCTCACGGAAAGATCAGGCACCGGGTTCGCCGGGTCGGACGCAAGCGGCGCGAGTGCCGCCTGAAGCGAGGACGCGAAGGCGTCAGCAGTCTGGAAGCGCTTGCCGGGGCTTTTCTCCAGCGCCTTGAGAATGACGCCTTCGAGCGCAATCGGGAAATTTGGAATAAAGCTGCGCAGGGCTGGCGGAGCCTGCTTGACCTGCTGAAGCAGCAGCGCCGGAATGTCGTCGGAGTCGAATGGAAGCTGGCCGGTCGCCATCTCGTAGAGGACGACGCCGAGCGAATAAATGTCCGTGCGCGAGTCGAGCGGCAGCCCCTGCGCCTGCTCCGGTGAGAGATAGGCGGGCGTGCCGATAATCATCCCTTCGGCGGTCATGCGCTTGGCTTCACGCGGCAGCGCCAGACCGAGATCCATCAGCTTGACGCGGCCATCCGGCGTCACCTTGATGT
The DNA here is from genome assembly GCA_964652205.1 of uncultured Anaerolineaceae bacterium. GTDB lineage: Bacteria > Chloroflexota > Anaerolineae > Aggregatilineales > Phototrophicaceae > ZC4RG36. The sequence goes on along the minus strand of CAZZAO010000058.1, from coordinate 11,872 downwards.
TGGCGGGCTTGATGTCGCGGTGGATGATGTCGCGGCTGTGGGCGTAAGCCAGCGCCCGCGCGATCTGACTGCCGAGATTGACCACCTGCTCTGGCGTCGAGGGGATGAAGTCGGACAGCGAATCGCCATCGACGTACTCGACGACCAGAAAATAGTCACTGCCTTCCTCATCGACGTCGTAAATCGCCATGATATTCGGGTGATTCAACTGCGCGGCGGCGGTCGCTTCCTGAAAGAAACGCTGGCGCGCCGACTCGCGCACCTGCGGCAGCAGCACCTTCAGAGCCACATCACGTCCGAGCCGGGTATCGACCGCGCGGTAGACAGTCGCGGTCGCGCCGTCGCCCAGATGCGCCTTAACCTCATACCGATTGCGTAGTTTGCGTCCGATCATGCTCTGCACCGCCGGAAATGACCATGAGGATAGCGCCTAGCATACCACAGCGGTTCACGCGGCGCATGAGCCTTTCGGCGGACTCGCCCGCCTAATGTGTGACCGACGGCGCAACAGTCGTGACCGGCATCACGCCCGACGTTTCACGGCGCAGGATCAGCGCCGGAAGCACCAGCGCGGCCAGCACCACGCCGCCAAGCAGATACGGAATCTGCGGCGCGGCCTCATAGAGGCCACCAGCGATGGCGCTGCCGAGGATGATGCCGAGGCCAACCACCGATTGATAAATTCCCAGCACGCCGCCGACAAAGCGCTCGCCCGTCGTGGTGGTCGCCAGCGATTGCAGCGACGGGTTGAGGATGCCCGACGAAGCCGCAAACAGCAGCAGCGAAACGCCCCCAACCAGCCAGGGTGAGGTGAAAATGACAATCGAGAACAGCGCTATCGAGCGCCCAAGCAGCCCCATGACCACCAGCCAGCGCTCGCCGAAGCGGATCACCATCCGCTGAATCAGCAGCGTCTGCGTGATGATCTGGCCGACGCCGACGCCGCTCAACATCAGGCCAACGCCGAGGCCGACGTACTGCGGGTCAGCGCTACGAAAAAGCACGTCCTGACCGAGCAGCGCCAGCGTGGTCGTCATCAGCGCCAGGCTGAACTGTGAGGCGAAGCAGATCAACAGAATAAGGACGAGCGGGCGATTGCCGAGGATCATATTCGCGCTCATCTTCTCGCGGTGGCGAGCGCGCGCCGCCCGTTCGTCAGCATTGAGCGTCTCATTGAGCGTGATGCGCGCCAGCACCACCGTCAGCAGCGAGATGACGCCCGCGACGATGAACGGAGTCTCCAGACTAAAGACTTGCAGCAGACCGCCGATACCGGGGCCAACAATGTAACCGAGGCCGAAGGCCAGCGCCGTGATGCCGAGCGCGCGCGTGCGAAACTCGCGCGGCGTGATGTCGGTGATGTAGGCCTGCGCGACGATGACGTTACCGCCGGTCACACCGTCGAGGATGCGGGCGACGAACAGCCAGGTCAGGTTAGGCGCGAGGCCGAGCATGATGAAGCTGAGGAACGTGCCGAACAGGCTGACAGTCAGCACGGGGATGCGCCCGAAGCGGTCGGACAGGCGACCGAGAATCGGCCCGGCGATGAACTGTGCCGCGAAGTACGACGTCGCCAGCAGCGTCACGACCGTGTCGGACGCGCCGAAGTGCTGTGAGGCATAGAGCGGCAGCGTCGGCAGGACGATGGTTCCGCCGAGAAAATCGACAAATACAATGATGAAGATAGTGGCGAGCCGCTTATCCCATTTCAACGTGAGCGCGTCCATTGGGTGAAGGTGGTGGAATCCTGCCGATCATAGTCCACTCACCGCGCGCGTGAATGGGTCGTGTGGCTCTAATGGACTGCTCCGAATCAAAAGTCACTCAGCGCGGCCCGTTCGGCTGCCCTGAGTGACTCGCTATTCTGACCTGATAGGGGCTAGTTCTGGTGGATCGCCAGCGCGGGCGCGGCGAATGGCTCAACGGCTACGCGAACAATATACCCCTGCCGCTGCACCTTCAGGCCGGGGATTTCCGCGACTAAGGCTTGAATCGAGCTGGCGAGCGACCCGGTGCGAATGAAGCACTCCGCTGAGGCGTGCGTATCCCAGAGCTGAATCATCTGGGCGAACTCCTCGTCATCGACCTGTTCGAGCAGGTAAGCCGCGACAAAGCCGGGGCGTTTGGCGACAATCGGCAGATAAGTCTGCTCGATCATGTCCCGCAGAAGGCTCATTTTGCCAGGCGGGACGCGAATATCGGTGAGCTGCGCGTACATCATCGTTGCTCCCTCTACCCTTTTCTCTATTATGCGCCATCTCGACACAAAAATTGTCACCTCTTTTATGTGCGCTCTGTACTAACTTTCAGCGCCAGGGTGCTTTCAAGCGTGCCTTAACACGAGAACCGAGAACCGAGAACCGAGGATGAGGCTAAAATGCCCGACTCAGTCGGTCAAGCGCAACAGAAAAGGCCGGTTGGTTTCTACCTGCCTCATGCCTTCATTTCCCGGCTCGCTATTCGCGGCTCCCGGTTCGATGGCTGTTCATCCACGCAACCGCATAATCGATGAGCGGGCGCTGGCGCATGAAGCGGACTTCTGCCCTGCCGACACGACCGCGCGGGATACCGTTCGCAGCCTCAAAGCTATCGCCAACAGCGTTGAAGTCATCGGTATCCAGCCTCATCAGTTCAAACTCGACCCACTGCCGCTGACCATCGACCAGCATCGCCGCGCCTTCGTGAAGATAGCGCCGGGGGAAACTGGCGCGGACTTCGGCCAGATGGAGCGAGGTGTTGTTCTCGTGGTCAGGGCCGAGCAGAAAGACAGAACCGTCCACGTCATACAGGCGCGCAAGCGGCGACGACTCGCCGAACATCCACGTCAGGTCGGGCGGGTCAGCGGTCAGAAGCTCGGCCAGCGGCCCACGCGCGGCGAATGAGCCGATTGGATGCGCGCTGCGGATGACTCCCGGCAGCGTGCGGAACAGCTCGGCCACCTGCCCCATGGCGCGGGTCGGCGTCACAGCGGGATCGAAGGCGGGCATCGACGCGCGAATCGTCGGCCACCACGACTCCGGCACGGGTGGATTACGCCAGTGCGACGGCTCAGTGTTCTGCACCGTGTGCGTCGGCATCATCAGCGTGCCGCTCGGCCCAAGCACGCGCTCCAGCGCCGCGATGATCGCCACCGGGCCGCCGACGACCCAACCGAGCGCGCTCATGCGGGTATGCACCAGCACTGTCTGTCCGGCAGACAGGCCGACAGCGGCAAACTGCTCGGTCAGCAAATCGACCGTCAGCGGCGGCGCATCAGCAGATACCGTCGCCGCCTCACCGCGATATTCGGGAGAGACATTATCCATTCAATCGGCTCACTTAAGGAGAATCACCCCGCTTTCCGCAGGCGGAGAGGGGGTGGGGATAAGGCAATCGCATCAAAATCGCAACTCAGGCTATAAAAGGTCATGAGGGTTTGTAGGGCGACCCGGCGGGTCGCCCCTACGTTACTGTTGACCCTGGATAAACCGATATGAGCTTTCTTGAAACTCCGATCAAATTTGATGCGTTTGCCCTGGGGGTGAGGATAAGGCCGGTCATTCGCCCGACGGAACCCAGATGTTCTTGACCTGCGTCGCTTCGCGTAGAAATTCCTCGCCCTCGCCCTGCTGGCGATCCGTCCAGTCGCGCGGCAGGCCGTAGCCAACCCACGTCCGCTTCATATTCGCGGCGGAAAGCTGCTCGATCCAGCACGAGCCGTCGGCGCTGCCGAAATACCAGATGGCATCAACGTCGTCATGCTCGACCAGCGTTTTGCTCAGGGCATCACGCGCGCCGGTGACGATGTTGAGCACGCCGCCCGGAAGGTCGGACGTCTCCAGCACCTGATAGAAATCGGTCGCGCTCAGAGGATGACGTTCTGACGGCAGGGCGACGACCGTATTGCCGCGCGCGACCGCCGGGGCGAACAGCGAGACGAAACCGAGCAGCGGGTAGTCATCGGGACAGGCAATGGCGACGATCCCAATTGGCTCGTTGACGGCAATCGTCAGCCCGCGCAGCGTGGTCTCCTGAATCGTGCCGCCATACTTGTCGGCCCACGCGCCGTAACTGAACAGCCGCTCAATCGACTGCTCGACCTCAGCCGCCGCCGATTCCGCCGAGCGTCCGGTCATGGTGGCGATCCGCGCGGCGAACTCGTCGGCGCGCGCATTCAGGTTTTCGGCGATGTAGTACATAATCTGCGCGCGAGTGTGGCCGTTCTTGCTGCCCCAGCCTTCAGCGCCGCGCGCGGCCTCGACTGCGTCGCGGATGTCCTTGCGGTTGCCATCGGCCACTTCGCCGATCAGCGCATGGTCAGGCGCATAGATCGGGCGGGTGTAATTACCATCCGGTCGCTTCTGCTTGCCGCCAATGAACAGCTTGGCCGTCCGGTCGATGCGCCCGAAACCGCCCCTGCCATTGACGTGACCGTTAATCGGCGCGGGCCGCGCGGGGATGGCGCTGCCCCATTTAGCGGGCGCGCCGTCATCCAACTGCGGGCGCGGGCGGGCTTCCCACTTCGGGCGCAGGTACTCGTACAGCCCCTCTTTGCCGCCTTCACGGCCAAAGCCGCTCTCGCGGTAGCCGCCAAAGCCCGATGCGGCGTCGAACAGGTTGGTACAGTTGACCCAGACGGCTCCGGCCTTGACCTGCCGCGCCGCTTCGAGCGCGAGGTTAGCATTGTCTGTCCAGATACTCGCGGCCAGCCCGTAGCGGGTATTGTTCGCCAGCGCGTAGGCTTCCTTCGGCGTGCGGAAGGTCATGGCGACCAGCACCGGCCCGAAGATTTCTTCCTGCACGACCGTCGAGGCCGGGCCGACGTTGGTCATCAGCGTCGGCAGATACCAGCAGCCTTTTTCCGGCAGCTCACACGGCGGCTGATAGACGTCTGCGCCTTCGGCGATCCCCTGCTGCACCCAGCGGTCAATCGTCTGGCGCTGCACCGGATCAACAATCGCGCCGATGTCGATACTCTTATCGAGCGGATCGCCAACGCGCAGTTTCGCCATCCGCCGCCTGAGTTTAGCGAGGAACCCTTCGGCGATATTCTCCTGTACCAGCAGGCGCGACCCGGCACAGCAGACCTGCCCCTGATTGAACCAGATGGCATCGACCAGCCCTTCGATGGCGGCGTCCTGATCGGCGTCGTCGAAGACGAGGTACGGCGACTTGCCGCCGAGTTCGAGCGACAGACGCTTGCCAGTTCCGGCGGTCGCCTTACGCAAAATTCGCCCGACGTTGGTCGAGCCAGTGAAGGCAATCTTGTCGAGATCAGGATGCTCGACGATGGCCGCGCCGGTCTGGTCGCCGCCGGTGACGACGTTGACCACGCCGGCGGGCAGCCCGGCATCGACGCAGATTTCGGCGAACAGCAGCGCCGTCAGCGGCGTATAGGGCGCAGGCTTGATGACGACCGTGTTGCCCATTGCCAGCGCCGGAGCGATCTTCCACGCCAGCATCAGCAGCGGGAAGTTCCACGGAATCACCTGCCCGACCGCGCCGACCGGTTGATAATCGGCCAATTCGGTCTCCATCAACTGCGCCCAGCCCGCGTGATAATAGAAATGCCGCGCTGCCAGCGGCACATCGAGGTCGCGCGACTCGCGGATCGGCTTGCCGTTGTCGAGCGTTTCGAGGACGGCGAACAGGCGCGAGTGCTTCTGAATTTCGCGGGCGATGGCGTAGAGAATTCGCGCCCGCTGATGGCCGGTCGTCCTGCTCCATGCCTCGAAGGCCACCCGCGCGGCCTGCACCGCCGTATCGACATCGGCGCGGCTGGCATCGGCGATCAGCGCCAGCGGATCACCGTTCGCCGGGTTATGCGTCTCCAGATACTCACCGTCGGCTGGGGCAGCCCAGCGACCATTGATGAACAGGCCGAATTTGCGCCCGTGCTCATCCAGCCAGGCATAGGCGGCGTCCGGCGCTTCCGGCGCAGGGCCGTAGACCATCGTCTCGAAGATTTCGGCAACGGACATGGAACTGCTCCTTTGACCTGCGCCGTTGGGGGCGGCGTCGGCAGGGGCTTGTTTCTGGCGTCGGGTGCGCTCGACCATCATGGTTTATTCCTTATCACTGCTCTATTTGGGAGTTACAGAAGCGCAATGAATTCATCGACTGTCAACTGCGCGTTTCTCAAAATAGACTTGAGCATCCCCAGAGGAAGCTCTTTATTTTCAGGGACAACGACTGCTGAAAATGGTTTCAGCCGAACCAACGTGATGTGGCTCCTTCTGCCGGACAATCTCGAAACCCGCTCTCTGAAGCGCTCGAACACATTCACGGCTGGAGATACGCGGCAGTTTCGTCATTCAGGAATGGCTTCCACCGTTGCCAGTTGTAGATTAGCGTATTCATCAGAGACATCACGATGGAGTTCCTCAAGCGTTTCGATATAGACTTCGATGGCTTCTTTCACCCGTTCAAGTGCTTCTTCACGAGTCTTACCGTCGCTCACGCAGCCCGGCAGCGAAGGCACTTCGGCGATCCAGTTATTCTCTTCGTCCGTGTAAAGAAGCACATGGCGGATGTTATGCATCCTATTCATCCCGGTAACTCCCACTCCAATTGGCCTGATTAATCCCATTCTGATGTCACAAAAATATTGTCCAACATAAGGGCCAGGCCGGGGAACAATGCGCTCACGTCGATTGCTGCTTCGCCGCGATAGGTTTTCACATCCTGCGAGCCGCGCTGATAAACATGAACTTCCCGTACAGATGGATATACGAGCCATACCTGCTCAGTTCCAGCGTCAAGAAATTCACGTGCTTTCTTCAAAATATCAACCGGGTCTTCATCCGGCGAAATAACTTCAATCGCCAGCGTCGGGGCAATTCGCAATGGGCGCTTCTTGTCCCTTCCCGGCGGAAGGATTTCTTTACGAATGAATGAGACAGCGGGTACGCGAGCGGAACGCAGACCTTTTTCCTCTGGACGCAAGATAAAAATGAGGCTGTCCGAGTAAACAGGCCCAAGCCGATGTTGTTTCGCAAATGGCCTGAGAATGTCATAAAGGTTGCTGACAATAATTTGATGTTCTTCGCCAACCGGGGACATTTCAACAATCTCTCCATTGACGACTTCTACGCGCGCCTCAGAACCGAGCGCCATGAGTTCGTTTTCGGTGATGCAGGTCTTGAGTGCTGGAGCGTCGGCCATCTGGAGTTACCCCATCGGCATGTGATGAGCTGCGGCGTAACGGCCTGTCACGGCGTGCGAAAGCTGACGCTCGATGTCGGTCAGCAGCGAACTGGCCCCGAAGCGGAACAGATTCGGGAACAGCCACTCATCACCCAGTTCCTCTTTCATCAGAAATTGCCAGACCATCGCCTGTTTGGCCGAACGGATGCCGCCCGCAGGCTTGAAGCCGACCTTGTAGCCGGTGTGGTGGAGGTAGTCGCGGATGGCGCGAACCATGACGAGGCTGACGTCGAGCGTGGCGTTAACCGGCTCCTTGCCGGTCGAAGTCTTGATGAAGTCCGCGCCCGCCATCATACAGATTGTGCTGGCCTTAGCGACATTGGTGAGCGTCCCCAGTTCGCCGGTCGCCAGAATGGTTTTCATGTGCGCCTCACCGCAGGCGGCGCGAAACGCGCGCACTTCATCGTAGAGCGCGCGCCAGTTGCCGCGCAGGACATGTTCGCGCGTAATGACGATGTCGATCTCGCCCGCGCCCGCTGCAACCGATTTGCCAATTTCCTCGACGCGCTGCTCGAACGGACTCAGGCCCGCCGGAAAGCCGGTCGAGACGGCGGCGACGGGAATAGCCGTCCCTTCGAGCGCGGCGACGGCGTCGGCTACGCGCGTATGGTAAACGCAGACCGCGCCGACGTGAATCGTTTTATCGGCCACGCCGAGCGCTTCGAGAAGATCAGAGCGCACCGGACGGCGGGCTTTCGCGCACAACCGCTGGACGTTGCCCGGTGTGTCATCCCCCGCCAGCGTCGTCAGGTCGATGCAGGTAATGGCGCGCAGCAGCCACGCCGCCTGCCACTGCTTCTTGACTGAGCGGCGTGTCCCCAGCGTCGCAGAGCGCCGCTCGACAGCGCTCCGGTTGATGTGCGCGCCACAAATCCAGTCGAGGTCAAAGGGAGTGCCGGGGTTACGTTCAATCGAGGCGGACATGAGGAGCTTCCTCGCTTCAGGCCGGGCGAACCGGCGCGACAGGCTGTGTCTATGACATGGATTATATCATGGGAAATGCCCTCACCCTCAATCCCTCGATGGCGCAGGGCATCCGTCTAAGGAACCGGCTTCGGCGCGCCCCGTCCAGCGGGCGAGCGAAGAAAGCTCAAGGCAGGCGTCAGGGCGCGACCGAGATCATCGTCACTGTCAGCGAGTCGTGACCGTCGGGCGAGGTCAGGCGCGCGCCGTTATCGCGGCGGTAAAAGCCGGTGATGAGGCGGTACTGTCCCGGCGGCGTCCCGACGGGAATCGTCAGGGTGAACGGGCGGCTGATAAGCGTTTCGGTCGGGTCGTTCCAGGTCGAGGTCGGGCGGCGCAGGTCAGGCAGCGGATCGCCGTCGATCTGCGCGATCAGTTTGCCGGACGCATCGACCAGATGGTTGTAGACGACCTCATCGGCGTCCGTGGCGGCGTCAGCCCGCCAGTAAAGAGTCAGGCTGAACGTCGCGCCGGGGGCAGCGCTGTCCCGGTCGAGATCGTAGCCCATCAGGTGGATCGGCCCCAGCGCGCCGTCCGCCAGATGCTGAATCGCGCCGACCCGCAGCACGACCATACTCGGCCCGCGAAAGTGTGACGACGGCGGATAGCTCTTGAGCAGAACCGTCTGATCGAGCAGCGCCCTACCTTCCGTCGTTTCGAGCAAGTCCTGATAATAGCCATAGGACTCGATATCGTAGACGACCCCTTCAGCCTGCCATTCGCGCATCGGCTTCTCGTCCAGATGCCCGACTCCCTTGAAGTCGAAACTGTGAATCCCCGCGTAACCGCCCCACGCGCCATCCAGCGTCTTGTGATTGCTGATGTCGGCGATATAAGGCGCCGGGGTCAGTGATGTGTCCATATAGCGCGCCAGATCATTCCGCTGATCCGGCAGGGTATGATCGTAGGCGTTGGCAATTGAGCTTTGCACCTGTGGAATGAGCAGCACGCCCGTCACGATCCCGATAATCAGCCCACTGACCAGCGCGCGCTGCCTGACCAGCGCGGGCGCAACCGCCAGCCGCCCCAGCAAGCGCGCCAGTAGTGTGAGCCATTCGCCCAGACCGACGCCGAGGAACACGATCACGAGCGCGGCAACCGAGACAAACTGGCGAAAGGCCTGCACGCCCCACAGACTGACGCCGACATGCCACATCAGGCCAGCGAGCAGCAGCGCCCCCAACCCGATGAGCGAGACCGCGCGCGGGCGGAGCGCCATCGCCAGAATCAGCCCGGCGACGGCTGGCAGCGCAATCCATGTCAGCTTCATCGGCGCAGCGACCAGCGCGAAGTTATCGAACAACACGGCAGGCGTGGGTATCCCCGGATGAGCCGCTGACCACGCGGGGCTGTCGCCCGCTTCCAGCGACGGGTAGAGGAAAATCAGCCAGAAGCTAAATAGCAGCAGCCAGCCGACGTTCACGGCGAAGTTGCGCAGGATACGTCCGCGATCCCCTGCTGGCGCGCCGATCAGCCGCAGCAGCGGCAGGACGAGCACCAGCGGCAGGACGAAAATCGCCTGATATTTGAAGATAACCGCCAGCATCATCGCCACAACGCCCCACGTCGCCCAGCGGTCACGATCATAAAAGGCCGCCGTCAACCCCAGAAACAGGCCAAGCAGCGTAAAAAAGGTGACGAAATTATCAGGCGTGCCGTAGCGGCTGAACTCAATAATATTCGTATTGACCGCCCAGAGCAGCGCCGCCAGCAGCCCGGCCCCTGACGAAGCCACCCGGTAGGCCAGCAGCGCCACCATAACGAGCGCGCCGAGGTTGAAGGTGATCGAGATCAGCCGAACCATGCCCAGCACATTCGACGGCGGCGTTGCAGGATTATGGAAAAGGCGCAGTAAAACGTAGTTGACGGCGATGATCCCCGGCGGGTAGCCCTGCATCCCGATAGGCTTCGGGGAGCCAAAATCAATCACCATGCGAGCGGCAATATTTTGCGCTGGCTCATCTGGATGGTCAATGTAAGGAAGGCTGAAGTTGTAGCCCGTATAGCGAAAAGCGCCAGCGATAACGACAATCGCCAGCAGCGCGATCCACCACCAGCGGGGCGGAAGCAGCGGTTTCAATCGAGGAGCTACACTGAACATGGGATCGCTTCCGGTCAATTGCCTCACAACAGGCGATTGTACCTTAGCGAGAGAGATTTACGCACGGGCAGGCAGGCGCTCGACCAGTTCGGCGCGGAAGGCGCTCAATTCATGGCGCAGCCGCGCTTCGACGGCCTGCGCGTCGAGGACTTCGAGCACAATCGCCGGATGTCCGGCCTGAAGCTGGACAGTCAGCGCTTCCATCTGCTCGTGCTTGAAGCTGAAATCGACCAGATCAGCGGCGAAGCGCCCGGTCAGATGACCGATCAGCCCGCCGACCAGCACACTGGCTCCGAGAGCAATAATCGGCCCGACGCCGGGCAGCGCCAGCGCGCCCAACTGGACGATGCCGAGCGCGGAAATGGCCGCGCCGAGCGTCCCGCCAGCGATCCCGCCCTCATCGGCGCTGATGTCGTCGCCGACGACGACAATCTCGCCATCCTTCGCGCGGGAAACGACGGCAGCGTGAATTACCTCGATATCGTGGAGCTGGATGATATGATCCAGCGCCTTGACCAGAATCGCGCGCGACGGAAAGATAGCGACAATCAGCTCACCGGGCATGTCCTCACCCCCACATGTCCTGAGAGACGAGCGAGTTTCCAACCTATCCGTTCATTGTACACCGATTGTCTCAGACTGCATGGAAAAGACCCGTTTCGATGAAAAACAGGTCGCGCTCAGGATCAGTGTCCGTTAGCTGGCATGACCAGCTCGGCCTCATAGGGCTGGAGTTCCCGCGTGACCTGCTGCGCCACGTTCGGCCCGCCCTCGACCTCGACGACCAGCGCGGTATGTCCCGCCTCAAGCCGCTCGCCGAGCGCCTCAAGCTGGCTGTTCTTGAAGCCGAAATCGAGCAGGCCCGCCGTCACGCCGCCGGTCGTGCCGCCGACCAGCGCGCCGATCAGCGCCCCGGCCCCAATCGCCAGAATCGGCCCGACGCCGGGGAGCAGGAACGCGCCCAACTGGGCCACGCCGACCGCCGTCATCAGGCCGCCGAGCGTGCCGCCCGCGACTGTACCTTCAGAGGGCGCGATGTCGTCTTCGAGCACGACCGTTTCGCCGTCGTCCGCCTTAACGATCATGGCCGTATTTTTAAGCCTGACGTTGGGCAGCGACTGGAGCTTCTCCGTGGCCTCGACGAGGTGGCCGCGCGAGGGGAAAATGAGCATAATGACGTCGGACATAAGGGCTGCTCCTGTGGCGTAAGGCGACTCGTCAGATGCCAAGTATACCACAGCGGGCGGGGCCTCTCTTGACAGCAGTGAAGCGTTCCATTAAGATTCAGGACATTCGGCACAATTGAATAGTCTCATCAAGAGCGGTTGAGGGAACGGCCCTGTGACACCGCAGCAACCCCCGAAGCGTCGGGAAGGTGCTAACTCCGACAGACGAAGCGTCTGTACAGATGAGGGACAAGCGAGCGAACCAGCGTCGCGCCTCTTCTGACTTCGGAAGCGGCGCGTTTTGTTTCCGGCGGCACTAAGATTGAGGGAGATCGAATCATGAGCGCAAACCCCATCTCTGACCAAATAAACGATCTGGTTAATCAGATGAGTCCAGACAAGCAGAGGCAGTTGCTCAGTTTGGCACGCCAACTTGCTCGGCCACGTGGTACACCTG
>CAZZAO010000057.1:0-32639 GCA_964652205.1 uncultured Anaerolineaceae bacterium | reverse complement strand
CACAGGATCGGGCTTTTCATCTTGCTGGCAGCCAGCTTGCGTACCGCAATATATTCGAGGATGCGCTCCTTGACCTTCGGCAGGCCATAATGCTCGGCATCGAGCACCTGCTCGGCGTGCTTGAGGTCGAGATTGTCTTCTTTTTCCTGCGCCCACGGGATGCCGGTCAGCCAGTCAATGTACGTCCGCAGCATCCCGACTTCGGGAGCCATCGGGGCCATCATGTTCAGCCGCGACAGTTCCTTGAGCGCCTTGTCATTGACTTCCGGCGGAAGCTGTGCCTCTTCGATCTGCTGGCGGACTTCGTCCAGCTCCTGCTGGAACACGTCTTCCTCGCCGAGTTCGGTCTGGATAACGCGCATCTGCTCGCGCAGATAGACCTCGCGCTGTTCCCGATCCATCTCCTGCTGAACCTGGCTGCTGATCTCGTCACGCAGTTCCAGCATGTTCAGCTCGCGTCCGAGAAGCTGCGTCACCTGTCGCAGCCGCTCGACCGGGTCGGCCATTTCGAGCAGGTTCTGGCGCTCGTCGAGCGTCAGCGTCAATGTCGAGGCGATCAGGTCGGCCAGCCAGCCGGGATCGTCGGCGTTGAGGGCGTAGAACAGCACGTCCTCCGGGATGTTCTCGTTGAGATCGACGGCGCGGCGGAACAGATCGACGACCGTCTGCATGGTGTCCTGGGTCGCGCGCGAGACTTCATCGGCCTCGATGTCGATGACTTCGGCCTCGGCGATCAGGTAAGGCTGTGTTTGTACAAGGCGGGTGACGCGCACGCGGCGGCGACCCTGCGCCAGCGCGCTGTAGGAGTCGTCCGGCATGTGCAGCATTCGGCCCAGCGCCATCTCAACGCCGACCTCGTACAGGTCAGCAGGCGCGACCTCTTCAAGTGACGGATCGCGCTGGGCGATGCCGATGACCGTCTGGCGTTTGGCAGCAGCGGCCTCGACGGCGGCCATCGTCTGGCCGGTGAGAATGGCGACTGGCGAGACGACATCAGGGTAAAGGACGAGGCTGCCCAGCGGTATAACAATCCGTGTCATCAGGCCGTCGTCGGTGGTGTCGGCGTTGCGAATACTGCTAAATTCGAGCGCGCCGTTTACATGGGTCAACGTGGGGAAGTCCTTACAGTCAGGATGCAGAGGTGGGGGAATAAGTCCCTATTTTACTTGATTCCTACACGAGGGTAAAGCGCCCTCGTGGCGGAAGTGCCAGCTTCGCCCCGATGATCCTGTACAGGAGAATGAACGCCATCTGGCGCGTACCGACTCCCTACGCTAGACTTGCGCGGTCGAAGGAGACAGAGAGTCGTATGCGTATTTCCGTAATACTCGTCGTGGTCGCCGCGCTGATCGCAGTCGTGGTCGTCGTGGTGGCCGGGCAGACGCTCATCCAGCCGAATCAACCGCTGATTACGCGCGCCGCCTTTTCGCTCGACAAAATCACGCCCAATGCCGACGGTTCCGACGACGTGACGATCTTCAGCTATCATCTTTCTCGCGTGGCGGAAATCTCGATCAAGCTTGACAGCGCTGACGGCACAGCATTTGACTTCCGTCTGAACGAGCAGCGCGCGGCGGGCGATTACGAAGTTGCCTTCAGCGGCGTGGTCGATGGCTTCACGCTCCCCGGCGACAAACTTCAGGGCGCGGTGCTGCGCCGCCTGATTCCTAATGGAACCTATACCTGGCATCTGACGGCGACTGATGCTGTCGGCGGTCGGGACGAGAAGACCGGGACGCTCGTGATCGCCGAGGGCGACGTGCCGCTGCCGCTGCTGGAAAACTTCACCGTCTCGCCGCCAACCTTCACCCCCGATCAGGATGGCGTGGATGACCGCGTCCGCATCAATGTCTTTATGACCAAAGACGCGACGCTCTCGGTCTATCTGCAAACTGCCGATGGCGCGCAGTATTACGTCCCTGAGCTTCAGGCCGACGCAGCAGTTGGCAAGGCCGGACGCCACACCTTCGACTATGATGGTGGCGTCGATCAGGGCGCAGACCCGCCGCCGCCGGGGGATTACACGCTGATCGCCGAGGCACAGGACGCCGTCGGCCAGAAAATGCGTAATACCGCCGCGCTGACCATCGGCGACGGCGGCAAGCCGCGCGCCCAGATCATGCCGCAGCCTTCTGGCGCGGACGTGGTCTTTGTCCAGCGTCCGTGGAACGCAGCGGATTCACTGGTGAATACGCTCGTGCCGCGCCCCGACGAGCCGGGCGATAACGACAAGGCCCCGGTCGTCGTCCCGCTTGGCGATCTGCTGGTCTTCAAGCTGACGGTCGAAAATTACAGTGATGTGCCGATTCGCACGACCGGGCCAGCGCCGGGGACGATCTACACGCAGGATGACCGCGCTTCGACGCTCCATTATTATGAGTCGGCGGGGGCATGGCGCGTTGGCATTGACTGCCAGAACGCCATCAGCGACTACCCGTGGCGCTGGGCCATCGGCACGGACGACCGGCTGACGAAAGTGACCGACCCGCAGACTGGCGAGGTGTTCAAGTATCTTGAACCCGGCCAGCAGAGCGTTGTCTGGGGCGCAGTCCGCATGACGGATCTGATCGAGACGAGTAACCCGCAGCAGTGCTGGGCTGGTCTGATCCATGAGGGCGTTGAGATTACGCTGCAAAACGCCAACGTCGGCCCGCGCGAGGTCGAGCTGGTCGATCCGAGGACGACAGCAGAAGCGACCGCTGCATCGGGTTAGGCTCAACGCCTTATTGTTCGACGCTCAAAACGCCGGTACGATACAGAAGGTGAGCCTGCTACTGGAGCATCATCTGCTCGCCGCTGGAGAGATCGTGACGAATATCAATGCCCTCACCCCCGACTCCTCTCCCTCAAGGCGAGGGGAGAAAACGTCTCCAATCGCCGCCTTTGTTGCGAGACGTCCAGTTCACAGCCGTATGACTCATCACGCATCACTCATTACTCTGGCGTTATTCGTCTTTGTGCTTGCGGGCTGCCGACGTGAGGCTCCGCAGGCCCTTCCGCCGACTATCACGGCCACGCCGCGCTCGACGCCGCTGCCCGCCGTTGCCACCGACATCCCGGCGGGGGCCGCCGGCAACCCGATTCAGATCGTCATTCGACCGCAGACGGCGGAAAGCACTGCGAAGGCCAGCGCGGCAGTCATCGAGGATGCGCTCAGGAAGCAGACTGGCCTCGATCTTCAGGTGGTGCTGGTCACGCGCTACGCTGAGGCGCTCGGCGCATTATGCGACTCGAACGCCGATAAGGCCGCCATCGCCTGGGTGGATGGGATCACCTACGCGGCGGCCTACGCCCAGAAATGCGGCACGGCAGCGCTCGAAGTTGAGCGCGGCACAGGGCGTAACGTCGAAACTGGTAGCGTCATCCAGATCGTTGCCAGTAAAAAGGCTGCTTTCACCGGCATCGGCGGGTTGAAGGATAGCAAATTCTGTCGCGTCAGTTACGACGATAACGCGACGTGGCTGATTCCATCGCTGATGATGCAGGCCGGGAACGTCCGTCCACTGGCTGATCTGGCTTCCGTCACCGATTACGACGATCTGACAGCGCTGCTCGACGCGGTTGTGTCGGGGAAGTGCGAGGCGGCGGGCGTGCCGAAAACAGCCGTCGATGAAGCCGATTCTGATACTCGCGACGCCCTCGACGTGCTGGCGTCCAGCGCCGAGCTTCCCTATGCGGTCATGCTCGTCCCTGAGGATGTGCCGCTCGGCGTGCGCGTCTCGCTGGTTGACGCCTTCGACAGCCTGACCTCGAATACAACCAGCGCGCGGGCGCTCAAAGACCTGACCGGTCAGGATGCGCTCAAGCGCGTGACCGACGACGATTTTTCCGACCTGCGCGACTTCGTTTCCAGCGCCAGAGTCGATCTGGCAAAGCTCGGAACCTGATGCTTGATCTGGCCGTCGTCATCGTGACGTGGAACGTGCGCGCGCTGCTGCTCGACGCGCTCCGCACTCTCTACGCCGACCTTGATGGCAGCGGGCTGTTTTTTAAGGTTATCGTCGTTGACAGCGCTTCGTCGGATGGTACGGCGGCGGCGGTTGCTGAACGGTTCCCGCAGGTTAACCTGATCGCCTGCGAGGAAAATATCGGTTTCGTGCGCAGCAATAACCTCGCGCTGCGCCAGTTGGGTTTCGAGGGTGACGGAGCAGGACTGCCGCGCACCGTCTATCTGCTCAATCCTGACACGCGGACGCAGCCCGGCGCGACCCGCGCGCTGTTCGATGCGCTGATGGCCGAGCCGCACCTCGGTCTGGTCGGCGCGCGGTTGACTTATGGCGACGGCAGCTTTCAGGACAGCGCTTTCGCCTTTCCCGGCCTGCGCCAGTTATGGGTCGAGTTCTTCCCGACGCCGGGCCGCCTGACCGTCGGCGCGTTCAATGGGCGCTATCGACGCGCGCTGTACGATGGCGACCGACCGTTCGCGGTCGATTTTGTCCTCGGCGCGACGATGATGCTGCGCTCGGAAGCCTTGCAGCAGGTCGGCCTGCTCGATGAGGGCTTTTTTATGTACGCTGAAGAAGTCGATCTGGCGTGGCGGCTGTGCGACGCCGGTTGGCCGGCGCGCTGCGTCCCCACGGCGTGGGTTGTCCATCTCGGCGGGCAGAGCGCGGCACAGGCGCGCCCCGAAAGCCAGTTGAACCTGTGGACGAGCCGCCTGCGCCTGTTTCGCAAGCACTACCC
Source organism: uncultured Anaerolineaceae bacterium (assembly GCA_964652205.1). Classification (GTDB taxonomy): domain Bacteria; phylum Chloroflexota; class Anaerolineae; order Aggregatilineales; family Phototrophicaceae; genus ZC4RG36. The sequence continues at coordinate 27,956 of CAZZAO010000057.1, read as the reverse complement.
GCGCTGGAAAGCGCGGCTCGCCCGCTGGATGATCGACGCCGGGATGCGGCGCAGAATCCGGCAGGCACAGGCGCTGCCGCCGACCGAGCGTGACCGGATGATCGAAGCTTATCGGCGCATCATCGACATGGCGCGCGCTTCATGATTCTGTACGCCATCATCCTGACCTACAACGAGCGCGCGCACGTGGTCGCCTGTATCGACAGCGTCCGCTTCGCTGACCGCGTGATCGTCTTTGACTCGTTCAGCACCGACGAGACGCCGACCCTCGCGCGGGACGCAGGCGCAGAAGTCATTCAACGTCTGTTCGACAATTATCCGAATCAGCGCAATGCCGCGCTCGAAGCTGTCAACGGCAGAGCGGATTGGGCGCTGTTCGTCGACGCGGACGAACGGGTGACGCCGGAACTGCGCGCTGAAGTGCTGACGGTGATTCGGGAACCGGCCTACGCGGGTTGGCGGATTCCCCGGTATAACTATCTCTTCGGCAGGCTGACGCGCGGCGCGGGCTGGTTCCCCGACTATCAGACGCGGCTGCTGCGCGTCGGCGCGTCGCGTTATGACCCGCAGCGGCAGGTCCATGAAGTCGTCCTGCTCGACGGCCCACTCGGCACGATGACGCAGCCGTTCATCCACTACAACTACACCGACGCGGCGCAGTTCGCCGTTAAACAGCGCCGTTATACCGCCTACGATGCTGACATCCTCTATCAGCAGGGGATTCGCCCCAGGCCGCAGAATTATGTGCTTCAGCCGCTGCGCCAGTTCTGGTGGCGCTTCGTCACGCTCAAGGGGTACGCCGATGGGCTGCATGGCCTGCGCCTGAGCGTGTTGATGGCCTGGTATGAACTGCGGAAATATCGGCTTCTGCGCCAGTTGTGGCGAAATAAAAGCGGGACATAACGTTGTCATGTCCCGCGTGTCTCAGTCAGGTTGAGGGCTACTGCTCCGGGTGCGGAATCAGGACGCCATAGGTCTCATCGTGGCGCTTATAGACGACATTGATGCCGCTGCCGTCGCCATTGAAGAAGATGAAGAAGGTGTGGCCGAGCAGTTCCATCTGCGCGATAGCTTCGTCCTCGGTCATGACGCCGACTTCGACCTGCTTGCGGCGGATAATGCCGTCCTCGTCGCTGGCGACCTCATTTTCCGCGACCAGATCAGGAATCGCTTCTGCTGCGCTCAACTCCTCGGCAGAGATGCTGAAGCGATCCTTATGGCTGCTGCGCTTGCCTTTGAAACGCTCGATCCGCCGATACATCTTGTCAACGGCGAGGTTGATGGCCGCTTCATAGCCGCCATTCGCGCTTTCTTCGGCGCGCAGGATCGCGCCGCGCTGATGGCGAACCGTGATCTGCGCCACCGAAAGCTCGCCGCCACGCCTGGCATTGACGCGCGAGAGTTCCAGCCGTAGATCGGTAATCCCCGGTAGATAACGATCCAGACGCTCCAGCTTCTTACGCGCATAGGCGTCGATCTGTTCGGGAACTTTTATATTATGGCCGTGAATAGCGATGTCCATCGTTCTTCTCCTTGTGTGGGGATGGAACAATTAGCTCGCGCTGGTGACGGTCAGGCCAAAAATGGCTGACGCTCCGGCAGCCTGTGCCGCCTGCGCGCACGCCGCAAGGGTTGACCCTGTGGTGGTCACGTCGTCGATCAGAAGGACGATGCGGCCTGCCAGCGCAGCCCGGTCGCCGTAGAAGGCATCGGCTACGTTATGCTGGCGCTGCGTGCGGGTCAAACCAACCTGAGGGCGAGTATCGCGCTGACGTTCCAGCGCGAAAGGTAAGCAGGGAATCATCAGGGTTGCCGCCACCGCTTCAGCGAGAAGCTGCGACTGATTATACCCGCGCTGGCGCTGGCGTTGTATGTGTAATGGCACAGGAACCAGGGTGTCAAAACTCCAGTGAAGGTCGTTGAGCCGGGCCACCAGCCGCCCGGCCAGTACGTCCGCCAGCGCCGTTACGCGCTCGTACTTGAGCGCTTGGACGGCCTGCTGGATGCGCCCTCTGTGTAACGCGGTCGAAGCCAGCCCCGCCAGGGGGGAAATCGCTTCAAGGGGAGTCGATGACAGCGGCGCAGTTTCGATCTCGTGCTGACAGCGGGGACACCAGACGGTATCGACCCGGCCACATCCGGCGCAGCAGGGCGGGTAGATTAGGTCGAGGGCCAGTGTTAGCCAGCGCTCAGGCGACAGAAGCCCAGGGTGCGCCTGGGCTTCTGTCTGATTTCGCTCCAATTGAGAGGGACTGGTCTGCATCGGCTCCCCCAGCCGCAGAAGGTCTGGCGCTTCGGACGACGCTACAACGGTGTATTCGTGTTCATCAGGATGATAAGCGACGGGCCGAGGAGCACAATCCAGATCGACGGGAAAATCAGGAACACCATCGGCAGCATCATCTTCACCGGAGCCTGATGCGCCTTCTCCTGAGCGCGCTGCCGACGCTTGACACGCATCTGGTCAGACTGGACGCGCAGGATTTTCGACATGCTCACGCCGAGTTGGTCAGCCTGAATGATCGCCGCGACGAATGCGGTCACGTCGGGGACATCCATCCGGTTTGCCATGTCGCGCATGGCGTCACGGCGCATCTTGCCGAGTTGAATTTCGCGCAGGACGCGGCCAAAGGCAATCGCCAGCTCGTTATCCCACTTCTCGAACACCTTGCCCATCGCCGCGTCGAAGCCTAAACCCGCTTCAACGCAAATCACGAGCAGGTCGAGCGCGTCCGGCAGCGCTCGGACGATACTCTGTTGGCGGCGGGTGATCTTGCTCTTGAGCCACATCACCGGCAGGAAGTAGCCCAGCGCCGCGCCCCCCAGCGTGTACAGCATAGCCGTTGGCTTGGCGACCGTGGTCGAGAGGACGAAGAAGACCATGAACGCCAGCAGCATCAGGCCGATAGTCAGCACCATCCGCATCCCAAAGAACATCGCCGGGTCCATTTGTAAGCCCGCCAGCTCGATCATGTGGCGCGCGTCTTCAAGCTGCTTCTGCGGCGTGAACTTATTCGCCAGACCGGCAAACCAGCGCGCAATCGGCAGCAGGATACGATCCTTGAATGGGAGCTGAAGCTCGACTTCTTCCAGCGACGTCGGCAGCTCGCGCTCCCCATAGATGGCGAGCCGCTCCTGAAGCGGATCACGGCCTTTTTCGTCGCGCATTCCGACGTAGATCAGGCCGATGAACAGCGCTGCCCCGGCGACAATCAGGACAATGATGAGAGGTGACATTGCGAAGCTCTCCGCAGTCTATCGTTAGATCTGGATGTCAACGATCTTCTGGATCAGGGCGGTGCCGATGCCGATCATGGCGAGGCCAATTCCGAGCATCGGCCAGCCGCACAGCCGATTTTCAAACAGGTTCCCCATGTAGTGCGGGTTGATGCCATACAGGAACAGCGCCAGAATGATCGGCAGACCGCTGATGACATAGCCCGTGATACGCCCCTGCGCCGTCAGCACGCGAATCTCGCCTTTCAGCTTGATACGTTCGCGGACGGTATAGGCGATGACCTCGAGGATTTCGGCCAGATTGCCGCCGACTTCACGCTGAATGTTGACCGCTGTCACCACCAGGTCGAGGTCTTCGCTTTCCATGCGGTTGAGCATATGCTCGAAGGCCGCTTCCATGTCAATGCCGATCTGAACTTCCTGAACGACGCGCTTGAACTCAGTTGTCGTCGGTTCCGGTGCGTCGCGGGAGATCGCTTCCATCGCCTGAAGGACGCTGTAGCCGGAACGCAGGCCGTTGACCCACAGGCCGAGCGTATCAGGAAGCTGCGTTTCAAACTGAACCAGGCGGCGCGAGGTCGCCTGCGCCACGACGATTCGCGGGACGAAGAAGCCGACCACCCCGGCGATGACGCCCATCACAAGCTGCTGGCCGAAAAGGATGAAGTAGGCGACGATGAAAAAGCCGACCGTCGTAATCACATGCAGCGCGGCATATTCGGCCACGGTGATTTTAAGGTCAGCGCGCGAGAGGGCCGTGCGCCACTTTTGCGCGGCAGGTCGGCTGGCTAGCGCGCTGTCGAGCCGCGTGAGCAGCGTCTGCTTTTCTTCCTGCGGCGCGAGCGAGGCGTCATTTTCGATGTCGAGGAAGGACTGGAAGCTCTGCTGCTCGTAGAAGCCCAGGCGCTCCTCGACCACATTGCGGTCAGAGCGGACGTTGATAATTCCAACAACGAGGATGATCCCGGCGATGATAGCGGCGACGCCGATGATGAGGACTTGTGGCGACATCGTGCGTTACTCCAGACCTGCTTTGACGATGTGTACTCTCATTCTAATGACTTCTCTATGCCTGCGTCAATTTTTGCGGGCCTTTTGACGCCCCCTTCAGGAATAATTCACGATAAATTACGTTTCGGAGCGAGCCTATTTGTCAATGAAGCCTCTGGCCGAATCCGGCCAGAGGCTTCATGACGCAGCGGCGTTCTAATAGGTACGGCCAACACCGAAGACGGTCGGCGGCAGGTAAATGCCGGCGGCTTCGATTCGGTCGGTGAACTTGGGGCGGATACCCGTCGGGCGAATGCGACCGACGATCTTGCCCCCTTCGATGCCTGTCTGCTCAAACTCGAAGATGTCGGACATGGTAATCATATCGCCTTCCATGCCCTGCACCTCGGTGATCTTCACGACCTTACGCGAGCCGTCGCGCAGGCGTTCCTGATGAACGATGATGTCAACTGCGCTGGCGATTTGCTCGCGGATGGCGCGAACGGGCAAGTCCATACCGGCCATCAGACACATCACTTCCAGCCGCGAAATGGTGTCGCGCGGGCTGTTGGAGTGCGCCGTGGTCAGCGAGCCGTCGTGGCCGGTGTTCATCGCCTGGAGCATGTCGAGCGCTTCACCGGCGCGGCACTCGCCGACGACGATCCGGTCGGGGCGCATACGCAGACAGTTGACGACCAGATCCTGAATCGTGATCTCGCCTTTGCCTTCAATGTTCGGTGGGCGGCTTTCCAGCGTGACGACGTGCTCCTGCCGAAGCTGAAGCTCTGCCGCGTTCTCGACCGTGACGATTCGCTCGTCGTTGGGGATGAAGCCCGACAGCACGTTGAGCAGCGTCGTCTTGCCAGAGCCAGTGCCGCCAGAGACGATCATGTTGAGCCGCGCGATCACGCAGGCGCGCAGAAATTCGGCGATCTCTTTGGTGATCGAGCCGAAGCGCACCAGGTCTTCAATCGTCAGCGGCTTCTTGAAGAATTTACGGATGGTGATGGTCGGGCCGTTGAGCGCCAGCGGGCGGATGATCGCATTCACGCGTGAGCCGTCCGGCAGACGCGCATCGACCAGCGGCGAGCTTTCATCGACACGACGGCCGAGCGGCGCGACGATCCGGTCGGGGATTCGCAGCACATGGTCGTCATCTTCAAAGGTGATGTTGGCGCGCGTCAGGTTGCCCTTGCGCTCGACGAAAATATTCTTCGGCCCGTTGACCATGATTTCGGTCACGCTGTCGTCGGCCAGCAGCACTTCGAGCGGGCCGAAACCGAGGATTTCCGCCACAATCGACTCGAACAGACGCTGCCGTTCCGCGCGGGAGAGCATCATGCTCTCTTCCGACAGGATGGCGTTGAACAGCTCTTCGATATGCGTGCGGACTTCAGCGCGCCGCGTCAGGTCAACCGATTGGTCGAGTTCTGACAGCAGCCGGTTTTGCACGCGCGATTTCAGATCGACGTAGGAGTTTTCGCTGCCCTTGACCGGGGCGCGCTCGCCGACGGCCTGTCGGCGCATCCGCATGGCTGCCAGCTTGGATTCGTCAGCCGCCCCGTCGTCGAAGTCAGGGCCAGTCGGGCCAGTCCCGCCGCTGCCGCTGCTACCGCCAGTGCCACCCTTTTGAATACGATTCAACAACGACATAACGCTAAACCTCCCAACCTTCGATCAGCCGTCGCCAATCTTTCAAACGGTAGCGCAGAATCGGGGGAAAATACCTTTAGGCTTTGGCTCTGCCGAACAGGCGAAGGGAGCGCTTCGCTGGAGCCTGCGCCTCGTGAGTCGTATCCGCTTCTTCGCCCGCCGTGTTCATGAGCGAATTGTAGATCAGATTCGACAGTTCGATCAGATCCTTAATCGGCGACTTATTGCGCTCGCGCTGCGAAGAGATGACCGCGATGCCGCGATTGAGCGCATTGAGCACGGTTTTTTCGTCTGTCGGAATCTTCGCTTCGACGCGGCGTTTCAGATGTTTCTCGATGATGTCGGTGGCAATTGTCACCCGCTGGCGGGCGCGCTCATCTTCCATCCGGTTTAGAACCAGCACCGTTTTGTTGGCCGGGTAGTTGAGTTTGTCGAACAGGTCGAGCATGAAGCGGACGTTCTTGACGCCGGTCAGAGTCGGCGTGCCGACGAGGACGATGCGCGTCGCCAGATCCATCAGCGACAGCAGCATGTCGTCGATATGATGGCTGGTATCGACGACGATGAAATCGTAGTTCTGGGCGACTTTCTCGACCAGTCGGGCGACTGCCTTAGGCCGCGAGTCGACTTCGTCGGCGAATTCCGGGCGCTGCGGGCCGAGCAGCACCTTGAGGCCGCTCTCGTGCGTGGCAACGGCGCTGTCGAAAAACTCGGTGTCGAGGTCTTCGACCTTTGCCACCATGTCCGCCAGCGTCGTCTGCGCGCTGATCTTGAGGAAGACGCCGACGTCGCCGAACTGGGTATCCGCGTCCACCAGCAGGACGCGGATCCCCTTTTTCATCAGGCCAGAGGCCAGATTGGTGGCAATCGTGGTCGAGCCAGCGCCGCCCTGCGGGCTGTAGACCACGATGACGTGACCGGCGCGGTTGCCCTCGCCGCCTTCCTTGTTCGTTTTGCGACCGCCCAGGTCGAGCGGTTGGCCCGCTTCGAGCGTGGCGTAGCGTTCGGCCAGCGGCTTGTTGCGCGTGTAAACCGTGCGGATGGTGTTGTACAGCTCATCGGGTTCGATGGGCTTGGTCAGGAAGTTGCGCGCGCCTGCCAGCATGGCTTTACGCAGGTAGTCGGGATCGTTCTGCACCGACATCATGATGACGGCGACGGTCGGCACGGCCTTCGTGATTTCGTTGGTCGCCTGAATGCCGTCCATGTCCGGCATGTTGATGTCCATGATGATGATGTTCGGCTTGAGCTGCTTGGCGGCAGCTAACGCCTCGCGTCCTGTCCCGACCGAGCCGATAACCTTGAGGTCTGGCTCGAACGCGAGCAGCTTCTTGATATTCTCACGGGTTTCAGGAATGTCATCGACCAGAAGGATGGTGATGATTTCGGTTTCGCCCGCTGTTCCGCTTGATTGACTCATGCTTCTCTTCCGCTACCATGCTTTCAAGGCGCGACGGCTTCCGCCACTGAACTTTAACCGCCGCCTACGGCTGACGTCCCCGCGTTGCTATCCAGCAGCGTGATCTGGTTGCCTGCGATCAACTGGCGGATGCTGCGGATGGCCGGTTCGATGGTGTAGGGGCGCTTGACCGGCAGCGTGATATTGAACTGATTCATAATGTAGTCGAGCGTGACAGTGTCGGTCGGGACGCGCGAGGTGTCGTTGGCGGAACGCAGCGCCAGCGTCACCGGCAGATGCGCCTCGACGGCCCACGTCAGCACGACGGCGTCCTGCGGCGGCACGCCGAGCGTGATGATGTCCGGGCGGGTCGGCGTAGCAGTTGGCGGCGGCGGCGTGCCGTTGCTCTGCTGGTCATCTGTCTTCGGAACCGGCGTCGGGGTCGGCGGGACGCCGATGAACTGGCCCCCCGGCGGGAAGTTGCCGACGTGGACGACGAACGCATCCTGAATGGTACGCTGCGTGACCAGTCGTGGTCGCTGCCGCTCTGATGGACTGACGATGACCGGCCCCAGAGTCGTCGTATCGGGACGGCCCTGAATGGTCTGGGCGAAGCTCAGCGTGCCGTCTTCGCCGACCGAGAACAGCGTCAGGCTGTTGGGGACGAGCGACTGGAAGATTTCGTCCACATCGACGAACAGCATCGACATGATGATGTCAACCCGGTCGCCGTCCTGAACGGCGTAGGCGACATCGGTCAGACGGTCAACCGGGATCGACACGGCGACCAGATTGCTCGGCAGAATGGCCGCTGCGTCCGAGCCGACGCGGGCGATGTCGGTCAGGTCTTCGACGACCAGATTCGACAGGATCGGCTGCTCGCGGTAGATGTCGGTGCGCGCGATCTTGCCAACCACGTCCTCAAGGCTGGTGATGGCGTTGAACGGGGCCAGGTCTTTCGGATAGGGGCCAAGCGTGACCGCGTTCGGTGGAATGCGGAAACCGCGCGGCAGATCCTGCACCGCGATGACGATTTCGACGATTTCCAGCGGCGTGGCGGTCGGCAGCGGTGTCGTCTGCTGGACGACCTGCTGCACGGTTTGTCCGTCTGCCGTGGTGGTTGGGGGCGGGGCCTGTCGATTGAGCGATGGCAGCACCACCGCCACGACGACCGCTACCAGCACAATCAGGATTGCCAGAATAATAAGCAAGCGCATTCGTGCCATAAGGGTTCTCCGTATTCATGGCCCGTATCCCGCTGGAATAGAAACCGCGCAGGACACCTAACATCAATTTACAGGATAAAATGCGATCTGGTCATAAGGATAGACCAGAAACTAAAAACTGGCCTGCGAAAAACGGAAAAACTAGCGCTAAGGTACTGGGTGCTGCCCGCTTCGGCGCTTAACCCTCATCGCTGACCGGGAGTTCCAGCCGAATAGTCGTGCCTTCGTTTTCGCTGCTGGCGACGTTCACAGTGCCGTGCACCAGCTCGAATTTCTCCTTCAGCATCGTCAGACCCTGCACCCGCGCGTCGCCGTGCGTCTCTTCCGGGTTGTCCAGAGCGTTATCGGCGTCGAAGCCGCGTCCGTCGTCCTCGATGACCGCCTTGATCCGATTGCCGGACATATCGAGCTTGATACTGAGCTGCGAGGCGTTGGCATAGTCCCGCGCGTGAACCATTAATTCCTGAATGCCGCGGAACAGCATGACTTCACGATGCGATTCGAGCCGCCGCTCCTCGCCCATGATGTCGAGCCGAACGTCGATATCGTTCTTTTCACGGAACGAGTCGACGTAGCGGCGGACGGTCGGCACGACACCGAGATCGTCGAGCATCATCGGGCGCAGGTCGAAGATGAACTCGCGCACCTTCTGGAAAGTCACCGTCGCTGCCGTCTTCAGGTTGTCGAGTTCTTCGGCGGCGCGCGCCGGGTTGCGGTCGAACAGCCGCTGGCAGATTTCCGCCTGAAGGATGAAGTTAGTCAGCGACTGCGCTGGCCCGTCATGCATCTGTCGAGCGAGGCGCTGGCGTTCTTCTTCCTGCGCCTGAATGACGCGGACGATATTCGTCGGCCCTTTAGCGGTAGTCTGCCCTTCGTCGCCGGTCGTGATCGAATCTGCGCCCTGAACCAGCCCCACGACGCGCGAAAGGATTTGCGCCTCGCCTTCCAGACTATCGTGCGTGGCCTGGAACTTCTCCAGTTGGCCGCGCATGGTCGTCAGGCGAAAACGGGCGTCGAGGGCTTCGTCGTACTTGAACTTGATATCCTGACGCGGAACCGTCTCGATATTGTCCTGAATCGTCCGCAGTTCGGTGGCGATGTCGGTATTGCGCAGTTGCTCGCGGTCGACGACCAACTGCGTCTGGTCGATCTGAACCTTGATCTCGGTGAGCTTGTCCTTGATGCGCTTCAGCTCCGTCGTGACCACGTCCATCAGTTCTTCTTTGGCGTCTGCCCGTGCGTCTCGATCCATAACTTACGCCTCGCTCGCGTTAAAGTGGCTTATCCATGATCCTGAATGCGTACCCATCCGCGGCGCAGCGCGGTCACGGCGGCCTGTGTTCGATCCTGCACGTTGAGCTTTTTGAGGATCGACGTCATGTGGTTTTTCACCGTCTGCTGGCTGATGCCGAGTTGAGTGGCGATTTCCTTGTTGCTCAGGCCGTTGGTGACGGACTGAAGGATTTCGGTTTCACGATGGCTTAAGGGGAAGAACTGCTCGCTCGAATCGGCCATGAAGGCGGCTGCGCCGGTTTCAGCGCTCTGCTGGAGCCAGAGCTTTAGCTCGCGCGCGTCCATCTGAAGGCCATCGACGATGAAATAGCCTTTTGCGGTCGCGCGGACGATCTCGATCAGCCGGTCAGGCATGACGTCTTTAGCGCAGTAAGCCGATGCGCCAACCTTGAGCGCGTGGAGTACCTGAAGCGAATCGTGATAGGCCGTCAGCATGACGACATTGATGGTGGGGATTTCCTGCTTGATCTGGCGCGTGACCTGCATCCCGTTCATCGAGGGCAGGTTGACATCGAGCAGCACCACGTTTGGGTGCAGGCGGCGCGCTGCGTCGATGGCCTCTTCGCCATCGGTGCTTTGACCGATAACCAGCATATCCTCTTCAAGCTCAAGCGCTTTTTGCAGGCCCTCGCGGAAGAGAGGATGATCATCCACGATCAGCACTGAGATGCAGTTGGCCTTGCGGTTCGTTTCACGACCGATCATACGCGCTACGGGGGGACCTTCGTCTGGTGCGACCCGGCCCGCCGCTCCTCCTCTCCCTGACGATGGGTTCCTGACGTCGAATCGGCTGTCGGTTCGCATGGCGCTTCTGGAGCGCGATAATGAGCGATGTCACAGGGAAGGGCCGCGCGACATACGAATCAATATTACAGCCCGTCATGTTAATCGTATTGTACACCCGCTTATTGGGGGCTGCAACCGCGCTCGCCTCAAGTATTTCGAGCAGGCGCATCTGCCGCTATAATGGAGACGTCGGATCGAGGAGAGCGAAGGTTAGGCTGACTTTGGAGCGAATCGAAGAGCATGGGCTGGTCTACTATCGCTTTGACCAGTGGCCCTCACTGACGCACGGCGTCTTTACGCGCCGAGGGGGAGTCAGTCCCGCGCCCTGGGCATCGCTCAATCTGGGCGGCAACGTCGGCGATGAAGCTGAGGCGGTTCGCGCCAATCATCAGCGCATGTACGCGGCGCTCGGTGTTGATGGCGAGCGCGCCTGCACGACCTGGCAGATTCACGGTAAAGATGTGCTGATCGTGACCAATCCAATTCGCGGTCGGCGCTGGCTGGCGCAGGCTGACAGCCTCGTGACCGACCGGCGCAATACGCCGCTGACGATGCGCTACGCCGACTGCACGCCGCTGCTGTTTTTCGACCCGCTGCGCGGCGTGATCGGCATGGCGCACGCGGGATGGCGCGGGACGGTGCTGGGGGTCGGCGCGGAAACGGTACGGACGATGGTGCGCGCTTACGGCTGCAAACCGGAAGACATTCAGGCGGCGGTCGGCCCGGCTATCGGCCCGAATCGCTATCAGGTGGGCGAAGAAGTGGTCGCCGCCGTTCAAGCCTATTTTGGCACAACCGAGGGTCTGATCCGCCGCGATCCGGCTGACGGCACGGCCTACCTGAACCTGTGGGAAGCCAATCGGCTCGACCTGCTGCGCGCTGGCGTAGGCCGCGTCGAGGTGGCCGCGTTGTGTACCGCCGAGCATACGGATGAGTTTTTCTCGCATCGGGCCGAAAAAGGGCGTACCGGGCGCTTCGGCGCGGTGTTAGTGTTATGACGATTGCCGATAATCTCCAGCGAATTCAGGACGAGATCGCGTCGGCCTGCGTCCGCGCAGGTCGCAGCCCGGCGGATGTGACGCTGATCGCCGTCAGCAAGACGCACCCTGCCGCGCGGGTGCTGGAAGCGGCGGCGCTCGGTTTGCAACATTTTGGCGAGAATCGCGTAGAAGAGTCCGAATCGAAGATTCCGGCGGTCGATCAGGCCGCTGCTGCGCCGCTGACGTGGCACATGATCGGCCATGTACAGAGCCGCAAGGCGAAAGACGTGGCCGCTTTATTCGACCTGGTGCATTCAGTCGATAGCCTGAAACTGGCGCAGAAATTCTCGGCGCTGATGCAGGCGGAGAGCCGGAAGCTCGATGTGCTGCTCGAAGTCAACGTCTCTGGCGAGGAAAGCAAGTTCGGCCTCGACGCTGCGCGCTGGCATCGTGATGCCGCTGCCCGTGAGGCGTTGTGGGACGAAATCGGGCAGATCGTCGCCCTGCCGGGGCTGAATGTGCGCGGCCTGATGACTATCGCTCCGATTGTCTCGCAGCCTGAGGATGCTCGTCCGGTCTTTGCCGGGTTAGCGGCCCTGCGAGCCGCGCTGGCGGAGTCGCTCACGACCCCGCTGCCCGACCTGAGCATGGGCATGACCGACGACTTTCAGATCGCCATCGAAGAAGGCTCGACGATGGTACGTATTGGCCGCGCGATCTTTGGTGAGCGCCATCTGTAATTGAGGATACAACTGTGAGCGGAATTGTTAACCTGCTGATTCTCATCGTCCAACTCTTCGATATTGTCCTTCTCGCTCGCGTGCTGTTGAGCTGGTTCCCGAATGTGGATCGCAGCAATCAGTTGATTCAACTGGTCTACGACATTACCGAGCCATTCCTGCGCCCGATTCGCAGGCTGATGCCGCAGACCGGCATGATGGATTTCAGCCCGATTGTGCTGTTCCTGATTATTCAGGTGCTGCTCTCGGTCATCCAGTCGTTCATCCGCTTCTAGATTTCACGCCCTTTTCACATTTCCAGCGGCAAATCTCTGGCCTGTTGTTGACAGGCATGATAATATGAAGGCGAACATAACACCCGCTCGACCGGTGGGGTTGTCCCCTGAAAGGGCCGCTAATGCCGCTCAATCGCAAGTTCGAGATCACTGACGCGCGGGGCGGGTCTGCCTTCCCGGTTCGAGTGGTGTCGCGGGCTGATGTGTCCGAAATCTCTGGCCTTCAGGCCGACGGCATGTTGAAAGTCCGGCTGACAGCGGCCTCGGCAGGGGATGACGCGGCCAACGACGAGCTGATCGGCCTGCTGGCGGCGCAGCTTGAGCTTTCCCCGACTCAGCTTGACATCGTGATGGGGCGGGCGGGCCGCGATAAGGTCATCAGCGTCACGGGTTTGTCGGCAGCGCAGCTCGAGTCTCGTCTGGCGCAGCTCGGCCCTCTCTAACGATGCGCCATCGTCTGCCCGCCTTTATGATGGTCGTCGGCCTGCTGGCCGTCTCGGCCTGCGCTTCACAGGCCACGCCGACCGTGCTGCCGACTCAACCGCTGCCGCCGACCCTCGTTCCGACCTCGGCCCCGGCTGCTGCAACCGATGATACGCTCGCCGCGCCCGCTGACCTGATTACGCCCACGGTTTCTGAAGCCAGTCTGCTCATTCCTGCCGCCGCGCAGCCGCTCGTTCAGCGCGCTATCGACGATCTCAGCCAGCGCCTGAGCATCGACGGCGCTCAAATTCAGATTGCGCGGCTCGAATCCGTCGCCTGGAGCAGCCCCGATCTCGGCTGCGCTGCTGCGACGGAGTCTGCGCCCTCGACGCCCATCGACGGCTACCGCATCGTCCTGGCTGCGTCCGATCAACGTTACGAATATCACACGGATACAGCCGACATTCGCGCCTGCGTGGCCGGTGTGACGGCTGAAGCGACGGTCGAATCGCTGCTGGTCGCCGATCCGGTCGCCGCCGAACTGATCGCGCTGGCGCGGCGTCAGGTCGTCCGCCTGTATGGCGCGACCGATGCCGACGTCAGGTTGGTCGATGTCGCCTCGGTGACATGGCCGGACGCCGCGCTCGGCTGCCCGCAGCCGAACACTCAGTACCCCGCAGGCAGCCACGATGGCTATCGGATCGTCCTCGCCGCCGGAGCCGCGCAGTATATTTACCACACTGATTTCGATCACGTCGTCGAATGCGCCGCCGCCGATGAAGTCCTGCCGCCGGACGCGCTTTTTGCTACCGCCGAAGCGGCTGCCCCTGCGAACTAAGCGCTTAAATCCCCTCAGTTTTTGACACAACGATAGTCATTTGTGGTATCATATTAGAACGAAAGTTCTAATGCTGACTTATCCGGGTTTCACGAATCGGCTGATGCCTTCATAGAGCTTTGCCGAACAACCGATTGACCACCAAAGGAGAGCGACTGGTGCAGGAATATATTGAGATTCGCGGGGCGCGGGAGAACAACCTCAGGAACGTCACATTACGGATTCCCAAACGTCAGATCACCATCTTCACCGGCGTCTCTGGTTCCGGCAAGTCGTCGATTGTCTTCGACACGATTGCGACCGAGGCGCAGCGCCAGCTCAACGAGAATTTCAGTCTGTTTGTCCGCAACTTCCTGCCGCGCTTCAGCCAGCCCGACGCCGACGCCATCGAGAACCTGAACATGGCGGTTGTGGTCGATCAGAAGCGGCTCGGTGGCGGCTCGCACTCGACGCTGGGGACGATCACCGATATTGCCCCGCTGCTGCGCCTGTTGTTTTCGCGCGCCGGCAAGCCGCACGTCGGTTACTCCAATGCCTTCTCATTTAACGACCCGCAGGGCATGTGTCCCGAATGTAACGGCACGGGTCACGCCATGGTGGTCGTCTCTGACAGCTTCCTCGACATGGATAAGTCGCTCAACGAAGGGGCGGTGCAGGTTCCGGTATTCTCGTCATGGGAGAAGGAAAGCTACGCTAGCTCTGGCTACTTTGACAACGATAAGAAGCTGTCGGACTTCGACGAAGAGGAAATGGAACTGCTGCTCCATGCCGGGCCGCTGAAATACAAGCTTCAGCTTGGCGGCGGCAGCATGAACGCCACTTATTACGGAGTCCTCGAACGCTTCGCCCGTTCGTATATCAAGCGTGACCTCAAGACGCTGTCCGAGCGGACACAGAAGATGGTCGCGCCGTACATCCGCTTCGGGCCATGCCCGCTGTGTAAGGGGACGCGGCTGAGTCAGGCGGCGTTGAACTGTCGAATCAATGGTTCCAATATCGCTGAGCTGTCGGCGCTGGAAATTCCCGATCTGATCGAGGCGCTGAAGGCCATGACCGATCCGGCAGTCGCGCCGATCATCGCCACGCTGACCGAACGCCTTCAGAATGTGGTGGATATTGGCCTCGAATATCTCAGCCTCAACCGCGAGACGGACACCCTTTCCGGCGGCGAGTCGCAGCGTGTCAAGATCGTCAAGCACCTGAGCAGCAGCCTGATCGACGTTATTTATATCTTCGATGAGCCGAGCGTCGGCCTGCATCCGCGTGACGTTCACCGGATGAACGAACTGCTGCAAAAGCTGCGCGACAAGGGCAATACCGTGCTGGTGGTCGAGCATGATCCTGCGGTGATCGAGGTTGCAGATCATATTGTGGACGTCGGCCCACTCGCGGGCAGGGGCGGCGGGATGGTGGTCTACGAAGGCAGCTTCGATGGCCTGCTCAAGGCGGACACGCTGACCGGCCAGTTTATGCAGCACAGGATGCCCATCAAGCCGCACTTCCGCGCGCCTAAAGGCCAACTGAGGATCGCTGATGCCAGCGTCAACAATCTGAAGCATGTCAGTGTCGATATTCCCAGAGGCGTGCTGACGGCGATCACCGGCGTGGCGGGTTCTGGCAAAAGCTCGCTCATCAACGAGGTCTTTCTGACGCAGCACACTCAGGCGGTGGTCATCGATCAGGCCGCCGTGGGGACGTCAACGCGCTCGAATCCGGCGACTTATAGCGGCGTCATGGACGATATCCGCAAGGCGTTCGCCAGAGCGAACGATGTCAGCGCGTCCCTGTTCAGCTTCAATTCCGAGGGCGCGTGCGAGAACTGTCAGGGCCTCGGCGTCATCTATACCGATCTCGCCTTCCTCGACGCGGTCAAGACGCCATGCGAGGTCTGCGGCGGCAAGCGCTTCAAGGATGAGGTGCTGGCGTACCGCTTCAACGGCCAGTCGATTACCGACGTGCTGGCGATGACCGTGCGCGAGGCGCTCGACTTCTTCGAGATCAAGGAAATTGTGCGCCGTTTGCAGGCGATGAGCGACGTCGGCTTAGATTATCTAACGCTCGGCCAGCCGCTCAGTACCCTTTCCGGCGGCGAGTGCCAGCGCCTCAAGCTCGCCAGCGAGCTGCATAAGAAGGGCAGTATCTACGTCATGGACGAGCCGACGACCGGGCTGCACATGAGCGACGTCGGCCATCTGCTCGGCATCATGAATCGGCTCGTGGACAGCGGCAATACCGTGGTCGTCATCGAGCATAACCTCGACGTCATCAGCAACGCCGACTGGATCATCGATATGGGGCCGGAAGGCGGCAGCAAGGGCGGGCAAGTGATGTTCGAGGGGACGCCAAAAGACATTCTCAGCGCCGAACACTCGCTGACCGGCGATTATCTCCGCGCGACACAATGAAACGGCTGGCTTTCCAGCGGGGCGCGGCTTACCCTGGCGCGGGCAGCGGAATCCCCATCTGAAGCTGAAGCTCGGCCAGCGCCCGATAAGCCTGCGCGCGGACATTTTCCTGCCGGTCGCGCAGCGCGTTGTAGAGCGAGCGTGTGGTGTTCATCATACCCAGCCCGCCGAGCGTCGCTGCCGAGAGGGCGCGGACGTCGCTTTCGCCTTCTTGAAGCGCCTTGAGCAGCATCTGACTCGCGCCTTCTCCCGCCGGGATGTTTTCGCCGCGTTTGGATGCCCATTCAGTCAGCCAGGGCAGCGCTTCAGGACTCGGCGGCGGCTTCGTGGCCGGGTGACTGCGCCCGAACTGCGATTCCTGGAACGCCTGCTGCGCGGCGGAACGCACGTACCACTGCTCATCCTCAAGGAATGAGCGGTAAATGTCGATCAATGACCAGGTGGTTTTCAGGCGGCGCAGGCCAAAGACCGCCGCGCGGCGAATCATCATGTCGCCGTCGTCGATGGCGTCATGCAGGATCGGGAAGCCATGCTCCGGGTTGGCCGAGAGCGCAATCGAGACGGCCTGTCGCAGTTCCTGCGAGCCTTCCGTCAGCCCGACCAGCAGCGCGTCGAGCGCCTGCTCGTGGTGGACGACGCCGAGCGCCATGGCGGCGGCGATCTGCACGCTGGCGTCGCTGTCCTGAAGCAGCGGCGTCAGGTCGCGCACCGCCTCGTCCTGATCGGTCGCGCCGAGGCCGAGACAGGCCAGACGGCGCACGTCGGGGTTGGCGATACGGATGGCGCGGCGAAATAAGTGGAAGGCGTTCGGGTCGCGCGTGCTGATCGCTGCCGCCGCCGCCCGCTCGCGGATCAGCGGATACTGGCTCTGCGCGGCCATCAGGTTGCCGAGCAGCTTGAGGACGCGCGCGCGCCACGGCACACCTGCGCCCGCATAAGTCAGCCAGCGCGACACTTCGAGCGTGTTGTCATAGAGCACGTCTGCCGGGGCGTTGAGCCGCGCTTCGACGGCGGCTTCGATGTCGCTGTGAGCGGCAGCGTAGCCGATGGCCGGGAGCCATGCTGGCTGGATCGCCTTTTCGGCCAGCTTGCGCGGGTTGACCTGAAGCAGGGTCTGTCCGGCCAGGTAGGCGGCGATCTGCGGATGCCGGAACAAATAGCGGTCGCCGCGATGGCGGACGACCAGGCCGGTACGCCGAAGCTGCTCTAATAATTTGGCCTGCGCGCTGCTGCTTTCAGCGTCCTCTCTGGCGGTCTTTTTCTCCTGCCTGCCCGGACGGAGCGCCTCGACTGCTGACACCGCGCCGCCAATCGACAGCGCTTCCATCCGCGCGCGGGTAATGAAGCCCTCGTCCAGTTGCAGCGCGCCGATCTGGGCGATTTGCTCGAAGGTATTCTCGCTCGCCAGCTCTGGCGGAAGCACGCGCTTGAGATAAGCGCGCAACCAGCCATCGGGGCCGGGCGCGTCGGCATCGGCGGCGTAATTCGCCCAGAACTTGAGCGACAGATCGAAGGCGTTCAGCGCGCGCGTGTTGGCTTTGGCCCGGTCGACGCTCACGCCATCGGGCGGCCTGACTTCGAGTTTCATTCTGGACGCAATCGCCGCCCATCCGCTGGCCCAGCGGTCGGCGCTGCGCAGGGCGTCGAGGTCGCTCCACGGGCGCAGGAAAACCGGCGCGAACCCGGCGCGAGTCAGTGCGCCGTAACCGTTGGCCGGACCGCTGGCGATGACGAAATTCTCGCCGTACTGTGCCATGAAAGCCGTCAGCCACGCCTCGTAAGCCGGACGGTCGTCGGCGTGCAGGTCGTCGAAACCGTCAAGCAGCAGCAGCACGCCCCCCTTGTTGAGGCGACTGTAGAGGCTGCCCGGAACCGTTCCGGCGGCGATCCGTCCGAGCCGTGACTGCGCGGCGCGAACCAGCGGCTCGGCAGGGTCGATAGTCGGGCCATATTCGTCGCTGCTCAGGGTCAGGTCGGCCATGTGGACGTAGACCGGCATCAGCCGGTTGAGCAGCGGGACTTCGCTTTCGGCGTTCTGGGCGACGTTGAAGGCCGCGCCTTTTTCGTCGGCCAGCCGTTCGCGGGCGCGCTGCTGCATCGTCACGCGCTCCTGAATACGGGTTTTGCGCTCCTTTTCGGTCAGGCGCGCTTCTTCGGCGTCGAGCTTCTGCTGAATCTTGTCCATCGGCGGCTTGAAGCTGACGCGATTGAGGCTGCGGAGCGCAATCGTCAGCAGCGCCGTCGTCCGCCCGCTGCCGGGGATGCCGAGGATGGCAATGGCGCGTCCGCCGGTTGTCAGTTCGTCAATCGAGAGCGTGTCGATGGGGTAGGGCGCGTGCAGGCCGGGGAAATCGTGGACGCGCGGCAGCGTGTCGTAGATGTCGTGGTAGTCGTCCTCGTCGCTCATGCCGGGGAGCGGCTGCGCCGGGATGAAACGCGGCTCGACCAGAATATCGGTCAGCTTGAGGTAGTCGCCAGCCAGATGCTCGGTCTGCGCGATCTGCACCAGATCGTTGACATAGCGGCTGTCGGCATTTTGCAGCGCCGAGCTTTGCGCGCCTCTGGCGCTGGTACGCATCTGCTGGCCGATACGGACAAGGCGATGCCGCGCGCGGTAGAGGGCGTAGGCCGAAGCCCAGCCGACAATCAGACCGACCCCAAAATTCTCAGCGTCAAATGCCATGTCGCGCTCCTCGTCGTTGGGCGCTAGTCGGACAGCCCCCTATAGAGAAGGATACGCCCACAGTTCTGGCAGGTGACTAAAGATTGTCCCAACTGTGCCTGCCGGATGACGGCCTGATTTTGCTGGACACCGCAGCCCGCGCAGCTATCGCCGCGCATCAGGGCGACCGGCGTATTGCGCTTCTTCGGCTGAAGCTGCTTATATAAATCGAGACTGGCTGGTTCGACCGGCTTGAGGGCGGTGGCGCGGTCGGCCTGCTTGCGCTCGACCTGCCGTTTGAGGTCGGCCTGTTCGTCGAGCAGCGCCCGCTGCTCGTCCCTGCGCGTTTCAAGGACGGCGCTCAGCCCCGATTCCGCCTCGGCGACCGCGCTTTCGCCGTCGTCGATGGTCATCATCAGCGCCAGCAAGCTTTCTTCAAGCTCGCCGTGACGCTTACGCAGCGCGGCGACTTCCTGCTGCATATCCTGCATTTCTTTGGTGTTCTTGACTCTGCCGCTGTAAAGCTGATCTTCGGTCGCAGTCGCCTTTTGCAGCGTCCCGGCCATGTCGAGTTCGAGGTCATGGGCGCGAGTCTTGAGCGGCGGCAGGACGGCCTGCGCCTTCTTGAGCTGCGCCTGGGCTGCGGCAGCGGCTTCGTCATTCGCCAGCAGCGCATCGATCTCGTTCAGTCGCGTCCGCAGCCTGAGCAGTTGTAAGTCGATTTCCTGAAGGTGGTAGAGCGTTTCCGCCTGGTTAGTCACTTTCCTTAACGTCTCCTGAAGCAGGCTCGGTTGACAATGAGTACAATGGACACGATGCGAAGGCAGGCGAGTCTGCCTGCGCGTTCTATTCTACCCTGTGCCGGAATCGTGCGGCAAGCACATACGCTCGTCGAGGTCAGGATCGCCGATGGAGTCTCGTTATTCCCTTCAGATTGCGCCGGGCGAGTGGCGGTGGGTGATTCTGCTGGCGACTGGCCTCGTCTTTCTCGCCTTCGCGCCATTCATCTGGGTGGCCCTGAGCGGGACGAATCAATGGCAGTTCATGGGAGCGCTGCACAACTATCAAGACGGCGCGACCTACCTCTCGAAGATGGTGCAGGGCGGTCAGGGCCACTGGCTGATTCGCTTCCAGCATACGTCTGAAGATCAGAGCGCGGCCTTTCTTCAGGTCATTTATCCGCTGCTCGGCCAGATCGCCCATCTGGCGCATCTGCCGCAGATCGTCATGTTCCACGTCGCGCGCGTGGCGGCGGCGCTGTTTATGTACATCGCGCTCTATCATCTGGCGGCGAGCATCTGGATGCGCGTGCGCACGCGGCGCATCTTTTTCGTCGTCTGCTCGCTCGGCGCAGGCTTTGGCTGGCTGTTCGCGCCGCTGTTCAACACCGCGCATATCCCCGGCAGCTCGACTTTCCCTGATCTGGCAATTCCCGAAGCTTATCCGTTCTTCAGCACGCTCTCGAACGTACATTTCCCGCTCACGATTGGCTGTCTGGCGCTGCTGGCGGGCATCCTCATCCACGCTTTTCGTCCCGGCGCAGACCGACTCCGCGAGCTGGATGCGACCGCGCTGCCAGCGGGCGCGCTCAGTTTTGCGCTGGCGCTGCTCTACCCGCAGGCGCTGATTCCAATTGGCGTGGCGCTGGCGCTGTACGTGCTGCTGCTCTGGCAGGCGAAAAAGCGCCTTGATGCCCGACCGCTGCGCTGGCTGCTGGCGGTCGTGCTTCCAGCCGCGCCGGTCGCGGCCTATTACGCCGCCATCGTGGCGAACATCCCGGCTTTCGCCGAATGGACGCGCCAGAACGTGACGCCCGCGCCCGCGCCGTGGATTATGGCGCTTGGCTTCGGCCTGCCGCTGATTCTCGCGCTGCCGGGTCTGATCCGCGCGGCGCGCCGCTTCGAGCAGACGGACGACCGCTTCATGCTCCTGTGGCTGGTCGCCATAACGGTGACGGTCTACCTGCCGACCGCGATTCAGCGCCGTTTCGCCGTCGGCGCGATGATCCCAATCGCTTATTTCGCCACGCGCTCGCTTGAGGATTTCTGGTTCCAGCGCGTCAGCCGCCGTTACCGCATCTATCTGGCCGTGGCCGCTCTGCCGCTGATGTCAATCAGCCTGATTCTGAGCCTGTTTCTGCCGGTGCTGCCCGCCGTCACCGGCAACCCGGATCGTTCGGTGGGTATTTTTCTGGAGCGCGACTACACCGTGGCTTTTCGCTGGCTGGAACTGAGCGGGACGCCGAACGATGTCGTCCTGGCGTCGCCGGTCGTCAGTACCTGGATTCCAGCCTGGGCGGGCGAGCGCGTCGTCTACGGGCATCCGTTCGAGACGCTCGACGCTGCCGCCAAAAAGGACGCCGTACTGGCCTGGTACGGCGCGACTTCAGCGGATGCCTGCGGCGACCTGCTGACGCGCTACAAAGTCCACTTTGTCCTCGTTGGCCCTGAAGAAATGAAGCTCGGCCCGGCAGTCTGTGCCGAGCCGCTGCGGGTCGTGGCGACAATTGGTCAGGTCACGATTTATGCGCTTTAGGCTGCTGTGTCTTGCGCTGGGTGCGCTGTTTCTGCTGCTGACAGGCTTTCGACCGGGGACGCTGCCCTATATTCCCCGAACCGATTATTCGGACGCCGCCATCAGCCATTATCCGGCGGCCCTGTTTCTACGCCAGTCGGTGCTGGAGCGCGGCCAGTTCCCCCTCTGGCGTGAAACGATTCTCGGCGGCCAACCGTTCGCGGCCAATCCGCTCAACAAAACGGCCTACCCGCTGCAATGGCTGGTGTTGATCTTTCCGCCGGACATTCACCTCGACGTCATGATCGCGCTGCATCTGCTGATTGCCGGATGGGGCATGGGGCGCTGGGCGCGGGCGCTCGGCCTGCGCGCGGAAGCCGTCTCCTTCAGCGCGCTGGCGTATGCGCTGGCTCCGCGCCTCGTCGCCCATCTCGGTGCGGGGCATCTCGACGTGGTCTACGCGCTGGCGTGGTTTCCGTGGCTGATGATGGCGGTTCATGATGCGGTTGTCCAGCCGGGAAATCGCCTGCTGACGATTCTACGACTGGGCCTGTTCGCCGCGCTCGTCCTGCTGGCGGATGTGCGTGTCAGCCTGTTTGCCTTCGCGCTGGCGGCGGCTTATGGCGTCGAGCAGGCGCTCCGCATCCATCGGCTGCGCGCCCGCCTGTGGCTGGCGAGCGCGGTTGTGCCTTTCCTGCTGCTGACGGCGTCCCTGCTCCTGCCTCTGCTTGGCTGGCAAAGCAGTCTGACGCGCGGCGCGCTGACTCCCGGCAACGCCAGCCTCGGCTCGATGCAGCTTGGTCAGTGGAGCGGGTTGCTCGGCCTGCCGGTCTACGGCGGCAGCCATGAAGGGCTGGCCTACGTTGGCCTGACGGTACTGGTGCTGGCTGTGATCGCCGTGCTGGCCGAGCCGCGACGACACCGGTTTTTTCTGATCGTCATTTTGATCGCGGCGCTGTATGCGCTCGGCAGCAACGGCTTGCTCTGGAGCGGCCTCGCCCGACTGTTCCCGCCGCTGGTCTGGTTCCGCGTGCCGTCGCGGGCGTGGCTGGTGATTGCCCTGCTCGCGCCGCTGCTGGCGGGTTACGGCGCGCAGCTTGTGCTCGGTTGGGCTGAGGCGCGGCTGCCACCCACTCGACGGCGGCGCAGGCAGTTGAGTCTGTTTGCGCTGCTGGCCGTTTCGCTGGCCTGCGCGGGTGTCTTTCTTGCCGCGCCTGTTTCCGGCGCAGCGAAGCTCGTGACCGGGCTGACCTTTTTGATCGGCGGCGGGGTATTTGCCGCGCTGCTGCTGGCCGCGTCGAGCGGGCGGCTGCGCGGGCAGATGCTGGCGCTGGCGCTGCTCATCCTGACCTTCGCCGATCTTGGCCTGAGCGGGCAAAGCTGGCTGACGTGGCGCGGCGCGGATACCTGGCTGACGCCATATGCTGACCTCGGCGCGCGGCTGGCAGCGGAACACCCCGCGCGAATTTACGCGCCGATCTACTTCGACGCAGCGCGCGTCGAAGTCAGTCTGCCGCAGGAAGTCGCCGCCGTTGATGGCCTGCGACTGTTTGGAGGCGTCGATCCCTTCCAGTTACGCGCTCCGGTCAACGCCATCGTCGCCGCCAGCGGCATGACGACCAGCGGCTACGACGTCACGCTGCCCTATCTGCCCGCGCCGCCGCCGGGGCAATCTGCCGTCGCGCCGGATACGCGCCTGCTGGCCGATTGGGACGTCAGCCACGTTGCCAGCCTCTTTCCTGTCGACTCGCCCCGTTTGCAGGCGCTCGGCAGCGTCGATGGCGTCCACCTCTATCGTAACCTCGACTTCAGCGCGCCGCGCCTGTCCGGTATCCCGGCCTGGCCGCGGGACGCCGCGCCCGCGCTCGGCGCCGATACCGTCGCCAGTCTCAACCGCCTGACGCTGATCTCGGCGGGCGTGAGCGGCGTCGCGCTGGCGCTGGTGGTCGTCATCCTGATCCTGCCCGCGCTGCGCCAGCGCCGTCTGTCGGCGCGCGTGGCCTGAAAGCGACTGCGCCGTGAACTCGCGCTCCCGCCTTCCACTCGTGATCCTTGCGCTGGCGCTGCTGATCGTCCATCACCGCCTGCTGCTGGGCGAGTCGTTCTTCTGGGGGCTGCCGTCGCTCCAGTTCGTGCCGTGGCGCGATTACGCGCTTGATCTGCTCCGACAGGGGCAGTTTCCGTTCTGGAATCCGTTGAACGGGGCGGGCGCGCCGCTGTTCGCCAACTATCAGACGGCACTGCTCTATCCGCTCAACTGGCCGACCTTCATCCTGCCGCTGGCGTGGTCGATGAGCGCTGCCGCCGTGCTTCATCTGTTTCTGGCCGGATGGGGGATGTGGACGTTCAGCGAGCGGCTCGGTCTGTCGAGCCTCGGTCGCGGCCTGAGCGCGCTGGCCTTCGGCCTGACGGGCTATCTGGTCGGTCGGCTCGGCACCTACCCGATGATCGACGCGGCGGCGTGGCTCCCCTGGCTGCTGTGGGCCGCGCATGGCGTCGTCAGCCGGGGCCGCAGCCGCGACGCCGGTTGGCTGGCGCTGTTCTCCGGGCTGCTGCTGCTGGCCGGCCACGCGCAGACGGCCTGGTACAGCCTGCTGCTCGTCGGCCTGTACGCCGTCTGGCTGGCGTGGAAGGATGGGCGCTCGTGGCAGCGGCTGGCCGCTGTGGCTGTCCTGCTGGCGCTCGGCGCAGGGGTGGCCGCGCTTCAGTTGGCCGCGACCGCCGACCTGCTTCGCGCCTCGCAGCGTTCCAGCGGCGTCGATTTTGACTACGCCATGAATTTCAGCTTCGCCCCGCTGCGGACGCTCAACTTCGTCGCGCCCAACCTGTTCGGCACGCCCGCCGACGGCAGTTACCGGGAACAGGGCGCGTTCTTCGAGTATGCCGTCTACGTCGGCCTGATCCCGCTGATTTCCGCCGTCGCGGCGCTGCTCGGCTGGCTGCGCCGCCGTCGTGCCGCTGACCTTCCGCCGTATACGCGCCAGCTTCCGTTCTGGACGTTGATCGTCGGCGTCGCTTTCGTGCTGGCGCTCGGCAAGTTCTCGCCGGTTTTTCCCTTCCTCTACCGCTATCTGCCGACCTTCAGCTTGTTTCAGGCTCCGGCGCGCTGGCATCTGTGGACGGTCTTTGGCCTGAGCGTGATGGCGGGGATCGGCGTCGATTTCTGGCGGCGCGACGTGCGAACGCGCGCCTGGGCGACGCGGCTGCTGCTGGCGTCGGTGGCGGCGATTATCGGCCTTGTCGTCGTTCTGTTCGCGCTGCCTGCATCCACTGAAGGCACGCGCATTCTGGCACGGGGGGCGCTGCCGACGGCGATCAGCGCCGCGCTGGCCGCCTGGCTGACGCTGCGCCAGCCCGCGCCAGCCGAGCGCCGCTATCGACGCTGGATGGCGCTGGTGCTGATCGCCGTCGCGCTCGATCTCGGCTGGGCGGCGTGGGGACTCAACCCGACGGTTCCGGCAGCCTTTTATGACCGGCGGGCGGCGGATCGGACGCCGACTGAGCGCGCCTACTGGCCGGACGCCGCCGAGAATCACGTCAAGTTCGATACCTATCTCCAGATCGACGATTACCGCGCGGCGGTCGATCACGCGGCGGCCTATCGCGCCAGCGGCCTGCCGAATCTCAACCTGCTCGACCGGCTGCCGCTGCTTGATAACTTTGACCCGCTGATTCCCGACAATCAGGCCGCTTACGTGCAGATGATCGAGACGTCCGATCAACCGGCGGCGCTGCTACAGGCGGCGGGTGTTAGCAGCGTCTATCTGCCTGATGGCACGCGCCGCGCCCTCGACCGTCCGGCCTCGCGCGCCTGGGTCGTCGGGGGCATCTGCTGGCATCCCGACGCCGACAGCCTGACCGCCGCGCTGCGCGACCCTGACTGGCAGCCGCTCGAACAGGCTCATGCGCTCGGCGATGGCGGCTGCCCGACGCCTGCCCCTGCCGAGCCGCCCGATCAACTGCTGCTCGACGACCGGGGCAGCCGCGTCCAGATCGACCTGCGCCTGCGCCGCGACGGCTGGTTGGTCGTGGCCGACACGCGCTATCCCGGCTGGACGGCGACGCTCGATGGCAGCCCGGCCTACGTCTACCCGGTCAATCTGGCATTTGGCGCGGTTCCCGTGCCGCCGGGAGACCATCTTGTAGAATTTGTCTATCGACCGGCATGGCTGTTGCCGGGTATACTTATCAGTGTTGTTTCGTTACTGATTACGCTCCTGCTCTTTCGTCTCCGACAAACCGGCCTGCCGGAAGATCGCAACCCATGACCAAAACTGTACTCGATAAGCCCGACGCGAAAGCCGACCTGTTTTTCCAGCCGTCGAGCCGGCGCTCGCGGCGGCGGCAGCTTCAGATTTCCGAGCGCCGCCTGCTGCTGATTCTCGGTGACGTCGCGGCGGTCGCGCTGTCGGTGCTGATCGGCCTGCGAATCTGGGCTTTTGTCGCCCGCGCTCGCTTCACAGTCGCCTTCATCGAGCCGCAGAGCTATCTGTTCGTCGCGCTGGTCGGCCTGTGGCTGCTGCTCGCCAGCGCCAATGACCTCTACGATCTGCGCGTTGCCAGCCACCGTCGGCAGACGTTTCAACGGCTGGTGCTCATCAACCTGCAAATGCTGTTCGTCTATCTGCTGGTCTTTTTCTTCTCGCCGCGAACGGCGCTGCCGCGCCTGTTCATCCTCTATTACGCCGTCGCCTCGATTATCCTGATTAGCCTGTGGCGCTTCACGCAGCCGTTTCTGATCGGCTGGGCGAGCGAGCCTCGGCGCACGCTGATCGTCGGTGCAGACGCCGCTGCCCGGACGATTGCCGCCGCGATTGCCGAAAATGCTGCCTCAGAGTACGAGATCACTGGCGTTATCGGCGCGAGCGAGGACGTCGGCAAAATGATCGGGACGACCCCGGTCGTCGGCACGGGCGCCGACCTGCTGAATTTCACCGCCCGCGACCGCGTCAGCGAGTTGATTATCACCTCGACGCATAACCTGAGCGGCGAGTTGTTTCAGGCCGTCATGGATGCCTACGAGCGCGGCATTTCGCTCGTGCCGATGACGCTGCTCTATGAGCGCATCACCGGGCGCGTCCCGGTCGAGCACCTGAGCGGCGATTGGGCGGTCGTCCTGCTGCCGACGCGCGAGGATAGCTCGCTGTTTCAGATGAATCAGGTCGCCAGGCGGCTGTTCGACCTCGTCTTTTCGCTGGTCGGCATGGGGCTGCTGATCGTGCTGCTGCCGTTTCTGGCGCTGCTCATCCGCCTCGACTCGGCTGGCGCGATCTTCTACTCGCAGGAGCGCGTCGGCCTCAACGGGCGGCTGTTCCGCATCTACAAGTTCCGCTCGATGGTGACGGATGCCGAAGCGGCGACCGGCGCGGTCTTCAGCCAGCGCGGCGACCCGCGCGTAACCCGCGTCGGGCGCTTGATGCGTAAAACCCGCCTCGACGAACTGCCGCAGTTCCTCAACGTCCTGCGCGGCGACATGAGCCTCGTCGGCCCGCGCCCTGAACGCCCGGAACACGTCACCCGCCTGACGACCAAGATTCCGTTCTACCGCACGCGCCTGATCGTCCGCCCCGGAATTTCCGGCTGGGCGCAGGTGATGTACGAATATGGCTCGAACGATGAGGACGCGCTGATTAAGCTGCAATACGACCTGTACTATATCCGTCACCAGTCGCTTCTGCTCGACCTCAACATTCTGATTCGCACCGTCGGGAAGGCGCTGGCGTTCAAGGGCGTCTAAAAGTCAGCAATTCTCACAATGCAGCGCGACGGCACGCCGGTGCTAACATGCTATAGTGAGTCATCGTTCGCGCGGCGGCTCGATCCGGGTCGTCCGTTTAAGTTGGTCGAAGAGGCGATGATGCGCGAGGCCTATTCCGACGACTTGAGCGATTTTATCCGGCATGGCACGCTCGACTGCTATGAGCTGGCTGACGAGGAGCTGGCGCGTTTTCTGGAACTGTGGCGCTGGACCGTCTGGACGCGCCGTAATCAGCCGAGCGGCCCCGATTTCGAGGTGGTCGACGCGGTCGCGCGCCTTCAGGAGCATCTCGATCAGGTCTACGGCGTCGAGATCGAATACAACACCATGCTGCTGCTGCGGCAGGAGCTTGAGCCGTTGATGTATATGCGCGTGCTGGCGAACGTGCCGCGCGCGCTCGGTTACTTTCTGCGCCCGCGCAACTGGCTGGCGCTCGGTCGCAGCCTGATTCGCACGCATCGCTTCCGCGCGGTTGCGCCCGTCGTCCAGCACGACGGTGAGCGCGGCTATCCCTCGACCGTCCTCGACCAGCTCCGCGAGCGCCCGCCGAATCTGCTCCGACGCAAGTACTGGTCAACTCGTTTGAGCTTTGGGCGCCGCCCGTGGCCGCATCTGTGGTGGTGACAGACGCCGCCTTCGTGAGGGCGTAATTGTTCGCGCCATCGTATCTTTCCCGCCGAGTTGTCTTTCGTAGGGGCATGATGATGTCTTTGCAAATTAAGACGAGCTACTGTTCTTGCGATTGTTAGCTGGCTTCAGCCAGCTTCAGTTTGCTTG
>CAZZAO010000056.1:24503-32746 GCA_964652205.1 uncultured Anaerolineaceae bacterium | reverse complement strand
GTAGACATCGTCCAGCGGCATCCGGTCGCCGCGCTCGTCGAGCAGCGCCTTCGCGGCGACCGCCTTCTCCATCCGCTTCGCCAGATCAACTTCTTCGGCGGCATTGAGCAGCGGCACGCGCCCGGCTTCCTTGAGGTAGAGGCCAACCACGTCGTCGCTATCGAGCGCCTGCTGATAACCGGCATCCTGAACGAGGTCACGATCCATCCAGTTCAGGGTTTCTTCCTCATCGAACTCAACCTCGATGTCGAGTTCTTCCTCGTCGTCCACGTCAATGTGGCGCGACGCGCTGCGGCGAGCGGCAGGCGCAGCCACCGGCCCCTCGACTTCAGGTTCGACGGCAGCGCCGACTTCGATCCCGGCATCGAGCAGATCGTCCATGATCTCGTCAAGCAGGTTGAGATCCCGCTCGGCTTCCGGCAGCATCGCCAGAATATCGTCGTAGGAGATCGCGCCCTGCTTCCGAGCCTTCTCGAGGAGCTGCGCTTTAATTTCGTCTTTGCGTACCATTACTGCCAGCATACGATCACACGTCCATCCATAGCTTACTGCCGGTAGGCCGAGAGACAACAGCCTCTCATTCAGGTCTTATACACTGTGCATGACATATAGACGTGGTCGCCCGTGCAAAAATGACGGACACCCACCCTTTTTCTGCCCGCAGCCTGTGTTATACTGTTAACAGGCTGCACAACTAATCCTTCATTTGCAGCAGCATCACCGACACGATTGGCCGATGGAAAACGCCAGGCTCACCGCCCGACGTCTGTAGGTTTTGCGCCCTTTTCCCCGGCGCGAGACGGAAAAACACCCTCGTTCCAGCCTGCAACGAACCGATCACAACCTGAAGTCCGGCGGTGGCTGGACCCTTCGTAACGAACACGTCTATCTATTTGACGCGGATGAGGGTGAAAAACCAACTGTTAAGAGGGATCAAACTGACGCGAGACGCAGCGCCGTCTGCCGACACTGAGCAAATAGGTCTATATAGGATATGCTTATTCTCAGCCCGTGTCAAGCAACCGGCGGGGTTCTTAACGCAACAATCAGGAAGTCGATAGGCGAGCGATCCAGCACGTAGACGCCGGAAACATCATCGACGATGGCATAATAGGAGGTCGTCGCTGGCGTCAGGCTGCCGATGGCGACGTTGTGCGTCTTCCCGTTTTTGAGCAGGACGTAGATCAGCAGCAGCGGGTTCGGCTTGAAACCATAGGTCGTCAGCGCCTGTTCGTCGAGTATCGGCACAACCTGCCGGTTGGGCAGCAGCGCAATCGTCGTGGCGATCTGAATCCCCGCCTGCCCTCGAAGCGCCTTGCCGCTGTCGGGCGCTGTCCAGACTCCCGCGGCCTGCTGCGCGATAGTGAACGTTTTGGCGGTCGAAGGGTCAGCCAGACGCACGGCCTGAATATCGGCTGCCGAGCTGATGTCGGGAAAGGTGCGCTGATACTGCGTGTCGTTGCTGGCGGGTGTGTCAGCCAACCGATTGAGGGTGACATCCTGAATCGCCAGCGCGACCAGCAGCGCGCCGAAGATGCCGACAAAGACGAACAGCGTCCGACGGCTGCTCATCGGCGCGCCCGTCGGCTGCTGACAGCCAGCCCGGTGACAATCAGCAGGCCGGGAACCAGAATCACGGTGACGAAGGCAATTTTGTCGAGCATCGGACGGTCGATGGTGATAAGCGGCAGGTTGTAGAAGTACGCCTGCGAGCCGAAGTTGATGCGCTGATTGTAGCCGGTCAGCCAGGCCAGCGCGTCGGTGAAAAAGACGGCGTTGCCCTGATTCTGCACCAGCCCATTGCTGACGAAGTCACTGTCGCCGACCAGAATGACGCGCGACCGGTTGCTGTTATTCGAGGCCCACGCCACCTCGGTCAGCGGCCCCGGCAAATCAACCCCCTGATTGAACCGATAGGTACCGGTGTTCGCCAGCGCGTTAAGGTCAGTTTCACCGTAGCTGGAATTGGACGAAAAGACCAGTTGGCCGTTAGTCACGCCGTCTGGCAAGTCGGTGCCGACTTCAAGCGCGCGGACGATACGAAACTTGATCGGGCTGTGCGCCGGGTCGAGCCGCGCGGTGATGTCGGTGCCGGTGTTGACGCCCGCGCCGATGACATCGAGCGGTGTCTGTACGCTGGCCGCCGGATCGACGATCACGGCGTCAAGGCCGTCGATCCGATAGTTCGCCCACAGATACTGATTGAAGGCGCTGTCATGGCGCAGGAAAGTTCCCGGAGCGGCATAGGCTTCGCTCATGATGAACAGCGCCCCGCCCCGCTTGAGGTAAGCGTCGAGGATGCTGATCTCCTGCGCCGACAGGTCGGTCGTCAGACGCGGCATGATGAGCGCCCCGGCGTCCTCAGGAACCGGCTGATTATCCCTCGCCAGCGCAGTCAGGTCGAGCGGCTGGGTGATGATGCCGCTTTCCTTGATGCCATTATTGATGCCAGACAGACCATCGTTGCTGGTGTCGAGCGGATCGCGGCCCCCATGTCCAGTTTCAAAGTAGACGGTAATGCTGCCGGAGATCAGCAGGCGCGAGATCGCCTGCGTCATGTCGCGTTCCTGACTTTCAGTGCGCGGGACGCGAGCCAGCGTGGTCGTGTCCACCGAGCCGTCAGCATTCAGGTAGGAAAGGTAGAGCGCGGCATCCCCGTTGACGCCATACTGCTGCGCCAGCGCAGGCTGCTCGTCGGGGTCGATGTAGACGCGATGAATATGCGGATTAGCCGCGCTGTAGAGGCGGAAAAATTCATCATCGACCTCGCGCTCGCGCAGCGACCGGGGCGAGTAAAAGCCGGTGATCTGAATATCGCGCTGGATCAGCCGCAGCACGTCGAAGGTTCTGGGGCTGAGCGAGTAGCGCCCATTCTGGGTCATATCGACGGTGATTGTCTGGCGCGCGACGACCAGATAAGCCGTGGCGACGATGCCGATCAGGAGCAGCGTCAGTATGACGGCCATTGTGCCGTAGCGCGCCTGTCGCCCGGTCAGAATGTCTGCAACCGCGTGGCGGTCGAAAGCGATCCAGATGACCAGCCCGATGACGCCAGCGCCCAGTAAGTACGGCAGGTAGCCGGACAGCCCGCCCTGCCAGATCCAGCCGATCAGGCCTGCCAGCAGCGCGATTCCACCAATCAGGCCGATCCAACCGGCGATCTGTCGGCGCGTCAGGACAACGTTGCGACTCTGCATCAGCGCCATCTCCGCGATTCGATCACGCGGATGGTGATGAAGAGCGTGACCGCGATGATCCCGGCGAAGTAAACCACGTCCTCGCCGCGCAGCAGGCCGACGGCAAATGAGGTCGAGAAATGGCCCGGCAGCGTCAGCAGGCGTATCGCGCGGGCAATATCGATGTTGGTCACGAACTGGCCGACGAGATCGGCCAGCCAGAACAGCAGCAGCACCGTCATACTCATAAAGGCAGCGATGATCTGGCTTTCGGTCAGCGCCGAAAACAGCACGCCGATAGCGAGCGTCGCCCCGCCGTAGAGCCAGATGCCGAGATAGGCGCTGACGGCAGTGCCGAGATCGGGCTGCTGGACGATGAACAGGATGACCTGATAGAGGAAGGTCAGCGCCAGCAGCAGCGAGTAAAAGAACCACGCGCCCAGAAACTTGCCGACGACGATTTCGCCGTCGCGGACCGGGGCCGTCAGCAGCAGCTCGAAAGTCCCCTCACGGCTCTCCTCAGCGAACAGGCGCATGGTCAGCAGCGGCGCAAAGAAGATCAGCGCGAACGAGAGGAAGGTCGGCACGAGCGCCGTGTCGGCAGGTTTGGTATCGATACTGACGATGAGATCGTTGTTGAACAGCACGGCGGTCAAAATCAGCAGCGCCGCGCCGATCAGGTAGGCGAACGGGGTCGAGAGATACTGGCCGACTTCCCGCCGGAAGATAATCCACGCGCCACGCACGGCTACTTCTCCCGGTTAACAATATCGAGAAAGATGTCTTCAAGCGTCATACCGACCGGACGCAGCTCCAGCACGGCCCAGCCCGCTTTTGTGATCGCGTCGGAAATGGCTGCGCGACTGTCACCGCCAGCGGGCAGCCGGACGGCGAAGCCCTCGCCCTGCGCCTCGACTGAGGTGACTTTCGGCAGCCCGGTCAGCAGCTTTTGTGCCTCGCCTTTCGGCGCGCGCCCGACGACGACGTAGAGCGACGCCCCCGGTTGCAAACGCGAGCGCAGCTCGGACGGCTTGCCTTCGGCGAGGATGCGCCCCCGGTCGATAATCAGGACGCGGTCGCAAATCTGCTCGGCTTCCGACAGAATGTGCGTGCTGAACAGGACGGTGTGATCGACCCCCAACTGGCGCACCGCTTCGCGCACTTCGATCACCTGCTGCGGGTCGATGCCGATAGTCGGCTCGTCGAGGATGATGACCGGCGGATTATGTACCAGCGCCTGAGCCAGCCCCAACCGCTGGCGCATCCCCTTCGACAGGTTGCGGATCAGGCTCTTTTCGCGGTCGCGCAGTTGAACGCGGTCGAGGACGGCATCGACCTGTTTGCGCGGTCGATGGACGCCGCGAAGCTGCGCCCAGAAGGTGATGTAGCCGCGCACCGTCATATCAGGATAAACCGGGACGCGCTCCGGCAGGTAGCCAACGCGCCTGCGGACTTCCAGCGAGTCTTCAAAGACATCGAACCCGGCGACCTTCGCCTTGCCTTCGCTCGGCGGCATGAAGCCGGTCAACATACGAATGGTGGTCGTTTTACCCGCGCCATTCGGGCCAAGCAGGCCGAGGATTTCGCCCTTTTTGGCGGAGAAGCTGATGTGATCGACCGCGAGGAAACTGCCGTAGCGTCGCGTCAGTCGGGTGACTTCAATCATGGGGGATTCGGCGTCATCGCTGCCGAAGGCTCGGAGCCATCCGGCATAATGGATTGAAACCACCGGAAGGTGGCTGAGGACGAGGGCGTTCGAGATGAACGGAAATCAGAAGCGCGCATAGGTTTTGAAGGCGGGCATGATGCATATGCCCCTACGACGCTGCCCGGTATTCGGCAGGGAGTCGGCGGGTTCCAATGCTGCATACTACTGCCGGGGCGGAAAGGCGTCAAGCGGATGCAGCGATTCTCCGACAATCGGCGCTATTTGACCGGGGGATGGTAGTAGCGTTTGCCCTTGAGGCCGTCGGGCAGCAGGTCTTCGGTCGTGTACTTCTCGTAGCCTTTGCCGTAACCGAGGTCTTTCATCAGCGAAGTCGGCGCGTTGCGAAGCTGAAGCGGAATCGATAGATTGCCGCTGCTCTGGACATCTTCGAGCGCGCTGAAAAAGGCGTCACACGAAGCGCGGCTCTTGGGCGCAGCGGCGAGATAGGCAGTGCCGTGAGCGAGGTTAATCTGACATTCGGGATAACCAATCACTTCGACGGCGCGAAAAACGTCGTTGGCGACCGTCAGCGCGGTCGGGTCAGCCATGCCGACATCCTCGCTGGCGAAAATCACCATTCGCCGGGCAATGAACTTCGGGTCTTCACCGGCGTTGACCATCCGCGCCAGATAGTAGAGCGCGGCATCAACATTGCTGGCGCGCATACTCTTGATGTAGGCGCTGATGGTGTTGTAGTGTTCCTCAGACGCCTTGTCGTAGCGCAGGGTCTTCGACTGGAGCGCGTCCTTAAGGTTCTCAATCGTCAGCGGCTTGCCCTCACCGGCATAAAGCGAGGCCGTCGCTTCGAGCAGGTTGAGCGCCTGCCGCGCATCGCCGTTGGCGTATGCGGCCAGAAAGGCAGCGGCCTCATCGGTCACGCCGACGCCAAGCACCGACGCGCCGTGGCGGATAATCCGCTCGATGTCGGCGGCGGTCAGCGATTCGAGCACAAAGACCTGGCTGCGGGAAAGCAGCGCCGAAATAACCTCGAAGCTCGGGTTTTCGGTCGTCGCGCCGATCAGGATAATCGTGCCGTCTTCGACATAGGGCAGCAGAAAGTCCTGCTGTGCCTTATTGAAACGGTGAATTTCGTCGAGAAACAGCACCGCGCCGTTAGGCCGAGTCTGCGGCTGGTTGAGCGAAAACAGGTCGCGCGGCGGCTCACGCTCGGCGCGGGCGCGCTCGACAATCTGGCGGACGTCGTCCTTGCTGGCCGAGACTGCCGAGAGCGCGTAGAAGGGGCGCTCTGCGCCGTTGGCGACCAGCCGCGCAAGCGTCGTCTTGCCGACGCCGGGCGGCCCCCAGAAGATCATCGAATGGACTTTGCCGCCTTCGATGGCACGGCGCAGCGGCTTACCCGGCCCGACCAGATGCGCCTGCCCAATGAACTCGTCGAGGTTATTCGGGCGGATGCGGTCGGCCAGCGGCTGCTGCGCCATCGAAGGCGGCTCCGTTTGAGACACTTTAGGACTGGTCGGCACGGGAATCCTTCTCGAAACTCAGCCTGCAACATGAGGCAAATGCAAGATGAAATCATATCATACGCGGCGGATAGACAGACTCGCGTGAGGTTCGTAGGGGTGCATTTTAGATTTTTGGGAGCTTCACTCGAATTGCTGTACCTTGAATTCTTAATCGAGCGATAGGTCTAATAACTTGAAATACACCGTTAGTATGGCCTGACCGCAAGTGAACCAATGAGCGGCATGAAGTGTTTAAGATTATGCGTAAATAACGGCAGATTCAGGCGCTGGCTTACCGCCGCAATCATACAATCATAGCCTTTAGCGTTGTGAGATAATCCATATTTAATGAGCATCTCTGTAGCCCAAACCAGATCATCCGTAATCAGTTCAACAAGTTCGAAGCGTCGCAACATTTTAAGGGCTTGCTGCTGCTTGTTCAGATTCGGCGCACCCTGTAAAACCTCAATCCAGACAACGCGAACCAGCCCTAACTGCGTCTGTGCTATAAGCCATTGATCGGCAGGTTCAAAGCCCCGCAACAAATCAATAATGATGGATGAATCAACCAGAGCAGTTACCACTGATTCTTTTCCTGACCTTCGCGCCTCT
Organism: uncultured Anaerolineaceae bacterium; assembly: GCA_964652205.1. Classification (GTDB taxonomy): domain Bacteria; phylum Chloroflexota; class Anaerolineae; order Aggregatilineales; family Phototrophicaceae; genus ZC4RG36. The sequence goes on along the minus strand of CAZZAO010000056.1, from coordinate 25,787 downwards.
GCTCATTAACCCATTCTGCGCCGTCAGTGATGCCTAAGTCCGCCCAGGTGCCTGTGAGACCAGCCGCGACGATTTCAGCACCGGTCATCGGCTCAATCTTCATCATCTCGGCGATTTCTTCGTCTGTCCAGGCAGGTTCAATGTGTTCTTGATCGCCAGCGTGATCGTCGATCACGAGTGTTTCATGCATTGCAGAAGCCAGACGCTCAATCAAGCGCGCCTGCTCCGCCGTGGAGAGCCGTAACGCCAGATCAACCACCTGTTCAAATTCGATGTCGCCCATACCGACTCCCTTCGATTGATCTGATTATACGCCCGAAGTAAAGCGAATCAGACGACAACACCCGCCCGAAGCAAATTTGAGCGGGTGTTGTGTTTGGCGTATTGCATTACGCTTTAGACACGGCGCAAGCGCGAAATCAGACCCCGCAGAGGTGGACTTCGATGCCCATATGCGCGAACGCCGACGCCTTCGCCGTCAGAGCGCGGTCGGCAGCTTCGGCGGATGGCGCGTAGGCGAAGTTAGCGTGATTGGCCTTGTGCCGCGCCATCATCTGGTCACGGCTGACGCCGTGCAGAACGGCGTGCATGATCGGCCATTCCTTATTGGTCGAGTTAAGGCGGCGCTGCGTCTCGGCTTCCGGCAGCTCAACCGCCGTTGAGCGTCCGAGGTCGGCGTGGAGCTTGCCGTCCATGACATAGACGCGGCTCCAGACACATTCGCCCGGCTTGCTGACGCCGGACAGCGTCGCGCCGCCGAGCCGGAAGTACATCGGATTCTGGCGGTAGCCGGTCGCGCCCGCGTAGCCGCCGGTCAGGTGTGAGGCGGGAACCGCGCCGGAAATCTCCATCACCCAGACGTAGTCATCGCCATACTGCTCGCCCCAGCGGATGTCGTGGAGCGTCACCGACGGGTCGAAGCCCATCGCCGTCCAGAGACGATTGGTCACGAGCGAGTCGACCGCCGCGCCCTCGTCCACTTCGTTAAAGACTGGCAGCGCCTGTCCGGCGAACAGCTCGTTGCCCGCTTCATCGTAGGCCGGTGGACGATCCGGGTCATTGAGCAGCCCTTCGACCAGATCAGACGCGGGAACCATGTCCTTGAGTCCCTGCTGATACTGAATGCCGATAGCCGCGCAGCCGAAATCCTGGGCGATGCGTTCGATCGTGAGACGCTCGTCCGGAAGGATGCGACCGTCGAAGATCGCCTGCCGGATCATGTCGCGTGCCTCGTCGGCGAGCGAGCGCGGACAGGCACACGATAGAGGTCTATTATCGAGGAAT
>CAZZAO010000056.1:925-24493 GCA_964652205.1 uncultured Anaerolineaceae bacterium | reverse complement strand
GCGCAGCCGAAATCCTGGGCGATGCGGGCAGCGGCAATGTACATTTTGCACTGCTCCTGCACCTGATCGGGCGTCAGGCTGGTTTCGGGATTGCTACCGTAGTCGAACTTCATGCCGCGCCTGTCGAGCCATTCCTGCACGGCGCGCGCTTCTATATCGCTGACTTTACGAATGGCCGCGACCAGCGCCGACTGGCTCAGGCGCTCCTTATAGATGCCGGTCGCGTTGAGCATCTCATCGTCGATGATGGCGTTGTACATGCCCATACAGCCTTCATCGAAGACGCCGATGATGGCGCGGTCGGTGAAAATCTGGCGGGCGATAGCCGCGCCCAGCTCAACTTCGCCGCCGGTCGCGTTGGCGAAGTCGAAATGGCGGACGTGGCGGGTGTCGTAGCTGACCTTGCCCTCGCGCAGCCACTGACGAATGCCGTTGACGAAAAAATCGTCGGTAAAATCGACGCTCCAGAGCGTGCTGTAGGCGATTCCGGCTTTGGTCATCGAGCCGTTGAGGTTGAGCATTCCGACCAGACCGGGCCACTGGCCGCTCCAGTTGGCAACGGTCAGAATCGGCCCGCGATGGTCACGCAGCCCGGCCAGCACGTGATGGCTGTACTGCCAGACACTTTCGGCGACGATCAGCGGCGCGTCCGGGTGAATATTGCGAAAAATATCCATCCCTTCACGCTGGCTGGCGATGAAGCCATGTTTCTGATCGGGTTTATAGGGGTGTCCGCGTTTGACCGTCACGCCTTCACGGGCGAAGGCCGCAATCACGCGCTGTTCCATGTCGGCCTGAGCAGGCCAGCAGGTCTGGTTGGCCGACAGGCGCAGATCACCGCTGGCGACGAGGATCACCTCGTTCGGGCCAACCGGAGTCGGCTCGTGCAGGTACGGGAGTGGATAGGTTGCCATGCGCAAGCTCCTCAAGAAAGGGAATGTTTCGCTAAAAGATGGCCCATCAGGCGCGATGAGTTATCGTTAACCGATTGTACCGCGTTTACGCAACTCACAAAGAGATGGGTCAGGCGAATGGTTTAGCGGCGACGCCGCTACTTCCAGCGTGTCGGCGGGGGATTGCGCTCGCCAAAACCCGACTGATGCCAGTAAGGATACGTCAGCGGGAACAGGCTGGCTTCGTCCAGATAAGCGATCTGCTCAGGAGTCAGGTTCCAGCCAGCCGCAGCGAGGTTCTGCCGCAACTGCTGCTCGTTACGCGCGCCGATGATGACCGAGGACACGGTCGGACGCTGAAGCAGCCAGTTGAGCGCCACCTGCGCGACGGTTTTGCCGGTTTCTTTCGCTACCTCATCGAGCGCATCGACGACAGTGTAAATGAACTCGTCCGAGCGCGCGTTATCGACCGCAGGCAGCGCGCCGACGCGCGACTCTTTCGGCACGGGTTGGCCGCGACGCATCTTGCCGGAAAGCCGACCGGCAGCCAGCGGCCCCCAGATCAGCGCGCCGACTTTCTGATCGACGCCGAGCGGCATTAGCTCCCACTCGAACTCGCGTCCCGACAGCGAATACGATACCTGCTGCGCCACGTAGCGATTCCAGCCGTAGCGATCCGAGATCGCCAGCGACTTCATCAGATGCCAGCCGGAAAAGTTCGAGCAGCCGATGTAGCGCACCTTGCCCGCCGTCACCAGATCGTCGAGCGCGCGCAGCGTCTCCTCAACCGGCGTCGAGGCATCGAAGCCGTGCATCTGGTAAAGGTCGATATAATCTGTGCCGAGACGGCGCAGGCTGCCCTCGCAGGCTTTAATCAGATGCCAGCGCGACGAGCCGACATCGTTCGGGCCGTCGCCTTGACGGAAGGTGGCTTTGGTCGCCAGAATCACCTGATCGCGCTGCCCCTCGACCGCCTTGCCGAGAATTTCTTCCGACAGGCCGCCAGAATAAACGTCGGCGCTGTCGAACAGATTGACTCCGGCGTCGAGGCAAATATCGACCAACCGCGTTGCCTCGGCGACGTCGGTTGCGCCCCAGGCCTTGAAAAACTCGCTGCCGCCGCCGAATGTCCCGGTGCCAAAGCTCAGAGCCGGAACCTTAAAGCCTGACCCGCCCAGTAATCGGTACTCCATTGAGTTCTCCCTTACTTTCTCAGGAAATTTCGCCCTATGATAACGTGATTCCGCGCGCTCAAATCGATCAACAGGAGCGCGAACCGCCTCGCGCTCCCGTCAGAACTTCGCGTAGATGAAGGTCTGCGAGGCCGACGCCGAGGCCCAGAGCGAGACGCCAATCGCCAGCGCCAGCAGGTAGTAGACAGCCCAGCGCAGGACGGCTGGCCCTCGCCCCATCGAGGCGATCAGCCCGCGCCGCGCGTCGAGCCAGTCGGCGGCGATCAGCAGCGCGACCAGCACGAGCGCGAGGGTGAACTCGATCTGCTGCGGAAAGAGCGCATGATTGAACGGCCCGGTAATGTCCTCGAAGCCCTTGCTGAAATCGAGCAGGTGCGCCACGACGTAACCTGCGTCATCGAGCGAATTGGCGCGAAAGAAAATCCACGCGAACGCGACCAGCGCGAACGTCAATAGTGTCTTGAGCAAGTCTGTAAATGCCCTGACCGCCCTCCAACGGCCCTCGTTGTGTTCGGACTTCAATCGGCCAACAGACGCCAGCCCGCTTCCGCCCTCTCCCTCAGGGCGCGGGGAGAAAGCTGGCGGCACGCGACGTCTCGCCCGATGCTCCCACAACGTCTCGACGACGATATACAGGCCGTGCAGCGCGCCCCAGACGGCGAACGTCCAGCTCGTGCCATGCCAGAGGCCGCTGACGACGAACACGATCATCAGGTTGAGCAGGGTACGCGGGAGCGGCACGCGACTCCCGCCGAGCGGGAAATAGAGATAGTCGCGGAACCAGAATGACAGCGACATGTGCCAGCGCCGCCAGAATTCGCGGATCGAGCGCGACAGGTAAGGCTGGCGGAAATTTTCGACCAGATCGACGCCGAGAATCTGCGCCAGGCCGATGGCGATATCCGAGTAGGCGGCGAAGTCACAGTAAATCTGGAAGGTGAAAAACAGCGTCGCCACGATCAGCGTCCAGCCGCTGTAGCTATCGGGGCTGCTGTAGACCGTGTTGACATACAGGCCGAGTCGATCCGCAATCGCCACCTTCCTGAACACGCCCCACAGCACGCGCCGCAGCCCCTCGACGACCCGCGGATCAGCGAAACCTGCCGGTCGGCGAAGCTGCGGCAGCAGATGATCGGCGCGCTCAATCGGCCCGGCGACAATCTTGGGGAAGAAAGCAATCGAGGTCGCAAACAGGCCGAGGCTGCGCTCCGGCGGCGTCCTGTGCCGGTAAATGTCGATCAGATAGGCCATCAACTGAAAGGTGTAGAACGAGATACCAAGCGGCAGCACCGTGTCGAGCGAATGAACGCGATATGACCAGTGCAGATGTTCAAATAACTGGTCGAATGAGTCGTTGAAGAAATTGAAGTATTTGAAGACCAGCAGCAGGCCGAGGTTGAAAGCCAGACTGAGCGCCAGAATCCAACCGCGACCACGTCCGGCTCGCGCCAGCCACAACCCCGCGCCGTAATTGAGCGCAATCGCCGCGACCAGCAGCAGGAACGGGCCGACGCCGCTATAGAGGTAAAAGACCGCGCTGGCAACCAGCAGCCACGGCCAGCGCAGGCGCGCGGGCAGCACGAAGTAGACCAGCGCGGAAACACTGACAAAAATCAGGAACTCAAACGAGATAAAGTTCATGATGCTGGCCCGAAGACGACGAGCGGATTTTCGGCCTGCGCCGCGACCTGTTCCAGCGCGGCGAGGTCAGAGTAGGGGCCGAGCGTGTCCGGCAGCGCCTTGAGCATGGCGATGTACTCGCGCAAACTCATCAGTTCGCTGGCGTGCCAGCCATCGTACATCTCGGCGTCGCTGCCGCCAATAGCGGTCGGATCAGTGAAGTCGAAGTAGTGGAAGCCGCGCTGCGCGAACAGCGCCTCGATCTGCGCCGCCGACCGGGGCAGGTAGTCCGTTTTGTTGCCATCGAACATGATGCGCGCGATAGTCGGCATAAACGGCGGGCCGAAACCGATCACAGTCATGCCTTTGTCCTGCGCCAGTTGCAGGAACGAGTCGAGCTGCTGCATCATCGGCGCGGCCACCTCGTTGCCCTGCACGAACTGACGCCAGCCTTCAGGCGCTTTGTCGATGTCATGCTTACGCGCCAGATCGCCGAGCGCCGGGTTCTGGAGCAAATCGCCTTCCTGATGGCTGCCGTCGTTGCGATAGCCGCGCGCGCCTTGCAGCGCGTCGAGGCCAAGTGCGTCGGCATTGTAGAGCCACTCATGCGGGTTGAGCACGTCGGCCCATTCGACATCGCCCGCGATCAGCGTGTCGATCAGCTTGCGCGTGCTCGGAATCAGCCGCTGGACGGAGACGCCGACCGCATCGGTCGCCAGAATCGGGGTTTCTTCCCAACTGACGTAGTCCTGATCGAACCAGACCTGATCGAGGCCGACGATCAGGATTCTGGGCGCGTGGGCGGCGTCAAGCTGCTCAACCAGCGTGCGAATCTCGGCCATGCTCCAGCCTTCGCCGCCCGCGTTATAAGCCGCCTGCGGATTCTTGTCGAAGAACTGATCGCGGAATTGCAGCACCCGCGACGAGCCGATGATAAGCACGGCAGGACGGCGCAGCTGCGTTGCCAGCAGCTTATAGGCGAGAATAGGATCGCGGTCGGTCGGGCCATAGAGGACAGGGGCAGCGCCCTGCTGCATCGCCACGACGGCGCTCACCGGCAGCGCCTCGCCCATGTGGATAGCGAAGGCCACCGGTATCGCCAGCACCGCCGCGACCGGCAGCGCAAACAGAACCAGCTTCGCCAGAAAACGCCGCTTCAAAATCGACTTTCGACCAATTCGCGCCCGGTCTAGTTCATCACCTGCCGCCACACAGCATCGAGCGCTTCGAGCGCCGTGAGATTGCGGACGGTGTAGCCAAATTGCAGATTAAAGCCCGTGAAGTCCGTTGACGCGCCATAGTCGTCCTGATAGTTCCCCGGCGCAGACGACGGATGAATGCAGTCGCCGGAAATGCCGCCGCCGGGCAGCCCGCCCATCGCGCCCGCGTAGTCGATCAGCGGGACGCCGAACTGACGCGCAGTATCGACAATCGCCTGATTGAAGCCCGGCACTGCGCCCTCGAAACCGCAGCGCGTCGGAATGGTGCTGAAGATCGGAATCACGCCGCGGTCGATGCTGATCTGCGCGATGGCCGAGAGATTGCCGCGAAAGACATTGAGCGGGAGCGCGGCCATGTCATTCGTGCCGAGCATAATGATGGCGACGGCGGGCAGATCGACGCGGTACTCGCAGACCAGCGGCGTCTCGCCACTCTGGCAGATGCCGGGAGTCGCCGATCCGGGATCGAGGACGTTAGCCGTCGTCCAGCCGCCGCGCGCGGCCAGCGATTCGTTAGCGAAGGAGTTGGCGGTCCGCACGCCTGCCGCCGAGAAATAGTTGATGACGTCCTGCAAGCCGCCGTAGTCATGCAGATTGTAGGCGTTCCAGGCAATCGGCGCGAGGAAGCGCGGTGAAACCGTGATGCTGTCGCCGACCTTTGTGAAGACGTTAGCGCGATTGCCTAACTGCTGTCCATGCTGGAAGATGGCGCGCGCTGCCCCGCTGATGCCGGAGATCGGGCCGTAGCTGACGTTCGCTGGCGCGGGCGCGGCAGGCGGCGCGACATTGTTGACCGGCGGCGGAGCCTGAAGCGGCGTATCAACGCCGACGGCGATGATCGGCAGCAGGACGATCTGATCGGGCGGCGCGCTGGTATACAGGCTCGACACCCAGCCAGTCAGGCCGTCCGGAGTCGAGACGTAAATCCAGAGGCCGGTATCGTCGGAACGCCCGGCGACGTGCAGCGGCTCGCCCGCATAGAGCAGTTGAATCACGCCGTAATTCGTGCCGGGGCCGCGCCGAAGATTGACCGCTGCGCGAGTGGATGAATCGAAGCCGCCCTGTGCCTGCGCCAGCGAGCCGAAGGCCAGCAAGGCAAGGAAAATCAGCAGAAGAATAGATTGACGTCGCATCGGCGTACCCTATCGAATAGGCCGTCATGCTGATTCGATGGAGCGGCGGTCGCGCTGCCAGAGGCTGATAGCCCTCTGGCTACAAAACCCCAACCTGGCGGAAGCCAGCGAAATGCCGCAGCGACTGCTGCGCCACAGCATTCGAGTCTTCTTCAGGGGAATTGACTTTCGCCAGCCGGTGGATTTCTAGCCACCAGCACCATCGGCGCATCGCTCAAGGAACCCGCATAACCGCTGAACAGTCCCGAACAGCTCGATTCTATCCGAACGGATTAAGGCTGGCAACCAGCGCCGACCCTACGACGCGCGGGCGTGAACTTCGTTTGGCACAAGAATGGTATTGAGCAGCGCGTACCAGCGGCCCAGATTGTGCTGCCGCGCCATACTTTCGGCTTTGAGTCGATGGAAAGCCGACATGCGGGCTTCACCTTCCCACTCGTGAAAGAGCGACTGGCACAAACGCGCGCTGATCTGGTCGCTGATCGCGCCATAATCGATGGTCTTGACCAGCCCCTCAGACATCAGCCCCTTGACGCGGTCGGTCGGCCCCTGAGTCATCAGCAGCGCGTAGCCGTACAGGCTTTGATAGGCCGTGACGCTGAACGGGATGCCGAAGCGCGACGTCCACTCATCCTGTCGGGCGCTGGCCTCGCCGAAATGGTAGGCGGCCTGAGCGAAGTCGGTTCGGCGCAGCAGGCCGATATAACCAAGCGAGCCGTGGCGCATACTGTCAATCCAGGCGTCCGAGGCCGAGGCATTGTCAAAGTCGGCCACGAAGCGCTCAATCAGGCTTTCGTGCGCCTCGTAGCCTTCGTAACAGGCGGCGGATGCCTGAAGCGAGCGGATCATGATGATCGCGTCGCGCAGGTCAACCGCCGAGTTCCGCGCCTGTGACGGCGTGATGGTCTCCAGCAGGTCGAGCGCCTGCGCGTAGTACATCAGGGCGCGGCGGGTATCGCCGAAAAAGACACACGGCCCGGCGCAGCCATCGCCGATGTACAGCGCCACTTCAACCGGATCAATCGCGTCGCCGCGCACGCCGACTAACGCGCTGCTCAGGCTGGCTTCGCGGATTTTGAAAAATCCTTTCGACCACCAGCCATGCATCGAGTAGCGAATCAATTCACCAACCGAGGGGATATTGGCCCGGTCGATGCCCATTTCGAGGATCCGTTCCATCACCATCCCGGCCCGGCTCATCATTTCGTACTGACAGACGGGGTCAATGCTCGGATCGAGCGCCATCTTGAGCGGGCCGGAATAGATCGACCAGGTCGAGTTATGGCTGAAGACCTGGCTGCTCAACTCATCAACCAGCGCGTCTGCCGCCATCTTGATTTCAATCGTGCCGTGTGACAGCCGCGCGATGAACTCCAGGTCGGTCACATGAGCCGGGGCCAACCGGGCGCAGACAGAAATGATCGAGGCGGCGACGCCGGGAGAAATCACCGTCGTGGTACAGCGCCGCCAGTTGCGCGCGGCGCTTTCAGAGACGCCGAAACGCCGCGCGATGGCGCGGTCAGCGTGGAGCAGGCTGGCTCCAGTTTTCAAATCACCCATATCTTCCAGCGCATCGACAAGAATGTAATAAAACTTCTGAGCGAGGCACATAAAATATCCTCTCTTCTCAATTTTAATAACCATAACGCAGGCGGCGCTGTCCACCAACCCGATTGCCCCCCCTGTCTGCCCCTAACCCTTTCCATGTTTCAATCAGAAGCAGAGCGTCGGCTGTCTCCGGTCGAGTCGTGTATGGCGATTATAGCATCCTAGCACCGACTCCTGACGAATCTGGTCACTACAGCGCAAATTCGTCCAGCCGCCCCATCGAGTCGTCGGTCGAGAATGCCAGAGGGAAGGAGGTCAATCGGCGAAATTTTATGGCAATTGGCCCCACCCCTTTACGTCCGCGTCTGAAAAAACAAAGCTATTGCGAGGGTACTATGAGTGAATCCATCAAGCCGGAACCCCGAAAAATATCCCGCCGCCAGATGCTGCGCATGACCGCTTTCGGCAGCGCGGGGCTGGTCATGAGCAGTTCGCTCGTCGAGAGCGTGATGGCGGCAGGCCGTCTGCCGCTCAGGTCAGTCATGGCGCAGGACAAGATCAATCTGCGTATTCAGGCTGACGAATCGCTCGAAAAGCCGGTCGGCGACCTGTTCATCGCCGCGCATCCCGAAGTCGGGTCGATTGAGTACCTTAACGTCACCGGCATCGACCATGAAGAAGTGCCAGCAAGATTCTGTCGATGGTCGCGGCGGGCCAGCCGATTGACCTCGGCTTCGCCTGTACCGAGGCGACCGAACTGTACGCCGGTAACGGCCTATCGACCGACATCACCGACCGCGTCAAGGGCGACGCCGCCGAACTGGCCGACTACTTCAAGGACGTCCATCCGGCGCTGATCGAAGCGATGCTCTACGAGGGCAAGCTGTACCAGTTGGCGCAGAACTTCAACGCTGCCAACATGTACTTCAACACCAAACTGGTTCACGACGCGGGCATGGAAGTCCCCGGCGAGGACTGGACGAAGGACGACTTCTACGCGCTGGCGAAGGCTATCACCAAAAAGAACGGTAACGACACCGAAGTTTTCGGCTACGGCTGGACGAATCGCCTGTGGGGAAGCTGGATGCCGTGGATTTTCGTCAATGACGGCGGCCTCCTGACCGAGGAGAAGTTCGACGGCGGCGACTGGCTGTGGGATACATTCTACAAGGATGACCCGGCAGCGGACGGGCGCGGCGGCGGGTTCAACTGGGCTGCGCCGCAGGCCAACCATCCGAATAACGTCGAGGCGCTGGAGTTCATGGTTCAGCTCGCACAGGAAGGGATCGCTCCGGCCATCGAACTGGGCGGCGGCAACTCACTGCAAGGCTTCTTCACCGGCGACAAGCTCGGCATGACAGTTGGCGGCGGCTTCTGGGCGGGCGGCCTGCACAACGCGGGCATGGCCCCGGACGCTTTCCAGGCGCAGTTCTGGCCGAAGTGGAAATCGCAGCGGCATCAGTTCGGCGTGTGCGCTAAGTTCCTGTTCAAGGGTTCTGAGCACGCCGACCTCGGCTGGGAATATCTGAAGCACGAAGTCAGCCTCGACGCCATGAACGTTCACGGTTGGTTCAACCCGTTCATCATCACGACGCCCGCGCGCCGCTCGATGCTGACGGCGGAGCGCTTCGCCGAAACCGGCCCGACCAACTGGCAGGTGTTCTACGACACGCTCGACAAGCACCCGGACACCGCGCCGATTCCCGCGCCGCCCAAGTCCAACCCGATGACGACGATTTTCACCAAGTACACCAGCATCGCCATGACCTTCGAGCAGTCACCGAAAGACGCGCTCGACGCGATGCAGAAGGACCTTGAGGAACTGTTCGCCAGAGCGTAAGCCGCTGACCTCGTGACGTTGGCGCGCTGATAATCTAACCCCACTCCATATCCCCTCTCTGCATGTGCGGAGAGGGGAATGGTCACAAACAGCGTGGGACAAGGGATAGGCCGCGCCGCCTATCAACAGCATCGATTCTGTGGGACGCGCCAGCCAGCACGCTCACCAGATCATCGAGGGAATGGAACGAATGACGTCGACAACCGGCATGTCGCCCCTGCCGACTCAGGACGAGTCGCGTCTGAGCCTGTGGGGCAAGCTGACCGCAAATACCCTGACCGGCGTGACGCGGCGCAAAGCCGTGCTGGGATATGCGTTCCTGATCCCGACGCTGATCGGCCTGCTTATCTTCACTATCGGGCCGGTGCTGTTCTCATTCGGCCTGAGCACCTTCCGCTGGAACGTCTTCTCACCGCCGGTTTTCATCGGCACCGAGAACTTCCAGCGGATGTTCAGCGACCAGCAGGTGCTGACCAGCTTCGGCAACACCTTCAAGTTCGTGGCGATGGCGGTCATCCTGCAAAATGCCTTCGCGCTGTTTCTGGCGCTATCAGTGCAGCGCATTACTAACCGATGGCTGCGTTACTACTTCCGTTCGGCTTTTTTCATGCCGCTGCTGATGTCCGGCGCGGCAGTCGCTATTTCGCTCGGCTATATGTATCACCGCGAATTCGGCGTCATCAATTATTACCTGGGTTTTCTGGGGATTGAGCGCATCCCCTGGCTGAACTCGAAAGACTGGGTGCTGATTACGATTGTGCTGACGACGGTCTGGCACAACGTCGGCTTCACTTTCATTATTTTCATCGGCGGCCTGGCGAATATCTCGCAGGAAGTGCTGGACGCGGCGGCAGTCGATGGCGCGCACGGCTGGCGACGGTTGTGGCATATCATCCTGCCGCTGCTCAGTCCGACGCTGCTCTTCACCATCGTGACCGGCATCATCGGCGCGCTTCAGGTCTTCGACGAGCCTTACGTCATGACGCGCGGTGGCCCCGGCGACGCCAGCCGAACAGCGGTCATGGTGATGTACGAGGCCGCATTCAAGAATCAGGAACTTGGCTACGGCTCGGCCATCATCGTGGTGCTGTTCATCCTGATTATGCTGGTGACTCTGATTCAGTTCCGTCTGGCAAAACGCTGGGTTTTCTACCAATAGGAGCCTTCCTTAGATGCAGATTACCGCCAAATATCCCGGCGCTGGCTCGCCCAACCCAAAGAGGCTCACTCAGCAGATCATTCCCCGACTGCGCAGCTATGTCGGCATTCTGCTGCTGTTTTTCCTCAGCATCATCATGCTGGCCCCGATGTTCTGGGTGCTGGCGACCTCACTGCGGACACCCGCGCAGTCGTTCAGCGTGCCGCCGCAGTGGATTCCCATTCACCCGGACTTCAGCAATTACGCGCAGGTCTTCGCCAAAATCCCGTTCTGGTCGGAAATCCTGAACAGCACCATCATCACGACCTCGATTGTCGTCGGCCAGCTCATCACGGCGTCGCTGGCCGGGTACGCCTTCGCGCATCTGAATTTCCCCGGCAGGAACCTGCTGTTCACGCTCGTTCTGGCGACGATTATGATCCCGCTTCAGGCGACGATCATCCCGGTCTATGTCCTGATCGGCAAACTCGGTCTGGCGGACACGCTCTATTCACTGATTCTGCTCGCGCTGCCGACGGCCTTCGGGACGTTCCTGCTGCGCCAGTATTTCCTCGGCATCCCGAAAGAGTATGAAGAATCGGCAGTCATCGACGGCGCGAATCTGTGGCAGGTCTTCTACCGCATCTATCTGCCGCTGGTCAAGCCGGGGATGGCGGTGCTGGCAGTGCTGTCATTCAATGGTTACTGGAATGAGTTCTTCAGGCCGCTGATCTTCATGAATACCAAGACACGTTTCCCGATCCCGCTCGGCCTGTTCGACCTTCAGGGCTACATGCAGTCGGGCAGCATCTCGGTCGTGCTGGCGGGTATCGTCCTGTCGATTATTCCGGTGCTGATTATTTACTCCTTCGGCCAGCGTTATCTGATCGAAGGGCTGATGGTCGGCGGGCTGAAGGGGTAATCGCAGCGCTGTCAGCAGACGCGAAAAATCGCGCCCCTATGGAAGGTAATGCCTTATCTTGCTCCCCTCGCCCTCCGGGAGAGGGGCCGGGGTGAGAGTTAACTACAACCGACACAGCCCGATCAGCAAGCTGCCCGTTCATGGACTTGAAGTACGCTCGCCCTTATCCGCTTGTGCCTACAGGTTTGAACCATGTCGATTTTCTATCGCCCATCAGTCGGTTTTGTCGGGGACGTGATCCCGTTTTACTGGCAGGGACAGTACCACGCCTTCTATCTGAAGACGCCGCCCGTGCGCAAGGGTGCGGACGGCACCTCTTACGCCCACGTTGTCTCGACCGATCTGGCTCACTGGGAAGAGTGGCCGATTGTCATCGATCCGGGGCCGCCCGGCGCGCCCGACGACGTGAGCTGCTTCACCGGCTCGGTCATCGAGCGTAACGGCATTTTCTACCTGTTCTATACTGGCTATCTCGGTCGGGATAAGCCACAGACGATCTGCCGCGCCATCAGCCACGACCTGCGTACATGGGAAAAGGACACAAAGAACCCGATTCTTGCGGCAGATACGCGCTGGTATGAAACCATCGACTGGCGCGATCCCTTCCCATTCTGGAACGCGGAAGCGGGCGAATACTGGATGCTGCTGGCGGCGCGCGAAAAGACCGGCCCGGACAATCGCCGTGGCTGCATCGCGCTGGTCACATCGCCCGATCTGGAGCAGTGGGCGGTTCAGCCGCCGTTCTGGTCGCCGCGCCTGTACTACACCCACGAATGCCCCGACCTGTTCCGCTGGGACGACCAGTGGGTGCTGGTTTATTCAACCTTCACCGAGCGGCACGTCACCCATTTCCGCATGAGTAAATCGCTCTCCGGGCCGTGGCTCGCGCCGACCAACGACGCCTTCGACACGCGCGCCTTCTACGCGGCGAAAACCGCAGGCGACGGCCAGCGCCGGTTCGTCTTTGGCTGGAACCCGACGCGCGAAGAAGAAACCGACAGCGGCAAGTGGCAGTGGGCCGGAAATATGGTCGTCCACGAGCTGAAACCGGGCGCGGACGGCGGCTTTGCCTGCTCCGTCCCGCCGGCAGTCGACGCGCTGCTGACGAACCGGCAGCCGCTCACCTTCCAGCCGTGTCTGGGCGAGTGGCAGGCCGACGGCAGCAGCTTCAGCGCGGCGCGCGCCGACGGCTTCTCCGCCGCCTACCTCGGCGGCCTGCCGGACTCATGCGTGATCGACTGCACCGTGACCCTCGGCACAGCAACGCGCTCGGTCGGCCTGCTGCTGCGCGCCGACGAGAACATCGAGACCTACTATCAACTGCGCTGGGAACCGGGGCGCAATCGCGTGGTCTTCGACCGCTGGCCCCGCCCCGGCGATGAGCCATACATGCTCGAACGTCCGCTGCCGGTCGCAGATGGCGAGTCAGTCAGGCTCAAGGTCTTTCTCGATGGCACGGTCGTCACTGCCTATGTCAATGACACGGTCGCGCTCGACGTGCGGACTTATGACCATCGCCGCGGCGGCCTCGGCCTATTCGTCAGTGAAGGCGAAGCGACCTTCTCAAACGTGACGGTGCGCGGGCTGTGACGCGCCCTTCCGCGCTGGCGCTCGCGCTGCTGCTGCTGGTCGGATGCAGCGCGCTGGCCGCGCCGCAGGCCACGCCGACGCACGCGCCGCCGCCAACCGAAGATCGCGGGCCAATTTATGGCCCGAAGACGATCACGATGCGCGACTTCATGCTCGGTCGGACGATGGTTCTGAAGCCGAACGAGACGTTTGATCTCGACGAGGCCGTGCCGGACACAGTGCAGATCGACGACAGCCAGATCGTCGCCGCCGACTCCTCGGCACCGAGAACTTATCGGGCGATCAAGGCCGGGACGACGGCGGTCAAAGTCACCTACAATCTGTGTCAGGGGATCACCAGCAGTACCTGCGGCGACCCGTCGCTGCTGGTCAGGCTAACGGTCATCGTTCAGTAAACCTTGAAGCGGGCGCGAACAATCGCGCCTCATAGCTGTTTAAGGATCGTGCTGCCTGTCCGACCTCACCCCCTGGCCCACGCGGCCTCCGGCTCCTGCCGAACAGAGAGACATTCGGCACGCTCCGTCTCCGCAAGCAGCGAGGGGGAAACGGTCACAATCGGCAGCGATTTTCCAGTCTTATCCACTTAAGTTGACAACTATGGGCGCGAACAATCACGCCCCTACGGAAGACGAATGGCAGCCTGTGCAATAAGGGAGCAAAATGGCGCTCGACTATCGACCCAACGGCATGTCGATGTGGGATACGTGGTATCTGGAATATGAAGGCACGGCGCACGTCATCTATCTCCAGCGGATGTCACCCGACTCGACGCGCGACCCGGTCACGGCGGACTGGCTCGGCCACGCAACCTCGACCGACCTGATCCACTGGGAAGAACGCGCCCTCGCGCTCGGCCCCGGCCTGCCCGGAACGAACGACGAGATGCAGCCGTGGACGGGCTGTCTGGTCGAGCATCAAGGCATGTTCTATCTGTACTACACCATGCGCTCGACTCTCAGCGCGGGCTTCGGCCAGCGGATCGGACTGGCGACCAGCCCCGATCTGGAACACTGGACGCGCTATCCCGGCAACCCGGTGATTGAGCCTGACTCGCGCTGGTACATCAGCCATGAGAACCCGCTGCCGCGCTACGTGCTCGACTGCCGCGATCTGCTGGTGCTGCGCGATCCTGACAGCAGCGGCTGGATCGGCTTCTACGCGGCGCGCGTTCCCGCGCAGGAAGCTGCCGAAACCGCCGTCATCGCTGCCGTGCGCTCCAGCGACCTGATCCACTGGGAGCATCTGCCGCCCGCCTTCGCGCCGCAGAAGTACGCCTGCATTGAAGTGCCGGACGTGTTCGCGCACGATGGCAAATGGTTCATGACCTGTCTGACCGGCCACGGCTACGGCAATCGCGGTATCTTCTCCGATCCGTCGGTGCTGCGTGGGACAATCTACGCCGTCGCCGACCATCCGCTGGGGCCGTATCATGAGATCGACGGCGACAATACGCTCGTGGCAGGCGATGCAACTTCTGGCTATTCGTGCCGCAGCCTGGAATTTGAGGGCGAACGCTACGTTTTCTACACCCAGCCTGATCCGCAGGGGCGCGATGGCCGCGCGACGCTCTCGCCGCCGATGCGCCTGAAAACCCTGCCCGGACATCGGCTGCGGCTGGCCTACAGCGACCGAACGACCGGCTGGCGCAGCTCGACGCTGCTCGGCCCGAACGACCATCTGCCGTCACCACGCCGGTTATTCAGCCATTTCGTCTGGTCGCTCTACGCCGGACAGTGGCGCATCAGCGATCATCACTATATCGGCCAGTCGCGTACCGGCTGGCAGTCCGCCGATCTCGGCATCGGCGCGGCCAACGTCGAAGTCGAACTGCATCTGACGCTAACTGAAGGCACGGCAGCGGGCATTCTCTTCCGACCGAACTCGGCACAGGACTGGTCGGCGGGTGACGTCGCCTTTTTCCTCGATGCCGATACGCAGACCGTCGAAGCCGCGCGCCTGCCAGAGTTCGACCGGCGACAGCGACAGGCACTGCCCGTTGCGCGTGGTCAGCGCTATCACGTCCGCGTCTCCATCCGACCGCCACGCTTCGAGGTCTTTGTCGATGACATCCTCGTGCTTCAGGGCGCACGTGAGCTGCCCGACCTGAGCGCGCCGAGCGTCGGTTTGTTCGTAGATCGCGGCGCGGCGACAATCCACGATCTGGCGATTTATAAGCTGAACGAGTCGTAAGCAACGAAGCGAGCTTGATGCATCTGGCCCTTGCGCCACAGCATTCCGGCACCGGGTGGAATCCTGAAGCGGGCGCAAAAAATGGCCCCTGCGGAAGCCAGCTCACCGAGCTTGAACAGGTTTTCTGAGAGGACAGTCATCATGGATGAGCGGACAAGCGCGTGGTCACGGCGGCTAAGAAGCAGGAACGACACACGAGCGCGAGACGTCATTTTTCAGCCACATGTCCACCGCCGAATGCTGCGGGGAATCGATCAGATCGTCGATGCCGTCCGCCCGACGCTGGGGCCGCTGCCACGAATGGTCGCTATCACGCCGATGTATTCGCAGCGCGCGCCAGAACTGCTCGACAGCGGCGGACTGATCGCGCGGCGCATCATCGAACTTGCTGACCGCGACGAGGATATGGGCGCGATGCTGGCTCGCGCGATGATCTGCGGGCTGCACGACGACGTCGGCGATGGCACGGCGACGGCTGCCGTGCTGTTCCGGTCGATCTACGCGCAGGGAATTCACTATCTGGCGTCGGGCGGCAACGCCATGCGCCTGCGGGTACAACTCGAATGCGCGGCGGAGCTGATCCTGCATGAGCTGGCGACCCTGACCAGAGCCGTCGAAGGCCAGCAGCAGCTCGCGCGAATCGCGCAGGCCGTCTGCTGCGACCCGCCGCTGGCGCAGATGCTCGGCGAGATTTTCGAGGTCGTCGGCCCGTTCGGGCAGGTCGATGTACGCGCGAACAACCGCCGGACGCTGGAATGCGAATACCTCGACGGCATGACCTGGCCGACCGGTCTGTTTTCGCGCGAGATGTTCACCGACAGAGCCAGCCTGATGGCCGACGTCGAGGATGCGGCCATCGTCCTCTGCGATCTGAGCATTGATGACCCGCGCGAGATCATGCCCGCCATCGTGCAGGCGATGGAAGCGGGTCACAGGGCGCTGGTGATCGTCGCCCACAAACTGTCCGAGAACGCGATGGCCGGTTTCGCGCTGGCGAACAACCACCCGGACAAGTTCCGCACCTTCGCTGTCAAACTGCCCGGCAGCAGCCCGGAAGAACAGGCGGCAGCGCTGGACGATATCGCCGTGCTGACCGGCGCGCAGCCGATCATCGGCGTGGCGGGACAATCGCTCCGGCAGGTGCGACCGGAAATGTTCGGTCAGGCGCGGCGGCTCTGGGCGTCAACCACCAATTTCGGCATCATCGGCGGCGAAGGCGATCCTGACCGGCGGCGGGCGCATCTAGAGCGGCTGCACGGCCAGTTCGAGCGCGAAGACCGGCTCGACGCACGCAAGCGGCTTCAGGGGCGAATCGGCAAGCTGATCGGCGGCTCGGCGACCTTATGGGTCGGCGCGGCAACGCAGGCCGAGATGGCCTCACGCCGCGCCGATGCCGAGCGCGCCATCGAACTGCTGCGCGGCGCGCTGCTCGACGGCGTGGTTCCCGGCGGCGGCGTGGCGCTGCTGGCCTGCCGCCCGCTGATCGAGCGCAGGCTGGCGCAGGCCGTCGATGACGATGAACGGGCTGCCTGTCGCATGATCCTCAACGCGCTGGCCGAACCGACCCGCGCCCTGATCGCCAACGCCGGTTACGAGCCGAGCACAGTCATGGCCGAGATAAGTCTGTCCGGCTCCGGTTTCGGATTCGACGCCATCGAGGGAAAACTTGTCGATATGGCGTCACAGGGCATCCTCGACAGCGCGCACGTCGTCCGCGAGGCCGTCTTCAGCGCGGTTTCGACGGCGGCGCTGGCGCTGACGATTGACGTCTTTGTCCATCATCGGCATCGGGAATTGGCCCAGGAGCCAGGATAAAGCGCCCGCCCTATCCCGAATCAAGGCGCTGATGACGGCCAGGGCGGCGAAGTTCGAGGCAGCGGATGCAATACATGCCGATTCGGTTGGCCGATATCCGCTCTGGCGCGAAACCGCCCAGGTCTTTCAATCGGCATTTGACTGCCTCAGGCCGAAATCCAGCCGCTTCTACTCGATGTAGCGGCGGCTGACTGCGTTAAGTTCATGGACAGGCCGGACATATCAGGCGATAATCTTCCTGAAGCGAACAGGTTTTCTGTCGCCCCGCCATGATCGTTATTTGAGCGGCTTACAACAGGAAAATTATGCCTGCGATTGTTCATGCCTGCGCCGTCGTCGGTCTTGACGGCTATGTTGTCGATGTCGAAGTAGACTTCAACGCGCGGACGGCCATCCCCACATTTACGATTGTCGGCCTGCCCGATGCTGCCGTCCGCGAGAGTAAGGAGCGCGTCCGCGCCGCCACCGGCCAGTCGTAGAGCAGGTGATGGCGGTTCCAGCAGATGGCGCGGCCTGCGCGGTCGAAGAAGAAGCGTCCGCGCTCGGCAGCCGTGACGTCGCCGATGGCGTGATAGACGTCGAAGTTGTTCTGACTGATGTCGTTGGGGCCGCCGTGCTGAATCCAGTTGTCGGCGGCGAGGGCGAGCGTGAGCTTGCCTTCTTCGAGTTGGCTGTCGGCAGTCAGGTCGGCAAGATAGGTGCTTTGGCCGAGGTTGCCGTAGCCGTCCCGACCGAGCACCCAAGCCGAGGTGAGCGCAGGCGGCATGACGACTTCCTGAATCAGCAGGTTGACGATCTCGTCGGTGCGCTTGTTCTCCTGAAGCGGGACGTTGGCCTCGGCAGCCTTGAGATACTGCATCGCGCCGGTCGCCAGGATTTGCACCGTGCGCTCGCCGTACTGGCCGGTGGCGGGCTGAATGCTCTCCGTCCAGCCAACCCAGTGCGTATGCGTGATGACGAGCGGATCACCGTCAGCATCGACGACCTGATTGCCGTTGACGTCGGTGACGGTGGTGACGCTGCTGATCCGCACGGGCCGCTGCGGCATCAGCTTGCCGTATAGCGGGCTTTGACTGACATGACCTGGCGGCAGCGGCGGATCGAAGTAATCGGGCGAGTACAGCCGATCTTCGTTGTTTAGTTCAAGCTGAAGCGTGCTGTCGTTCGCGGCATTCTGATAGGGCATCCGCGAACCGATAAACCATTGTGCCGAGATGACACGAGAGGTCACGTCATCATTGTCGTCCGAAAAATTACCATCTCGATCCCAGTCAATCGCAATTGTCCATGAAGTCGTCATTTTTTTATCCTTTTAATTTAGTCAATTCTCAGATAAACAACAGAGCGGTGCATAACCTTCATAAACACTCAACTGCTTGTAGGTGTTTCCGTCAAAGATGTAAATCTTACCGTCATCGCTAATTGAAGCCAGATATTTACCATCTCGACTCCAAGCAACTGCATTGTCATAATAGCCATCGCCACTTATATAAATATTTGGCCTCCATGCAAGAAGTTTTTGAGACGCAACATCCCACACTTGTAATTCGTTATTCCCTTCTTCCGAACTAAATATATCAGCAATGCGTGCGGAGTCGGGACTCCACGATATTGCCCAGACTTTGCCTAAGGCCTTCCCTTGAGTATTTATATTATCTATCAATTGTTGAGTCATAGAATTCCATATGAAGATATTTCCACCACCGTTACTTTGAGCAATCCATTCCCCATTTGGGCTCCATTTTATAGAGAATATTCCGGACAAAATCGGCCACGATTGTTCAATATTCCCTGTAGTAGCATTACGGATAACAAATCCTTGTCCTAACCCCACTAAGACTCGTTGACTGTCGGACGTCCAGCTTACTGAGTAGCCCCAATCTCCCTCTAGAGAAATCTCGTGGAGTTTAAATCCGGTCAACGCATCCCAAATGTGTAGAATAGAGCCTGCACTTGTAGTCGCTATCTTTGTTCCGTCAGGACTCCATCGGACACTTTGTACAGCTCCAGAGTTTTCGTGAAGCGTATATAGCGTTTTTCCATTCTCACTATTCCAGATTTGTACTGTTTCTAGTCCAGCATCGCCGCTAGCAATCAAATTGCCATTAGGTTGCCAATCCATTGCCTCGATGTTAATTTGGCTGGTTCGTCTTAAAATAACGGCCATATCGCTGGTGCGGTGAATCCAGACTCCAGCAAGTGTTCCAACTGCAAGTCTAGTAGAGTCGTCACTCCAAGCCAAACCACCAAAGATAGGGGGAATAGATCCCGTACTAGTACTATAGGTTTCCACGTCCAAAGGCATGAGTAGAAGTAATAAACTCATTACATATATCCCGAATCTATCCCATCTACACATGTCTTGGATCCTCATTTTATATTCCTACATGCTCATGTGCATTCATACAAATTGCCAGGCAGTCCTGTCAAGACTTCAAAAATGTATTGCCTAATGCCACAACGAATATCTTTAAGATTGGAAGGATTCGAATCACTAAACTTTACTTCACCCTTATTATCAGAATGGACGTAGTAATCTCCTCCAAATTTACCTTGATACATAAGTACTGCATCTGTCATCATAAGGTCAGCGAACTTTTCTTGAATATCCTTCTGCTGTTCTGTAAGAGCCGCGCGTGAAGTCGTTGGAATTAAATTTGCCGCTACTTCCAAGCCATATTGTCCGGTGGTCTTGGTATAACTGTTCTCAACATTACTATACAAAAACTGGTCTAAACTAACCAGCTCTCCTGAGCTGGACGCACTGGATTTATCAGCAGATAAAAGCAATCCCATATAACGATCCATGTTATGGAAGAACTCGTGCGTAATAGCTGCTGGTGTAATTGCGCTATCTAAATATATCTTGTTTAGTTCGCCAACACGGTCTTCAGAAATTGGTAATGGTGTTAAACCTTGCCCTATACCACCTGCGTAGGAAGAACCTAGTATAACTGTCACATTATTGAGATTTTTTGGTCCCCAAGAGAAGTTGGGACCAACACCCGTAAATCTATTAAATACACTTAGCCCTATATTATCGGTATTTTTAACATCTTTACCTAATACCTCATTAAAGTAATTTACAATGATTAAATTAGACAGTGCTAGTTTACGTAATACATCTAACCGTTGAGCTTCACTAGTGGCCTGATCTCCAAACTCAATATGGTAACCAAAAACCGCTTGCATGAGTTGGCTATAGTAATATGAACGGCCTAGTTGTAATGCTGGGTTATACAGTATGGCGTCGAATTTTTCAGGCGTTAATGTCGCCTTAGCGAGTTCAAGAACCTGCTGTAAGGGGTCAGTGTGAAGTTGGACACCTGGAAGTGCAAACGACGATTGAAGGGTCATTGTTCGGGTAGTGTATGTCTGCGTAGTTCGACTCGCTAGACCATTCAGATCATCAATGATCTCATGCGCCATCGGCACTTTATGAGGTTCCATTAATGCAGAATACAATCTGGGAACCATGTCATGGAGTTTTGAGGAAATTTCAGCTTCCTTAGTGTTTGTCATTAAGATTATTTCTTTGGCCGGAGCATTCCCACGCGCTTTAGCATCAATATCACCCATTGTAAGGCCAAGTGGGTTCACTCCACGTTGAGGATCACGTTCACTGGCGTAGTTCGGCAGCGCGCGCGGCGCATGAGGAAGACCTTCTCTCTGAAGCTCTCCTCGCTTTGCTGGACGCTCATTATTCTTACTCGGGCCTTTATTGTGGCTTCCAGGACGCTTATGGTCATCATGCTCTTCATGATCGTGATGTTCATCATCGTGTCCCGGATTTCCCGGGTTTCCTCCGTCTGTCGGTGGCCCGCCATTGTTTTGCTGGCCTCCATTACTGGGATGCGTATTATCTGAGTCATCACCTCCATGGATAACGTAATTGATGACGTTTTTTGCGGCCTGAACGACAACCTCAGCAAGCTTTTTTAAGAAATCAAACATCTGCTTTCCTCCTTACAGACACAAGCTGAGGAACCACTGCGCTAATAAAGCGAGCGGTTCCCCAGAACGATCAGGACTAGGGCATCGTCCCCCAGGACGGCGCGGTTCCCTGGGCCGGGTTGAGCATGGCGGTGAAGGTCACGGCCTTGCCATTCTCAATCGCCGGGACGTAGCTGGCGACATAGAACTCGCCGCTGTACTCCGGGTCGCCGGTCGTCGGCGCGGCGTTGTTGCCGACGTCGACCTTGAGCGTCACCTGCGATCCAGCCGCGAACGCGCCGTTGATGACGGTATGCGTACCGGTGGTCGCGGTGGTGGTCACGTAGCCGCGCAGCGTCACCGGGGCGCGGAGCTGACCGTTGATAACATGATGGGCCGCGTCGCCGAAGCCGGACACGTCGTACTGGTCGGTCGCCAGTCCCAGATCGACGCTGGTGATGTCGCCGCCGGCAAAGGTGCGCAGCGTGCCGCCCGATAAAGACGCAAAAGAGCCATCCCGGTGGTCAGCCGGAATGGCTCTCGTTCAAGCGCTCTCTCGCAACCTGTGGAGCAGCGCCTGCCCTGCCCGCTGGCGCGCTTAGTAGGTCACAATGGTCGTGTTGCTCAGTTCCGAGTAGCCTGCGACGCCGAGCCGCCACGGGAAGACCTTCGGCACCGGCTCCAGATACCAGGTCGTCTCGTAGAGCGCCGCGCTCATCGACAGCTTGTGCGCTTCACCGATGATGAAGTAGCTGTCGTCATGCGCGGTTTGCGTTTCCAGTACATCGATCCGGTCGCCGATGGTCAGCGCTAGTTGATCGACGTGGTGCGCGCCGCCGAGCGTCCCATGACTGCGCAGCGACAGCGCCTCGGCGCGACCGCGCGGGTCTTTGCGCCGCGCCAGCTCGAAACTGGCGATGGAACGGACGTCGTCGAGGTTGTCAATCGAGGGCAGATTGATCCGAAGGCTGCGCTTGCCGTAGTCGGTGATGCTGTCCTGATCGCTTGCCTTCGCTTCCATCTGGTCGTAGTCGGTGATCTTGCGCCCCTTGATGACCAGCGTTTTGACGATGGCATCCTGCGTCCCGGCGGTGTTGTCGAGGTGCAGCATCGTCCCGGTCGCCTTGTCTTCGAGTGTGGCGACGGCAGTTCCCTGCTGGAAGGCCAGATCGTTGATCGTCAGGTCGCGCCCGGCCAACCGCGTGCCGTCGCCGTCCTGAAAGCGCAGATAGACCGCGTCCTCCTGCCCTTGCTTGACCCGGATGATCGAGTCGCCCAGATCCCAGAGGACGTTGTCGCTGGTGGCGCTGATCTTACGCGGGTGGCAGACGACGATGATCTCGTTCTTGACCTGCTCGGAGCCGGCGAAGCTGTAGGTCAGATCGACCATGTCGTCGGCGAAGGACGCGGCGACCGGCCAGTCGTAGAGCAGGTGATGGCGGTTCCAGAAGATGGCGCGGCCTTCGCGGTCGAAGAAGAAGCGCCCGCGCTCGGCGGCGGTGACGTCGTCGATAGCATGAAAGACGTTGAAGTTGTACTGAGTGATGTCGTTGGGGCCGCCGTGCTGAATCCAGTTGTCGGCGGCGAGGGCGAGCGTGAGCTTGCCTTCTTCGAGCTGGCTGTCGGCGGTCAGGTCGGCGAGATAGGTGCTTTTGTCGAGATTGCCGTAGCCGTCCCGACCGAGCACCCAGGCGGACGTGAGCGCGGGCGGCATAACGACCTCTTGAATGAGCAGGTTGACGATCTCGTCGGTGCGTTTATTCTCCTGAAGCTCGAGATCAGCCTCGGCGTCTGAGAGGAACGGCAAAGCGCCCAGTGCCGTGATTTCAACGGTGCGCTTGCCGTACTGGCCGGTGGCCGGCTCGATACTTTCTGTCCAGCCGAGCCAGTAGGTATGACTGAGGATGACCGGGTCGCCATGCTGATCGATGACCTGATTACCATTGACGTCGGTGACGGTGGTGACGCTGCTGATCCGCACGGGCCGCTGCGGCAGTAACTTACCATACAGCGGGCTGCCCGGATGATCCGGCAAAGTTGGATCGAGGTAATCCGGTGAAAACAATCGGTCTTCATTGTTGAGTACAAGTTCAAGCGTGCTATCGTTCGCCGTATTCTGGTACGGCAAACGCGCGCCAATGAACCATTGTGCCGAGATGATACGGTTGGTCACATCATCGTTGGTATCAAAAAATTTACCGTCACGATCCCAATCAACTGCAATAGTCCATAAAGTAGTCATTTTATTCTTCCTGTGTAAGAGTGGGTTGCCAAACCGGAAAACTATAGCTATTATCTGTCCCCTTTATGCGTATGGGTTGCGAAGCCTGTTGTAAATCAACCGTGAAAAGCCCACACACAAGTAGACATGCATCAAAAAGCAGCTTTTTACAAAGAAATAGGCACCGGCTTTACCGGCACTCTTGCAGAAGCTAAGCAGCTTCACGGCAAGGAAATTTCTTACAACAACGTCGGAGATGCCGACGGCGCCATTGCAATGATCAAAGAATTCGGCGGAGAACGTCCCTGCGCT
>CAZZAO010000056.1:0-915 GCA_964652205.1 uncultured Anaerolineaceae bacterium | reverse complement strand
TTTTTACCATTTGGAGACCACGTCGCACTTCCAAGTGAATAGGCCAGGCCAGTTATTTTTACAATGTCTGAGCCGCTTGTATCCATAGTATAAATTGCTGGTGATCCATAGAGTCGATCAGAAATAAAGCTAAGACTTTTACTATCAGGTGACCAGGCAGGAAATGAGTCGCGAGCAGAATCCTGTGTCAGGTTCACTAATTGCCTTGTAGGGATATTAATAACAAAGACATCAGAATTGTAATATCCACGATCACTTATAAAGGCAATTACGGTTCCATCAGGTGCCCAGGCAGGCTCAGCATCATTACCCGAATCTTGAGTGAGATTACGTTGATTGGAGCCGTCAGCATTCATCACATAGATTTCTTGATTATCGTCACGATCAGAGACAAAAGCGATCTCATTCCCGTCTGGCGACCAAGATGGATAGGCATTATTGCCTGGGCCATTTGTAAGCCTTTGAACTTCTGTGCCATTAGCAGTCATAAGATAAATATCAGAATTCCCTGATCGATCTGAATTGAAAGCAATACGAATGCCATCTGGTGACCAAGCCGGATTACTATCCCAGCTAGAGTTATGGGTCACGTTTGTGATGTTAGAGCCATCTAACTGAGCTGTGAAAATGTCACTTCCCTGTGCCTTTAGTGTTTCTGAATTTGAGACAAACGCAATAAGGGATTCTGTATTAGGTTGTATGTGTCTTTGCAAGGGACGCATTGTTAGAATCAATAGACACAATCCTAGATAGGTTATCTTTATCATCTGCTTCTCCTTATCCCGATTTAGCGCGTTATACCGACACCAACCTGCTGGAATAACTGATCACGTGCATCATCGCTTAGTTGAGCAACATTTGTAATGGAGAACCGAATTAGAATTGGCATAATATAGGCGGAGCATAGTGGGTTAA
>CAZZAO010000055.1:29553-33285 GCA_964652205.1 uncultured Anaerolineaceae bacterium | reverse complement strand
TTAACCCACTATGCTCCGCCTATATTATGCCAATTCTAATTCGGTTCTCCATTAGGGCTTACTTTATTGATGAAAAATCGACTGAACAAGGTTTATTCGGAAACTTAAATGCTCCACTACAATCTCTATCGTCAAGGATTAAACTAGCCTTTGCTTTAGGTTTAATCAGCCAAGCTGATGCTCATGATTTAGATATCCTAAGAGATATAAGAAATCAGTTTGCACATGCCATTCATGGTCTCACTCTTGATGATCCATATATTGCTAGTCAAACTGAAGAACTAATTTGCGTTCAATTTCTTCCATGGAAGGATATTGATGTAGGAGGTAGAATACTCTTCTGTATTTCATTTCTGGCGTCCCGAGTAAAGCTCACTGCGCTAAGCACGGACCATCGCACCAAACATCCTGACACAAGGGTATCTACCTAAACTAATCTTATTGACAGAACATAAGCCCCAATTATTTGCAAATCCATTATTGTGCGATATATTAGCGTGCGTTCTATTGGCAAGATTTTCTGGAGCCGAATCCATGAAAGCCTTATTCCTTTGGCCTGTTTGGAAAATCGCTAAATTATGGTCTCTTACTTTAGGTGGTTTTAGTATCATTGTTGTCGCTACCACAACAGTGGTTTCCCTTGCTTCCATAACCTTTATATATTGGAATTACATGCGTTACAGCATAATCGGTGCTGGGATTATGCTGTTTGGGCCTATGGTCATCACAGCGATTGTTGGCTATCTATGCCTTACCTTAGTGCGTGATTTTGTCACAGTTGCCAATTGGTTGGAACGTCAATTATATTCTGACTGGCTTTACTATTAGTTGCCCTTTAAAGAGACAACTTATGGCTATAGTTATTCTGGATGCCCACGTTGATGAGAATGGCAAACTTTCTATCACTATACCTACCTGGATCAAGCTTGCGCCCGGCCATTACAAAGCCACTCTCATACCAGAGCGAAGCAGTAATAACCCCTTTCCTGATAAAATAGTGACCTCAAAAGAGGTTAGTGAAGACGATACAGAGCGAAACGCCGATTAGAGGTTATCTTTTCGCTTGACATTGCCCGTGAATGCCTGTACCCTGAGTCCAGTTCCGGCGGGCGGCAGCGTCTCCCTGAACCTTCAGCGACCTTAGCGAACGGACTCTCATGCGCACGGACATCAGCACATCTTTCCGATAACGGATTCCCCGATCTGCTGCGCGCGCCTGTCTCCAACCTGCTGACAACTGCCTCTTTCGCGCCGCCACGGGGCATCCCCCGACGGCGTTTTTGATTCGCGCCGTCTCCTGTTCGATTTCCTCAGCGCGAATAAGGAGGATGCAGCCGGTGTCTGCCTATCTGACTCTGTACCACCTCTCGAAAACTTACGGCTTCCAGCCGATCCTGAACGACATCTCGCTGATCGTCAACGGCGGCGAGCGTCTTGGCCTCGTCGGCGCGAACGGCGTCGGCAAATCGACGCTGCTCAAAATCGTGACCGGCGAAGTCGAGGCCGACAGCGGCAGCGTCACCCTCGCGCCGGGTTACCGACTCGGCTATCTGGCGCAGATCATCGAAGGTTACGACGAGCAGACGCTCGGCGCGCTGATTGCCGCCTCAGTCGCCAGCCTGCGCGCGCTCGAAACGCGGATGCGCGACCTCGAACAGGCGATGACGACCGCCAGCGGTGACGCGCTCGACGCCATCATGACCGAGTACGGCGACGCCAGCGAAGCCTTCGAGCGCTACGGCGGCTACGACCTCGACTACCGCATCGACCTCGTCCTTGCCGGACTCGGCGTGGCACATATCGCCCGCGACCGGGCGTTTGGCACGCTCTCCGGCGGCGAAAAGGCGCGCGTCGGGCTGGCGCTGCTGCTCTTGCAATCGCCAGACATACTGCTGCTCGACGAGCCGACCAATCACCTCGACTTCGCCACCATGCGCTGGCTCGAAGACTATCTGCGCGGTTATCACGGGGCGATTCTGGCGGTTTCGCACGACCGCGAGTTTCTCAACCACGTCGCCACGGCGATAGTCGAGATCGACGAGCACAGCCGGGCGGCCAAACGCTACAGTGGCGACTACGACAGTTATCGTCGCGCCAGAGCGCAGGAACGCGCGAAGTGGGAGCGCGACTACGCCAGCCAGCAGGACGAACTGAAGGCGCTGCGGATCGCGCTCAAACAGACGGCGCGCCAGAACTCGAATTACCGCGCTCACACCGACAATGATAAATTCGTCCGCAACGGCAAAAAGGCCACCCACGATGACACCGTCGCGCAGCGCGTCAGCGCCGTCGCGGAGAAGCTCAAGCGCATCGAAGCCGACCCGATCCCTGAGCCGCCGGACGCGCTGCGCTTTCAGGCCGAGTTCGACCCGGCGGAACTCAAGGGGCGGATGCCGGTCACGGTGTCCGGCCTGAGCAAGCGCTACGGCGAGCGGACAATCCTCGACAGCCTGACGTTCGTCGTCGGGCCGCGCAGCCGAATCGTGCTGGTCGGGCCGAACGGCGCGGGTAAATCGACGCTGCTGCGTATCCTGACGGGCTGCGAGCGCCCTGACCGCGGCGAAGTTCACATCAGCCCCGGCGCGCGCGTCGGCTATCTCGATCAGGAAGGGCGAACGCTCGACCCGGCGATGACGGTCTTTGAGGCGTACCGACACGGACTGGACGCGACCGATCAGCAGTTGAAGGCCACCCTGCTCAAATCCGGCCTGTTCCGGTACGATGATCTCGATCAGCGCGTCGGCATCCTGAGCGCCGGTCAGCAGCGCAAGCTCCAGATCACGCGGCTGATCGCCGGGCGGGCCAATCTGCTCGTCCTCGACGAGCCGACGAACTACGTCAGTCTCGACGTGCTTGAGGAACTGGAAACAGCGCTCGGCGCATTCCCTGGCCCGATCATCGCCGCCTCACATGACCGCCGCTTCATCCGGCAGTTCGACGGTGAGGTCTGGACGCTGGACGGCGGGCAGTTGAACGCTGGTGATTCAAGCGCTGTTGAACTCGAAATCCCGATCTCCCGCCCCCTTTCCCCGTAACCGGAGCAAGGGGAGTCCCGTCTCGACCGACAGCAGGAAATCGGGTGAGCATAACTGATGAAAGTCTGGTGAACCGTCGATGACCGTGGATGCTATCTCGCTGGCGGTGTTTCGCAGTCTGTTTGAGTCGGCGGCTGAGGAAATGGGCGTGACGCTCCAGCGCGCCGCCTTCAGCCCCAACATCCGCGAGCGGCTCGACTTTAGCTGCGCGGTCTTCGACGCCCAGGCGCAGATGATCGCGCAGGCGGCGCACATCCCCGTCCATCTCGGCAGTATGCCCGCCTCGGTCGAGTCGGCCATCCGCGAAATCGGGACGTTCGCGCCCGATGATGTGATCGTGGTCAACGACCCGTATCATGGCGGGACGCACCTGCCTGACGTGACGATGGTTTCGCCGGTGTTTGTGGGCGATGCCGTCGCCTTCTTCGTCGCCAGCCGGGCGCACCACGCCGACGTTGGCGGCATGTCGCCGGGATCACTGCCGCTCTCAACCGAGCTGTATCAGGAAGGCATCATCCTGCCACCGATACGGCTGACCGAGGATGTGCTGCGGCTGATCGCGGCCAACAGTCGAGCGCCCGACGACCGACGCGGCGACCTTCAGGCGCAGATGGCGGCGCAGCGAGTCGGCGCGCGGCGGCTGCTGGCGCTGGTCGAGGCGCACGGCCTTGAGCGCCTGCGCGACCATGCTGAGGCG
>CAZZAO010000055.1:11364-29543 GCA_964652205.1 uncultured Anaerolineaceae bacterium | reverse complement strand
GACCGAGGCGGCGATAGCGGCGATTCCTGACGGCGTCTACGCCTTCGAGGACGCGCTCGAAGGCGACGGCCAGCGCGAGTTTCGGATTCCGATCCGCGCGACTATCACCGTCAACGGCGCGCGGCTGACGGTCGATTTCAGCGGGACAGCGGCGCAGGTCGCCGGGAACCTGAACGCCGTCGAGCCGATTGCCCGTTCCGCCGTCTACTACGGCCTGCGGCTGCTGGCACAGGACGATCTGCCGGTCAATCAAGGCTGCTTCGAGCCGGTACGGGTGATCGCGCCGGAAGGCAGCCTGCTCAGCCCGGCTTTTCCGGCGGCGGTCGCGGTCGGCAATACCGAAACCGGACAGCGCGTGGTCGATGTCGTCCTCGGCGCGCTGGCGCTGGCCCTGCCCGACCGGATTCCAGCGGCGTCGCAAGGCTCGATGAACAATATCACCGTCGGCGGCACGGTCAACGGACGCGCCTTTGTCTACTACGAAACTATCGGCGGTGGACACGGCGGCGGGCCGCTCGGCCACGGCCTGAGCGGACGGCACAGCCACATGACCAACACCCGCAATACGCCGGTCGAGGCGCTGGAATATACGCTGCCGCTGCGGGTGTTGACCTATCGCCTGCGCGACGGCAGCGGCGGCCCAGGCATCCATCACGGCGGCGGTGGCATCGTCCGCGAGTACGAGTTCCTCGCTCCGGCGACGGTGACGATCAACAGCGAGCGGCGTCGGATCGCGCCTTACGGGCTGCGCGGCGGCGAGTCAGGCGCGCTCGGCGCGAACGTCCTGATTCAAAACGGTCAGGCGACGGCGCTCGGCGGCAAGTGGACGGGCCGCGTCGAACCGGGCGACCGTCTCCGCATCGAGACACCCGGCGGCGGTGGCTGGGGCGCATCACCCATACTTATCGACAAATAAGGAATTTGCCGGTCGCTGCTGAACGAAGATCGCGTATACTCTGGCAATCCGATTCGTAAGTTGCGAAGACGATAGACTGTCGGTATTCAGGCTGTCGCTACACAAAGGATGCGATCTCATGAGCGTCGAAATCACGCAGGAATTGGCCGAGCGGATTGAGAAGCAGATCTACATCTGGTTCACCAGTGTGCGCGAGGACGGGATGCCGCAGCCAACGCCGGTCTGGTTCGCCCGCGACGGCGACACCTTCCTCGTCTATACGACCAGAGGCGCGCAGAAGCTCAGGAATATCGAGGCGCATCCGAAAGTCGCGCTGAACTTCAGCCAGACGTCCGATGCTGACGACTACCTCGTTATCATGGGCGAGGCGAAGTTCGACCCGGACGCGCCCCAGGCCATCGACAATGAGGCGTACATGACCCGGTACAGGGACGCCCTTCCTGAGATCGGCATGACGCCGGAAGGCTTCAACGAGCAGTTCAGCCAGCCGATCCGCGTCACGCCGACCGTCATTCGCAGCGAATAGCGCCAGAATGCCAGACCTGCGGCAAGCGGGGCGATCAGCGGCTATAGCTGGCCGCGTTAGCCGCTCCGGCACGTCAGGCCAAACCATTATCCTGTTCACGGGCGAATTTCGCGTACAATGAGGACAGCGGTTTCATCCTGTCATCGGCGGCAGCCACCCATTCCGCTTTTCAACCGTGAGATGCAAGGCATGGCACACTTTGCGGCATACTACCCGGACGTCATCGTACAGGGCGCGTGGATACTCGCCTATCTTGATGCGTTTGACGGCTCATTGACGACCCTCACCGCTCGAACGGGCCTGATCCATGTCCAGCCTGACGAGTGGTATCCGCAGCAGTCATTTCTCGACGCGCTCAAGCTCGCCTGCGGCGTCGATACGCCGAGCCTGTTTCATTACGGCCTGCGGGCAGGCGACCACGTCAGCTTTGACGAAGCGCCTCGCTCGGTCGTGGCGGCGCTGTCGATGCTCGAAGGTCGCTACCAGCTTCACCACCGCAACGACGACCGCTCCCACTGGCGCATCCACGTCGATAGCTATAACCTGATTACCTGCACCTCAAGCACGCCCTACCCGTCCGACTTCGAGCGCGGCCTGCTGACGGCGCTGGTCATGCGCTTCCGCTCGATTGCCGGGACGTGCCGCATCTGGCACGACCGTGAGCAGCCCTCGCGCAAAACCGGCGCCGATAGCTGCACCTACCGCATCCTCTGGAGCGAAGATCAGCCGCGCGAGGCGGCCCGCGAAGCCGCCCGCAGCGCGACGGTCTAAAACAGGAAAAGAACCGAGAGCCGAGAACCGAGAAAAAGAACAGAAGGGCCAGGCGCTATTCAGCCTCATCTTTTCCTTAATCGGCATCGGTTGGACGGCGGGTATCGAATGTTAAGTAACCTGTGGCGCTGGCGTCCCCATCATCCCGCACCTATTATCGCTCGCCAGCGGACGTAAAAAGATCGCGTCCCTACGGAAGCCCTCGCCTGCTGCTCCCCGCCTTCACCGACTTTCGTTAGACGCTCGTGTTGATGACGACCATCCTGAGCGTCGTCATCTCCTCGACGGCGTAGCGCGGCCCTTCGCGCCCGACGCCGGAATTTTTGTTGCCGCCATACGGCATCTGATCGACGCGGAAAGTCGGCACGTCGTTGATGATGACGCCGCCGACGTTGAGCCGCTGCGCCGCCCGCAGCGCCCTGTTCAGGTCGCGGGTGTAAATGCCCGCCTGCAAGCCAAACTCCGAGCGGTCAACGGCGGCCAGCGCGTCCTCAAAATCATCGTAGGGGACGAGGCTGACGACCGGGCCAAACACTTCGAGGCACATTATCTTCATTTGCTCATCGACGTTGTCGAGCACTATCGGGGCGACCAGCCTGCCATTCCGCGGGCCGCGCGCCAGCACGTTCGCGCCGGCCTTCGCTGCCTCGTCAACCCATTCCTCAATCCGGTCAGCGGCCTGCGTGTTGATGACCGGGCCAATCTCGGTCGCCGGGTCGAGCGGGTCGCCGAGCCGGAGCTTCTGTACAGCGGCAATGTATTTGTCGCGGAACTCAGCATAACGGCTGCGCTGGACGTAAATCCGCTGGACGCTGATGCAGGTCTGCCCGCTGTAAGCATAGCCGCCGATGAGGTTGCGGCTGACCGCCTGATCGAGGTTAGCGTCGGCGTCGATAATCGTCGCGGCGTTGCCGCCGAGTTCCAGCACGACGCGGCGAATCCCGGCATTTTTGCTGATGGCGCGCGCCACGCCGACGCTGCCCGTGAAGCTAATCATGGCGATCCGATGATCGGTCGTCAGCCATTCGCCGACATCCGCGCCGCCGATGACGACCTCAAACGCGCCTTCCGGCAAGCCCGCCTCACGCATGATCTCCGCCAGACGGATCGAAGTCAGCGGCGTCAGCGGATTCGGCTTGAGGACGACCGGGCAGCCCGCCGCGACTGCCGGAGCGATCTTGTGCGCGACCAGGTTGAGCGGGAAGTTGAACGGCGTGATCGCGCCGATGATCCCGACTGGCACGCGCAGGTAATAGCCGAGCTTGCCGACGCCGCCTTTAGCCGCGTCCATCGGCACCGTTTCGCCGTGCAGCCTGCGGGCCTCGTCAGCGGAGAAGGTGAACGTTTCGACGGCGCGAGCGACTTCGCCGCGTGAATAGCGCAGCGGCTTGCCGCTCTCGCGGGTCATCAGTGTAGCGAGGTCGTCGGCCTGCGTCTCGATGATCGCCGCCGCCCGGTTGAGGATCGCGCCGCGCTGGTAAGCGGGCAGAGCGGCCATCCCCGGCGCGGCGGCCTCGGCGCGGCTGATGGCATCACGCACGTCCGACTCGCTTGACTCGTGGACAGTCGCAATCACACTGTCGTCGTAAGGATTGATAATCTTCATTTCAGCGGACATGAGCTTCCCTCGATCTGCAAACCGGTTCTGCCTCTATCGTAACCCTGTATCAAGAGGTTGACGTTAAAAAGCCATCTGAAAAGTCGGGTCCTGGGGAATGTCGAGGTAGCGAATCTCGAAGTGCAGGTGCGGCCCGGTCGAGTTGCCAGAACTGCCGGAATAGGCGACAACCTGCCCCACGCCGACGCTCTGCCCGCAGCCGACCGCCACCCCGTTGAGATGCCCGTAGAGCGTGGTGAACGCGCCATGCGCCAGCACGACGGTATTGCCGTAGCCCCAGTTCGTCCAACCGGCGAAGATCACAATTCCGCCCTGCGCGGCATGAACCGGCGTTCCCAGCGGCGTGGATAGATCGACGCCGCTGTGGACGCCTGAAAAACCGCGCATCCATGTATAGGCGGTCGTCAGCGGCGGTGACCAACCCCCGCTGCCGCCGGGGTTACCGACCAGTCCGCAGCTTCCGGCCTCACCGGGCGCGAACGAAATCTTGTCCCCCCCGCTCCCGCCCGCGCTGCCCGCCACGCGCTGGACGACCGGCGTCCAGGTGATCTGCTCGCGCTGGCCGCCGGGAATGACGACGCGCGTCCCGCTCGGCAGCTCGTCCTCAGGCCGTTTGTCGAACAGGTCGTTGTACTCGGCATCAATGATGGTATACGGGTCAACCACGAAGCGTCGGGCGATGTCGGCGATAGATTCAGTTTTCGACTGGACGATGTAGTAGACGCCATCGACCGGCAGGATGTTGATGACCTTGCCGGGACGCAGGCCATCGACCAGACTGTGATCGTTGCCCCAGACAATCGTTTCCGGCTGAAGCCCGTAGCGCTCGGCAATCGTGAAAATCGTGTCGCCGTTGACGACCGTGTACGGCTCGACGCTGCTGCGCTTGCGCTCAGGGATGATGGTATAGGGCTGGTAGACATTGCGCACCGCGCGCACGAATCTGCCGTCCGGGGCGGACATCGGCGCTGCCAGCAGCGCCTGAACCTGATTCGGGTCGAGCGTCGGCAGGACGACGACCGTCTGAAGCGTCTGGCTGTCGAGGTTTTGCTCCGGCACGGGCGTCAGCGTCGGCGCCAGCGTGGCGGTCGGCGGAAAGTCAGTCGGCAGCGCAGCCGGGATCGGCGCGGCCTGCGGCTCGAGGATCAGCGCGATGGTCGCCACCGTCAGCGCCGCCGCGCCGAGCAGGCTGACCAGCCCGACGGCGCGCCGCCACGCGGGAACCCGACCTGCGTCGCGGATCGACTTCATCGGGCCGGTGTCGGCGAGATGGTCGGGAAGCGGCTCATCTTCGCGGAACGAATACGGCATGGCGCAACCTCAATGGTCGGTCAGGGCAGGTCGTAGTTTAGCGGTTGATGAGGATCGGAACAATAGGCAGGACGATGCCATTCACCCTCACCCTCTCCGCCAGCGGAGAGGGGGAGGGTGGGTTAGAACGCCATCGTGTAAGTCGGGTCCTGCGGGACGTCGAGATAGCGAATCTCGAAGTGCAGGTGCGGGCCGGTCGAGTTGCCGGACGAACCGGACGACGCGACCACCTGACCGGAGCCGATGAACTGGCCGCAGCTCACGCCGATAGCGCTCAGATGGCCGTAGAGCGTGCTGAACGGCCCGCTCGCCAGCACGACGGTGTAGCCATAGCCCCAGCTATTCCAGCCCGCAAAGACAACCGTGCCGCCCATCGCCGCGTGAACCGGCGTGCCAATCGGCGTGGCGAGATCGACGCCGCTGTGTACCGACGAAAAGCCGCGCATCCACGTATAGGCCGTGGTCAGCGGCGGCGACCAGCCCCCACTGCCGCCCGGATTCGGGACGAGGCCGCAGCTTCCGGGATCACCGGGCGCGAAGGAAATCTTCTCGCCGCTGCCGCCCGCGCCGCCGCTGCCCGGCACGCGCTGGACAACCGGGTTCCAGGTGATGGCCTCGCGCTGGCCGCCGGGAATGACGACTTTCGTCCCGCTCGGCAGCGTATCTTCGGGTTTCTTGCCGAATAAATCGTTGTAGTCGGCGTCGATGATCGTATAAGGATCGACGAAGAACTTTTTGGCGATGCTGGCGACCGTCTCATCGGTCTGGACGGTGTAATAGACGCCATCGACCGGCAGGATGTTGATGACGCGCCCCGGTCGCAGGCCATCGACCAGGCTGTGATCGTTGCCCCAGACAATCGTTTCCGGCTTGAGGCCGTAGCGCTCGGCGATGCTGAAGATGGTATCGCCAGAGACAACCGTGTACTGCTCGACTTCGCTGCGGGTGCGCTCAGGGATAATCGTAAACGGATCGTAGATGTTGCGTGTCGATCTGACGCCGCCATCGACCACGCTGACCGGGGCAATCGGTGCGTTGAGCAGCGCCGGAACCTGATTCGGGTCAAGGGTCGGCAGGATGGAGCCTGACGGGATGAGGCTGCTGCTGGTCGGCTGTAGCGGCTGTATCGCGGGGGTCGGCGCGAGGGTTGCGGCGCGAGTGACAGTGGCTGGAAGTGCTTCGGGCGCGGGTTCGCTCTGAGGCAAAAAAACGAGCGCCAGCGTCGCCACGGTCAGCGCTGCCGCGCCGAGCAGACTGACCAGCCCGAGGCCGCGACGCCAGACAGGAAGTTGATCGCTCCGGTCGCGGATCGGGCGAATCGGCCCGGTATCCGCGAGGTGGTCGGGAAGCGGCTCGCGGTCATCAAACGGGGATTGCGACATGCCAGAACCTCATTGCTCAGTCAACAGATGGCATGGCATTCCCCCGCGCATCGTCGGGGCGCGCTGCACCTCGGTGACGCCGCTGCATGGGAGCCATGCCTCGCCGTGCGTCCCCGCCATTGAAAAGCGGTGAAAACGCCACACGGAATGTTAACCCTCGTTGCAGCGCCGAACAATAGTGAAGGGCGTAACATCGTTTGTAGTTCTCTCCGCGCCACCGTAGAGTTTACATTCTGTTTACACGTCCCCCGTGACTCGCCTCTGCCCAAAGTTCACGCACACGGTTATAATGCGTCCCGTTTGCACGCCGCCACAGGGGACGTGAAATTGAGCCGACAACAGGAGTCGATTTCGGACAGTCTCTAACCGGTTTCATCGGGAGCAATTTCTATGATCGAAGTGCAGAATTTAACGAAGCGCTACGGTGAGTTTGAAGCCGTGAAGAGCATCTCCTTCACCGCCGCTCCGGGGCAGGTCACTGGCTTCCTCGGGCCGAACGGCGCCGGCAAGACGACCACCATGCGGATGCTGACCGGCTTCATGCCGCCGACGTCGTGGCCGGATACGACGTCTTCGACAAAAGCATGGAAGTCCGCAAGCGCGTCGGCTATCTCCCGGAAAATGTACCGCTATACCGCGACATGACCGCGCGCGGCTACCTGATGTATATGGGCGAAATTCGCGGCATCAAGAACCGCCGCCAGCGCGCCAACGAAGTGCTGGAGCGCGTCGGCCTGCTCGACCGGGCCGAGAGCCACATTCGCACGCTGTCGAAAGGGATGCGCCAGCGTGTCGGTCTGGCTCAGGCGCTGATCCACGACCCGGAAGTGCTGATCCTCGACGAGCCGACCATCGGCCTCGACCCGATTCAGGTGCTGGAACTGCGCGAGCTGGTGCGCGATCTTGGACGTAATCATACGCTGCTGTTCAGCACGCACATCCTCTCCGAAGTCGAGCAGGTGTGCGATAACGTCATCATCATCAATCAGGGGCAGATCATCGCCACTGGCTCGCCGAGTGACCTGCGGATGGAACTGGAGCGCGGCGGTCGCGTCATGGTGCGCGTCGACATCCCCAACGAGCTTGCGCTGGCCGTTATTCAGGCCATCCCCGGCGTCGCCAGCGCGGCGGTTCAATCCAATGGCATCGTCGTCACGCCGTCCAGCCCGGAACTCGACCCGCGACCGGAGATCGCGCGGGTCGTCGTGCAGCAGGGCTGGAAGCTGATGGAGCTTCGCCCGCTGGCCGTCAATCTGGAAGAAATCTTCCTTGAACTGACGCGGCACGAGCATTCGCAGGAAGAAGCCGACGCGCTGGCCGCTGAAGCGGTCGTGGCGGACGAGAACGAGACGGAGATCGCCCAGTCATGAGAGCCACATTCGCAGTCTTTAAGCGGGAAGTCGGCGTTTACTTCCGCTCGCCTATCGCTTACGCCATCGCCTTCGCCATGCTGTTTTTCCTGGGTGTGCTGTTCAACGGTTACATCAGCCAGGCCAACGGGAACTACCCGGCAGACCCGA
The DNA here is from genome assembly GCA_964652205.1 of uncultured Anaerolineaceae bacterium. GTDB lineage: Bacteria > Chloroflexota > Anaerolineae > Aggregatilineales > Phototrophicaceae > ZC4RG36. Next base: position 21,499 of record CAZZAO010000055.1, on the reverse strand, counting down.
CCTACGCGCCCGGCCTGCTGGTCTTTCTGACGTTCCTGATCGGCCCGCTGCTGACGATGCGCCTGATCGCCGAGGAATCGCGCGAAGGTACGCTCGAAGTGCTGATGACCCTGCCGATGAGCGAAGGCTCGTTCATCCTCGGCAAGTTCCTCGCCGCGTGGTTCTACTACACCCTGCTGCTCGCCATGACGCTGATCTATCTGGTCGTGTTCGCCGCCATCGGCGTACCGGACTGGGGCGTGGCTTTCGGCGCCTACATCGGCGCCTGGCTGTACGGCGGCGCGGTGCTGGCGATCACGATGATCTGGTCAGCCGTAACTGAAGATCAGGTCGTCGCGGCCTTCCTCGGCGCGGCGACTATTCTGGTGCTGTATCTGGCCGAAGTCGCGGCGCAGTGGATCGCCGGACAGTCAGCGCAGGGCGGCCCCAATCCGAGCGCCGTCGCCGACTTCGTCCGCGAGCTTGGCCTGCAAGCCCACTACGAATCGACCCTTCAGCGCGGCATCGTCCGCCCGGAAGACATTCTGTACTTCATCTTCATGATGATCGCGGCGCTGTTCATCACCACGCGCATCGTCGAGACTCGGCGCTGGAGAGCTTAAACCATGACTGACCAGACTCCCGACTTCAACAAGCAGCCTCAAGAGCAGCAGGAACCGTTCTTCCCGCCGCAGTACCTGCTGATTCTGTCCGTTCTCGGCTTCGCCATCGCGCTGATCGTCGCGCTGACGCAGCCCGCCTTCGGCGTCGTCGGTTACGGCGGCCTCGCCTTCGGGGTGCTGGCGCTGATCGCCTGGGTGCTGATGGCCCCCGATCAGGCGCGCGACGCGCTCAGTGGTCGCACGGCCCGCTTCGGCGGCCTGAGCGTGCTGGTGACGTTCATCCTGATCGTCGCGCTGATCGGCATCTACGGCGTCGTCCGCAATCTCAAGATCAGCAAAGACCTGACGCAGCGCAACGATTACTCGCTGACCGATACCGCCCGTACTGCCGTCACCAACCTCGGCAAAGACCCGACGCTGCCCAAACTGGAACTGATCGCCTTCTATGGCTCAGGTCAGGCGGGCCAGCGCGACCGCGATACGGTGCTGTTCGACGACTACGCCAAAACCAGCGCCGGGAAGATCAGCTACACCTTCATCGACCCTGACCGCAACCCGCAGATGATCGCCCAGTACAAGGGAGCGACCGGCGCGCCTGCCCAACCGGGGCAGATCGCCGTCGCGCCGCTGGACGCTCAGGGTCAGCCGGAAGCAGCCAAAGCGCAGATTGCGTCGAGCGCCAGCCAGGATCAGTTGACCAACGCGATCCTCAAGGTGTCGGCGTCGGGCGATTTCCGCGCCTACTACATCACCGTCGATGGCGGCCTGACCGCGACCGGCGGCGGCCAGCAAACCGGCATGACCCAGCTCGACAGCACCCTCAAGCAGTTTAGCTGGAAGACGCAATCGACCACCTTCGTCGATCTGGAAAATCCGAACGGGACGATCAAGCTCAACGACGCTTCGGCGGACGGCGAGGTGATGATTATCCCCGGCGGGACTAAGCCGCTCTCGGACGACGAACTGAAAGTGCTGACCGACTATCTCGACAAGGGCGGCAACGTCGTCCTGCTGGCCGGAAGCAGCCTGAACGACAAGGGTGAATCGCTGGCTTCGACCGAGAAGCTCAACAGCTACCTGTGGGATCACTTCGGCCTGCGCTTCCGCAACGACGTCGTCCTCGACGCCACGCAGGCCTTCCAGACGCCGCTGCTGCCGGTAGCGACCGATTTCGACAAGTCGAGCTTTATCACCACCAATGTCGATCCCGGTCAGGCGGCGATGATCTTCGAGACGCCGCACAGCATCGAAGTCAACACGACGGCCCCGGCTGATGTCACCGTGACGCCGCTCGTCCGCACCAGCGCGACCTCGTTCGCCACGACCGATTTCTCCACCATCATGCAGGGTAAGGTTGCTAAAACTGACGCTGACACGGCGGGGCCATTCGTCGTCGCCGCGCAGGCCGTCAACGCTAAGACGGGCGCGCATCTGGTCGTCTTTGGCAGCGTGGCCCCGGCGCAGGACGAGTTCGCGGCGCTGCAAAACCTCGATAACTTCCCGGTGGCGTTCAACAGCGTCGTCTGGGCGACCAGGTTCAACGACTTCTTCGCGGCGACCAACATCGTCAGCGAGCAGAAGCCGCAGGACACGCCGATCTTCGCCGACACGCAAACCACGCGCAATATCAATTTCCTGACTGTATTTGTAATGCCATTTGGTATACTTGCCATTGGCATCTTCGTCTGGTGGAATAACCGGGAGCGCGCGCGCGCGACTCGCTAAGGAGATTGAAACATGCGACTCAACCGGGGGACTATCGCCCTCATCGTCGTGGCGCTGCTCGTCATCATCGGCGTGACCCTGTTCAACAACAATCAGGCTGCCGCACCCGGCGCGAACACGCCGACGCCGGAAACGACGTCCGGCCCGCTCTGGCAGGGTCTCGACCAGAACACCGTCACCCGCCTCGAAGTGCGTGACAACCACAGCGGGCAAGCCATCGTTCTGGGCAAGGCGCAGAACGGCGGCTGGGACGTGGTCGATAGCGGCATCGCCGAAGCAGCCTCGACCGGCAGCGTGTCGTCCGTGACCTACACCAAACCGCAGGCGCTGCCCATCGACACCGCGAAAGTCAGCAGCAGCGTCACGGCTTTCGCGGGCTTCCAGTATGCGGATAAGTTCGACAGCGCTTCGCTGGCTGACTTCGGCCTCGACCAGCCGCTGTACACGATTTACGCTTCGACCAGCAGCGGCGCGATCTTCGCCATCCACGTCGGCAGCAAGAATCCGAATAACACGCGCTATTACGCCGCTGTCGAGCAGATTGCGGGCGCAAGCACGACGCCGGAAGCGACAGAGATGCAGCTCCCCAATTCACAGCTCGATCAGGGCAACCTGAGTACGTTTGCGGCGCCGACCGATGCAGTCCCCGTCACCGAGCAGGTCGGCGCGAACCCGACGCTCAACGCGCTGGCGACTGAAATTGTCGAAGCGACCAGCGAAGCGGCAATCACCGAAGCGGCACAGGCGCTCAGCGACGCTGTCTCGGCGACCAATGCCGCCGTCGGTACGCAGGCTGCCGCCACCCAGGTCACGCCAGAATCGACGGGCGCGGCGGTCGCAACCTCGGAAGTGCGGATCGGCGGCGAGCAAGGCCCCGGCAGCACCGTCGTCGCTCCGACAGCGGTCGGCACGGCTGAAGCGACTGCTGCCACCGCCGAGGCAACCTTCTCGATGGCTGAGGCAACCGCAGCCGAGTCTACGCCTGAAGGGACGCCTGTTGTTCTGGCCGAGCCGCTGGTGTCGCTGACCGGCAACCAGACGATTTATCTGCTGCCGCAGGATGTCGTGGCTGGCATGATCGGCTACCTGTCGCTGCCGCCCTACATCTACCCGACGGCCACGCCGACTCTGCCGCCGACCGCCAACCCGTACAGCGAAGTCCAGCAGACGGCGACCGCCGTCATCCAGCAGACGGCCATGCAGTCAACGATGGAATCCATTATCTCGACGGCCACCGCCCGCGCCGTGACGCCGGAAGCCACCGCCGCCGCGACGGAAGCGACGGCAGAAGCGACGCCGTAACTCCGCTGTAGCAATACCCAAAGCGGCCACGAGGGAATATTCCTCGTGGCCGCTTTTGATTTTCCCTCATCCCCGGCCCCCGCCCTCCGGGAGAGGGGAGAAAGATCGAGTCAGCGTCCGACCTCACCCCCGACCCCTCTCCGCAAGCAGAGAGGGGAGAAAGAGAGGACGACAGCTTCTGTCGAGACGCGCTTGGTCGCGCCCGCCGACCTCACCCCCGACCCCTCTCCGCAAGCAGAGAGGGGAGAAGGACAGGCCAGCGAAATTTCGCAGGGGCATAAGGCATCATGCCCGCGCCCATCAAGGCAATCGAGGCCACACGATGCGGTAACACCCTCATGTCAGGGACGGGATGGAGCGATGCTTCACGCCCTGTATTTGATCTCCGACGAGGGGCGGAAGCGCAGCGCCGACCACGTCTCATCGACCGAGACGACGGCCACGGCGTCGTAACTGGCGGCGCGCAGGCGATCCCAGCCCGCATCGCGCGAGATGTCAGTTTTGATCTTCGAGGACTTCTTCGGGTAGATCATCCAGAGAACACCGCCAGCCTTGAGCGCCGCCAGAACCTGCGGCGCGCCGGTTTCGACGTCAGCGCGGCTGGAGACGAACGCCTGCACCCCATCGTAGGGGCTGCCGTCGGCGCGAGTCGAAAGCGTCACGCCATCCGGCAGCGGATCGAGCAGCTCAGCATAGCCGCTCGGCGCGTTGAGCAGCAGCACCCGTTGAGCTGGTTTGATCCCCAGTTTTTGCGCCAGCGAAGTCGCCATTCCGGCTGCTCCTGTCCGATTAGAACAGTGGTACGAATCTAGCACTATTCCGACTTGAGCGCGACGACTGGCGGCAGGCGGGCCGCGCGCAGCGCCGGGTACAGCCCCGCGCCGAGACCGACGCCCATCGCCAGCAGGATAGCGAAGAAGACCAGTTCCGGCGGGATGACCAGCAAATTGCCGCCAATCTGCGAGGTATCGAACGGCAGAAAGCTCATGCCGCCGCCCTGACTCTGCGGGGCGTTCTTCAAGGCCGAGTTGACCGCGTTTTGCAGCGCCAGCGCTACGCCGACTCCGGCCACGCCGCCGGACAGGCCGACCAGCCCGGCCTCGATCAGAAAAACGGTCAGCACGTCGCGGTCGGTCGCGCCGATAGCTTTCATCAGGCCAATTTCCTTCGTCCGCTCCAGAATCGCCATCGTCATCGTGTTGGCGACGCCGAAGGCCGCGACCAGCAGCGCCACGCCGCCGATGCCGCCGAGCATCAGCCGCATGGTCGTGAAAAAGCCGTTAAGCTGGTTGAGGAACTCGCCCATGCCGCCCGGCATGTAGCCGAGTTTACGCACCGCGTCGGAGACGGCATTGGTCGTCTCGCGGCTGGTGGTGCGAATCGTGACCTGATCGAAGGTGAAGGTCTTCGGGTCAAGCTTCGTGCCGCTCGACCACTCGTTGTACTTCATCACGTCGTTGAGCGGCAGCAGCAGCCAGCTATCGTAACTGCCGCCGGATTGCAGCACCGCGCTGACTTTGAGGTTGATCTTGCGCGGGCGCGGATTTTGCCCGCTCGAATCGTAGAGCAGCAGCGTCAGCGGGGATGTCCACAGATCGACCGTCAGGGGTTGATAGGACTCCGTGTTGTTCGGATCATAGAACTGCTGCCCGACTGCGCCGCCGACGATCACTTCGTTCGGGTCGAGCGTCAGGCTGCCCTGCTGTGGCTTCGCACCGAGATAGGGCAGCAGCGCCGGGTCGATGCCGACGATCTGACCGTAGCCGTAATAGTCGCCGGAGAGAAGCTGGCCGTTCTGGAGATTGGTCATCGGGATGACAGCGGCGACACCCTTGATCTTCCAGAATTCGCGCACGGCGGCCTGGGTGAGTTGTGGAATTTCGCTCTGCGTTGAGCCGTCCGCGTTGGGGCGAAATTCGTAATTCGGGTAGACCTGAAGCTCGGTCAGCGAGCCGCTGGCCCCGATCCCCGCTTCGGCGGCATTTTGCAGGCCGATGGTCAGCGCGATCAGCAGAATGACGGCGGCAGTCCCGACGAGGACTCCGCCCGCCGTCATGGCGAGACGCGCGCGCGCCCGAATCAGGTTGCCGAACGCCAGTTGTGCCAGTTCATAAAACAAAGTGGGAGCCTATCTGCTTACTCAGACAGCTTGATATTTAGAGCCGAGAGCCGAGAAAGAGATCGAGAGTAATGGCCTGTCTCTGCGCTTTCCCGGTTCTCATTTCTCGGCTCTCGCTTCTTTCTTAGCTGCCCAGCCCCAGGAAGCCGAGCAGGAAGCGGCCAATGCGGTCGTCGTTCGACGGCGTTGGCTCCGGCGGCGGCTGTTCATCCGTCGGCTGCTCAGTTTCCGGCGGCGGCGGAGTCACGGCAGTTGTCTCATAGGTGAACATCAGCGTCGATGGTTGATTCAGGTCGTCGCGGAAATGCAGCGTGACCGTCATCGTCACCGCGCCTTCAGCCTGCGCGAAGATCGTCGCGGTGATCGGCGCGCTGTCGTCCGCCGCCAGCGGAACGAGGAACGTCTCCGCGCCGTCCTGAACGTCGCCGTTCTGCGCCGTGACCTCGGCGCGCGTCAGCCTGACACTATTCTTGCCGACGTTCAGGATTTCAAGGCCAAGCGGGATCGGATCGCCGACGTTGACCTGTTCCGGCAGCGGGCCGGTCAGTGTAGCCTGAAGCTGCGGCGGCGCAACGACGACGACGCTGGCGCGCAGGCTGTCCTGATTGGTCGCGCCATCGGGCGTCTGATAGCGCAGCGTGATCGGCAGACTGTAGATGCCGCTACTGATCGTGCCGTTGACGATAAAATCCTGCTGGATCGTGGCCGTGCCGCCCGCCCCGGCCAGCGCGCCGATGTAGAGCGTGCCGCCCGCATTGAGCGGCGCGAAGGTCGTGCCTGGCGTGGTGCTGGTGTTCGATCCGCCGCTTGACGAGCCGCCGCTGCTGTCGCCGGTGGTGTCGGTGCCGCCGTCGCTCGTCTGCTCGACCGTGCCAAAAGTCACGAGCAGATCGCTGGCTCCCGCCGCGCCGACGTTTTTGAGCGTCGCGTGGAGCGTGAAGCGGTCGCCCGGTTGAAGCTGATCCGCGCCAATGTCGTAGCTGTCGAGCAGCATCAGCGGCTGCGGGACGGTCACATCGGCGACATTGAGCGTCAGACTGCCCGCCGTATCCTTCGACTCGCCTTTTTGCAGATAGCTCATCGTGAACGGCTGCGACTGCGGGCCGCGTTTGGCTCCGCTGCTGACGACCAGCGGCAGATCGAGGCTGGCGCTCGCGCCGGGGGCCAGATCGCCGACTGGAAAGCTGTCTCCTTGCGGGCCAGCCAGCAGCACGCTGCCATCGCCGGTCACGCGGAGCAAGACCTGTCGAGCCACATCTGTTCCGCTGTTCGTGACCAGCACCGTCACCCTGACCGGCTCGCCGGGAACCACCGGATTCGGATCAATGCTGTAGCGCGCCAGCGTCACCTGCGACGAGCGCGCCTGTTCCTGCACAGTCACGCCGAGGTTGGCTTTCGACGTATAGGGCTTCCCCTCGAAGTCGCTGTAGGCAAACGTGATCGGCACGGTCGCCGGGCCTGCGGGCGCGTCCATCGCCGCGCCAACCGTGAGCGTCACCGTGACGATCCCGCCGACCGGCAGATCGGGCAGCGTCGCGCCCGATTGACCGCCAGCGGGGACGAACTTACCGTCGGAGTCGAGCGCGGCTGAGACGCCAAGCGCGGGCCGATTGCCCTGATTGATGACCTCGAACGTCAGCACAAGCTGGCCGCCGGGAGCCACCGACGATGGACTGGCGCTGTAATTGCGCGTCATCAGCGACGGCTGACCGGGAACCAGAGTCGGCTGATCGGTCTGCGTCGGGTCGGGCTTCGCAGTCGAGGGAAGGTCGGTCGGCCCCGGCGCTCGCCGAACGCGCAGCTTACCGGGCGCGTCGTCCGAGCCATTGACCGGGTCGCTGACCTGAATCGCGTACTCCCCCGGCGGAATTGACGCAGGCAGCGCTGCGCTCAACGCGCCGCTATTGATCGGAGACGTCGTCAGCAGGCCGAAGCCGACCAGCCGAATAGTCGTGGCGCTGGTGAAGTTCTGGCCGAAAACCGAGAGCGTCCGCTCTTCCCCGGCGGTGATTTCACGCGGCTCGCTGGCGCTCACGCTCAGGTCTGCCGGGGGCGCGTCGGTCGGCTCGTCGGTGATTTGCGCGGGCGGCTGCGGCGTAGATGTCGGCGTAAAGGTCGCCGTCGGCGGCGGTGTGTTCGTCGGCTGATCGGTCGCAGTCGGCGGCTCGGCCTGTTCCGTCTGGTCGCCCTGTGCCAGCGCCGCGCTGGATAACATCGACCGCCACAAACCGGCGACCAGCAGCAGCGCCATCAGCAGCACCAGCGGTCGGGAAAACTTAGGCCACATCGTCAGTCTCTCTCCGTGGCGCCTGCCGTTCGTCGCCGACAATGCGCCCATCCTTCAGTTGAATCATCCGGTCGGCGTAGCTCGCCACGCCGGGATCATGCGTCACAATGACGACCGTCTTGCCGCGATGCGTGCAGAGCCAGCGCAGCAGCTCCATGACCGTCTTACCGGTTTTGCTATCGAGCGCGCCGGTCGGCTCGTCGCCCATGATGATCGGCGGGTTATTGAACAATGACCGGGCGATGGCGACACGCTGCTGCTGACCGCCAGAAAGCTGGCTCGGTCGGTGATCCATCCGTTCGGCCATGCCGAGCATCGACAGCAGGCGGGTCGCGCGCTGCTCGCGGGCGTCGCGCGGGATACCGGCAAAGACGCCCGGCAGAGCGACATTTTCGAGCGAGGTCAGCGTCGGCACGAGGTGGAACGCCTGAAAAATGAAGCCGATAGTCTCGCGCCGGAAGCGGGCCAGTTCCGCGCTGCTCATGCCGTCGAGCCGCTGCCCGGCGATCTGGATCGCGCCGCCAGTTGGTCGGTCGAGGCCGCCGAGCAGGTAGAGCAGCGTACTCTTGCCGGAGCCGCTCGGCCCCATAATGCCGACGAACTGGCCTTCAGGAATGGTCAGGTCAACGCCTGCCAGCGCGTTGACCCACTGATCGCCGAGCCGGAAGGATTTCTCCAGTTCCTGCCCGATAATCATCGGCGCGCTCTTCGATGGATGCTGCATGGCGTGCCTCAGCGTAACCGTGCTAGCCTGCGGGGATGGGGCGCATGAGCGGCACAGATTGAGCCTCACCGCCTTCGCTGACAGCCCCCGAATCAGGGGCTTCCATCTGGCGTGGCGAGCCGGACTGCAAATCGCTCCAGTCAGGCTGCGGCTGGTCAATGGGTTGTTCGATGGGAGCCGCGTCCTGGGCGATAATCGCCCCGGTTGCTACCGGCGCGACAATCAGCACCGCCGCCCACATCAGCACGACCAGCGCCGACGTAAGCCAGTGTCCACCGAGGGCATGGCGCGCGCCGAAATAAAGCAGTAAAGCGCTCCACAGCCAGAAAATGGTTGCCCGCGAGAGCGCCGACAAAATCAGCGCCTGCGCGAACGGGGACTGCTGCTCGTAGCCAGGAATCTGGCCGACGTAGCCGACCAGCCCTGCCTGTCCGACCGAGCCGCCTGCCGCATAGTAGGCGAGTTGTAAGCCGGCCATCAGCGCCAGCGGCAGGCTCGCCCAGACGGCGATCCGTAGATTCTGGCCGAGCGACGGCGCGTGACCGCGAAAGAGCGAGACCTCGCACAGCAGCACCATCTGGATCAGCCAGCCAAGCGCAATCGTCCCGGCAGCGACCAGCGCCGTCGTCCATGTGCCGATGACGTTACCGGGCGCAGGGGCCGCGCCGGGAATGCCGCCGTCCGGCGGAATGCCGCTGTCGATTCCGCCGCCCCCACCGGGAAAGCCGCCGCTCATCGACGGGTCGATAGCGACTGGAGCGCCGGAGTCCGGGCTGGCTGCGGCAGCTATCAGCGCAGCCTGTCGTACTGCTGCCGCGCCGGTCAGGGCCAGAATCAGCAGTGCAGCCCACAACCATTGGCGCGATGCCGTCAGCCCCCGAAAGAAACTTCCCGGCTGAAGCAGCAGCGCCTGAATTTGACCGATTAAACTGCGCGGGCGAGTTTGCTGAACCAGCATCGTCTCGCTGCCGCGCCGGGCGCGCAGCGTTCTCCCATTCGCGCGGACAGTGGTCATTCTTTCTCCTTAGCTGAACCCTGAACTAGACGTCCTCGCAGAGGATTCGGTTCCAGCAAAGCCTAGTATCCGGGCGGTTATGTCGAAAGTCAACGGACGTTCAGCCTACGGCCTTCCAGCGCGGAATCGACCGCGTGGCAGGAATCAAAAACGCCCGACGACTTGCCGGGCGTTTTCAGCGCTTCAGTCGTGGGGCCGGATTACCACTTGTGGTTGTTGGCCCAGTCGTCAACCTGACGATTAGCCTCTTCCTTCGTGACCCCGTAGCGCTCCTGAACCTTGCCAGCCAGAACGTCGCGCTGGCCCTTGACCTGCTCGATTTCGTCGTCGGTCAGCTTGCCCCACTGCTTGCGGGCCTCAC
>CAZZAO010000055.1:485-11354 GCA_964652205.1 uncultured Anaerolineaceae bacterium | reverse complement strand
CTTCCACTGACCTGCGATCTGATCCCAAACGCCATTGTCAGCCATATTTCATCTCCTATTGAAATTTCATCCTTAATTATGTACAGCGACATGAGCGTAAAATCGGCTGATGGTGAGAAAAAGCTGAGAATCGAGTCGACGCCGCAGCGACAGCACAGAACAGAACAGAACAGGTTCCTGATTCTAGCGCTCGAACATGCGGTGATAGGCGGGCGGAATCAGGCCAGCGGTGTCGACACCGAGCGCGACGGCGGCATGGATCGGCCAGTACGGATCGCGGAGCGAGGCGCGACCGAGCAGCACCATGTCAGCGCGGTCGTTGCCGATGATCTCGGCGGCGTGGGTTGGCGCGTCGATCAGGCCGACGGCCATTGTCGGGATAGCTGCCGCGCGGCGAATAGCCTCGGCGAACGGAACCTGATAGCCCGGCCCGGTCGGAATGCGCGCGCCGTGGGCAATGCTGCCGGAGCTGCAATCAATCGCGTCGACACCTTCCGCCTTGAGCAGGCGCGAGAGCGCAATCGAATCGTCGAGCATCCAGCCGTCCGCGAACCAATCGACGACCGACAGGCGCACCGCCAGCGGCAGTTCGTCCGGCCAGACGGCGCGCACGAGGCGGACAGTTTCGAGCAGGAAGCGCGTCCGGTTCTCGAACGAGCCGCCGTAAGCATCGGCGCGCTGGTTGGCAATCGGCGAGAGAAAGCTGTTGATGAGGTAGCCGTGCGCGCCGTGCAGTTCCAGAAAGCGGAAGCCTGCCTCACGCGACCGCGCCGCCGCGTCGCGGAAGGCGATCTGAACCGACCTGATCTCGTCGATAGTCAGCTCATGCGGGACGCGATAGCCCTCGGCGAAGGGCAGCGGGCTGGGGCCGACAATCGGCCAGCCGCCTTCATCATCCGAGAGCGGGCCGCGTTTAGAGGCCCACGTCCGCGCGGTCGCGGCCTTGCGTCCGGCGTGGGCGATCTGGATACCGGGAACTGCGCCCTGCTGCGCGATGAACTGCGTCACCGGCGCGAGCTTCTCAGCGTGGGCGTCTGACCAGATGCCGAGATCGTCAGGCGTGATCCGTCCACGCGCCTCGACGGCGGTCGCCTCGGCGATGACCAGGCTGGCTCCCCCGGCAGCGCGCGAACCGAGATGCACCAGTGTCCAGTCAGTCGCGTAACCGTCAACGTAGCTATACATGCACATCGGCGAGACGCCGACGCGATTTCGCAGCGTGACGCCGCGCAGGGTCAAAGGATCGAACAGACGGGGCATGAACTTCACCTGAAGGATGGCTGCCTGAGCAGGAAAAAGTGGAAAGCGAACTGTACATCCCGGCTGTCAATCCGTCAAAGGCCGCAGATTTCATCGACCGAAAGCGGTTATACAGGTTAGAGCTTCGGTCGGAAGATCGGCGGCGGCCTTTCTGGTTGAATGGACAGCATCAACGGGAGACGCGACCGTCTCACTTTTACACAGGAGCTTTCTGCAATGACTCTCACCTCATCCCGACGCTTTAATCTGAACGTGCTGCTGCTGGCAATCGCCATCGCCATGATCGCAGCCATCGCCCACATCGCCGCTGCCGCGCCGGACACGGATGGGCGCATCAACGTCGCGCCGCATCTCGGCGGCGACGTCGTCTACTGCGTCGATGGCAGCAAGGCCGCGACCAGCAACCCGGACGGCGCAGGCATCCGCCTGTTGAGCATCAATGGCAGCGAGCTGTTCTACGTCTCCGCGCAGCAGATTGCCGCCGTGGCCCCGTTCCCGGCGCAGAACACGCTGATCGCCGAGGGTAAAGGCAGCTACGGCGCCGTCTCGCTCTACCGCCTGAGCAGCGGCCAGTTCCAGCTTAACGGAACCGACGAGCATGGCAAGCCCTATTTCTTGAGCTGGAACGGCTGCACGCCGGTCAACCCGATCCCCGATCCGAGCGAATCGATCAAGCACGATGACCTGAGCAACGACAACGACCGGGGCAACGACACCTACTGGCCGTAGTCGTGGGCCGGTAGTCCTTACTGACACGCCCGACCTGAACAGGTCGGGCGTGTTTTGTTTCTTTCCCGATCATCAGCGCGAAGTCCCCAGGCGCGGAAAATCGCGCACCGGTGGAAGCTCACGCCCTGCCCGCTATTCTGGGTCAGGATGGCGAAAACGAGGCTCGGTCGAAAGTCTGAAAGACGCTCAGTCTATTTTGCCGGGTGAGATTCCCCCCGACGACCGAAGATCAGCAGCGGCGCTTCTGGTTGAATAGGGTCATTCGCATTCACCACATCCATTCAGGAGACACGCACATGACCCGCATCACCCGCTCCACCTGGCCGCTCTTCTCACTCGCTCTGACCGCCCTCGTCCTGCTGTTCGGCGGTCTCTCATCCATCCGCGCCGCAGAAGGCGATGGCCGCATCAACCTCGCTGGCTATCTCGGCGGCGACGTCATTTACTGCGCTAACGGCAGCAGCCCGACCAGCGAGCCGAATGGCGCGGGCCTTCGCCTGCTCAACCTGAATGGCGATGAGCTGTTTTACGTCTCGCCGGAGCAGATCGCCGCTGTCGGCGAGCATCCCGCCGTCAATACCGTGATCGCGCAGGGTAACGGCAGCTTCGGCCCGGTCTACCTGTCACGGCTGACCGATGGCCGTTTCCAGCTCAGCGGGCAGGACGATCACGGCAAATCCTACGTTTTCGAGTGGTCGGGCTGTACACAGGTCACGCCGATCCCTCAGAGCGGCGACGATGACAGCCAGCGCCCCGGCGACCGCTTCAATATCGACTCGTACTGCGATCCGTATGACGGCATCGATAAGCAGGACTGTCTCGATTACTGGGTTCCTGCTCTGGAAGCCGAATGCAAGGATCAGGGCTACAACACCAGCGAGTCGTGCCTGGAGTACATCAATCGTCCGCGCTAGCTTGAACCATCTTCCGGTTGGCGGCGCGCGGAGCCTGTGGCTCCGCGCGCCGTTTTAGTTTCTCGACGGTCGAAGCATGAATCCTTTCAGGGCGCGTGGCAAACAGCCTGTTCGCCGTCATCATGCCCTTTGCCCTCGATCTTCTCCAACCAGGGACTGAGCGCAGGTCAGCCCAAATCGCCAGCGCGGAATCGAACCAATGCCGGAAGATCGCCGACGGCGTTTCTGCTTGAATAAGGCAATCTGATGAACGTTTTTCAAGCGACAGGAGTTTCCCTCATGAACGTTTCGTCCCCTAATCGCAACGGTTTTCAAGGGCTGGTGATTCCAGTCGCGCTGGCGCTGCTGCTGATCCTGTTCACGCGCGTGGCTCCGGCTGCTGCGTGGGAAGGTGATGGCCGCATCAACCTCGCTGGCTACCTCGGCGGCGACTCGGTCTACTGTGTTGACGCCAGCATGAACCCGGTCAGCAGCCCGGACGGCGCGGGCCTTCGCCTGCTCAACCTGCATGGCGATGAATTGTTCCACGTCTCGCCGGAGCAGATCGCTGCCGTGGCGCACAACCCCGCTGTCAATACCGTGATCGCGCAGGGGATGGGCAGCTATGGCCCGGTCTACCTCTCGCGCCTGACCGATGGCCGCTTCCAGTTGACCGGTCTCGACGACCACAGCAAGCCCTACGTCTTCGAGTGGTCGGGCTGTACACAGGTCACGCCGATCCCTCAGAGCAGCGACTCCAGCAGCAGCCCGTCGTTTGCCGCGCAGCTTTTTGGAGCCTGCATGAGCTATGTAGGGGCCAGCGACGCGGATACCGCCTTCCGCTGCCATCAGATCGTCTGGATCATCGAGCCGCTGTGCAAGCTCGACGACTTCGACGCGAAGGACTGTGTCGCAGCCTACGTCGTCCTGTAAGCCTCAGGAACACCAGCGCAGCACGACTCATAACAGCGCGCGGAGAGACATTGCTCCGCGCGCCGTGTCGATTCTCAGCCGTGCCTGAGCGCGGGGACGACCTGCTCGCCGAGCAGCCGCAGGCCGCGCTCGCTCGACAGGCCGTGCGGCGTGCCGAACTCGACCCGCGACGCGCCCGCCTCGTAGAGCGCCTCAGCCTGCGCGATGAGGTCAGCGGGGCTGCCGGAGAAGCCGAAGCGGTCGAGCAGGTCGTCAGAGATCAGGCGCGCGGCGGCGTCCCATTCCCCGGCGTTAGCGTGCCGACGCAGCCGCTCGATCAATTCGGGATCGACCGATACCGTCGGGTCGAGCGGCAGCACGACAGGCAGATAGAGCGCTGCTGCCCGCCGAGCCGCCGCGCGAGCCGCGCTGCGGTCATCATCAACCACGGTGATCGCGCCCATCACCACGCCGACCGAGCCTTCGGCGCGCCCGGCTTTGCGCTCGCCCTCGGCGATATACGACGCGATCACCGGGACGAGCGCCGGATTAGTCGAGCCGCCGACCTTAACCTCGTCAGCCAGTTCGCCAGCCAGCGCGCACAGCTTGCGCCCCCACGAGCCGATCAGCACCGCTGGCAGCCTGTCCGGCAGCGGATAAGGCGCGCGGACGTGGTCGGCCAGCCTGTAGACCTCGCCGCGATAGCCGCCGGTCGCGCCGGAAAGCAGATAGCGCACGACCTCAATCGATTCGCGGATCGCCTGAAGCGGCTTATCCGGCTCGCGGATGCCGTAATCGGCCAGCCACGCGCCGCGCGCAAAACCGACATAGACGCCGCCCTGCGCCGCGCCGGAGAGCAGCGCGGTCTCAGCCGCCACGTCAATCGGGTGCATCCGCGCGGGCGAAACTGCCGCCGGGCCGAGCCGCGCCCGGTGAATGTGCGGAGCCATCAGCAGCAGCGGGCCGTAGCTCGGCTGAAACGGCGCGTCACAGTAGACGCTGACCGCGTCGAAATCGTAGGAGTCGACGAGCCGGGCCAGCGCAATATAGTCCGACGGCGTTTTGTCGGTCTGAAAAGCGATGCTGACTTCGCGCGTCACGACTTGAAATAGGCGGTCAGCGCCGCTTTCGGCAGCTTGCAGATCATGGTGTAGGCCGGGTCGAAGAAGTTGCCGACCTCGTACTCGATCAGGTGGCCGAGCAGAATCCCCGCCGCGACTGAATCGAGGCCATAATCGCTCATCAACCACCTGAGCATCTCGGTGACGGCGTGCTGCGCTGCCTGATCGAGCGGACGGGCGTTGCCAGCCGCCCAGATATATCCAGCGTTTTCGCCGCGCGGCCAGCCAATTTTCTTGCCTTTAATGACGCGGACGGTGAACTGCACGTCGGCAGAAATCTCAATCCCCGTGCCGAGAATTTCGCCGTGACCTTGCAGCGCGTGAACATCGCCGATATGGAACAGCGCGCCGAGAGCCGACACCGGGAAATAGACCGTCACGCCTGCGCCGAAGCCGCGATAATCCATGTTGCCGCCCCATTCGCCCGACGTGGCGGTTGAGATCGCCTGGCCGAGCGACGGCGCGACGCCGAAACAGCCGATCATCGGGTCGAGCTTAACTTCAAAGCTGCCGAGGTTGCCGAGCGGTTTTTCCAGTCGCGCCGTCCCGGCTGTCCGGTCAACACGCCAGACGCCGACGCGGTCTTCAAGGCGCGGCAGCTCGGCGATGTAACCGGGATCGACGGTGTTCTCGGCCACCGCCGCGTAGATGTAGCCGAGGTCGCGGTTGGGCCAGAGCGTGTCGATGGTCACGGCCAGCGTATCGCCCGGTTCCGCGCCTTCAATGTAGAACGGGCCGGTCATCGGGTTGCCGCTCGGCGTGGCCTGCGCGTTGTTCTCGTCCAGCCCCCAGGCATCAACGGTCGTGGTGATGACGGTGTCGCCGTCGGCCACGCGCAGCACCGGCGGATGCGAGCCAATCGTGTTGTACCAGTGGTCAGGCTTGAAGGTATGCGTCGTCATCGGAGTATCCTTGAAGGAGCGTCGCGGGTATTGGCTGCCGTAAAGGTCACGATTTTTCGTGCCTGCAGTAACTATATCATGCCGATCAGGGATCAGGTCAGGTCGTCGCTGTCCATCGTGCGGCGAGCGATGCGCTCGACCTTCATGATGAGCCGTTCTTCCGGGTCAGGGCAGGCGAACAGCGAGTCGCGCTCCAGCCAGTCGCCGGACGAAAGCTGGCGCTGTCTGGCCGCCAGAAACGGGACGACACTCGCCAGCGCGTAGATGCAGAAATGCGCCCCCGGCGGCAGGCGGAGCTTGCTGCTCTCGGTCAGCTCGAAATAGTCGCCGACCGCCATGCTGCACACCGACCGTCCCTCGATGGCGACGACGGTCACGCGCAGGTCGTACAGCTCAAAGTCATGTGGCATCACTCAGACTCCTCGAAAGTGCGGAATCACATCGCGGCCAATTGCCTCAATCGCCGCCAGCGGATCGGGGCCGAGCGGCGGGCCGAGGCTGAGATGGCGCACGCCCAGCGACACCAGATGCTCCAATCGCTCGATCAGGTCGCGCGGCGTGCCGACGATGCCGATTCGCAGCATGGCCGGCGTGACCAGCGCTTTCGCCTTCGCCATATCGCGCTCGGTCTGCGCGGCGCGTTCGATGGCGTCGAAGTCCTCGCGCGTCACGCCGAGCCGGTTCCAGATCAGCGGACTGAGCGCGTGGCCGTAATAGGCGATTTTCTCACGCAGCGCGTCCTCGGCGGCCAGTGGATCATCCGAGAGCGAGCACCAGACACAGGCCGCCACATCGACCTCATCGAGCGAGCGGCGCACTTTCATCGCCCCGACCTGAAGATAGGGCAGCACCGTCTCGTAATGCTCTGGCGGCAGCAGCAGCGGCAGGCCGCCGTCAGCATATTGACCGATAGCGGCCAGCATATTCGGCGACAGCGCGCCGAGGTAGATCGGCACGCGGCGCTTCGGCTGAAAGCGCAGATAGGCTTCGTCTGTCCAGCGCAGAAACTGGCCGTTCGCCGGGACGCGCTCGCCGCTCATCAACCGATTGATGGCGTCAACCGTTTCGTGGACGGCGGTCAGCGGCTTCGGCGTCTCGATGCCGATCCAGCCGAGGAAATCCGCCGCGCCGGACGACAGGCCGAGATTGAAACGCCCGCCGGAAAGTTCGTCGAGCGTGGCGGCGATCATGGCGATTTCGGCAGGGTGAATCGTGTACGGATTGAGGATGCAGGTTCCAACCTCAATCCGCGTAGTCGCCGTCGCAACTGCCGTCAGGATGACAACAGCGCTGCGCAGGAACAGATCATCGCTGACCCAGAACTGATCGAATCCGGCGGCTTCGGCAGCCTGCGCCAGTTTGACATAATCGGCAGCGGGCAGGTCGTTATTCAGGCGCAGGCTGAACTTCACGCATCCCCCGCGCCGATGACGGCATCAACTTCGATCTCGATCAGGTGCGCCGGGTCGATCAGCGCGGCGACCTGCACCATCGTCGCTGCTGGCAAAATGTCGCTGAAAAATTCGCCGTGCGCGCGGGCGAACTCCGGGTACTGGCCGATATTGGTGACAAACATCCGCGTCCGCACAACGTCGTTGAGCGTCGCGCCGACTGCCGCCAGCGCCCGCTCGATCTTCTGGAAGATGTAGACCGCCTGCGCGTAGGGATCGCCGACGCCGATGACTTTACCCGCTTCATCGCTGGCCGTCGTGCCGGAGAGATAGACGAGGTTGCCGACGCGGACGGCGCGCGAATAGCCGGTCGCTTTCTCCCACGGCGTCCCGGTCGAAACGTTCTGGCGCATAGAGGCTCCTTATAGAGAAGTGTTGAGCAACGAGTGCTGAGTGCTGAGTAAAAGATCAAACTCAGTTTGACAGGTTATGCGAGAGAACTCTATTTCTCCTGACTCAGCACTTGTTACTCAGCACTTGTTACTCGTTACTCAGCACTTGTTACTCAGCACTTGTTACTCGTTACTCAGCACTCGTTACTCAGCACTCGTTACTCAGCACTCAGCACTCAGCACTCAGCACTCAGCACTCAGCACTCAGCACTCAGCACTTTTAATATAAGTGAGATAAATTACAATTCCGTTGATACCGGTTTAAGTTTCGCTTTCCCGTTTCGCGTACACACAAACTACGACAGTGTCCGTTGTATTGACTGCATCGTACTGACTGCCAAATTCCTCACATACTTTAATAAGAATAACACCAGTTGAATTCTTGCAAATCTCCTTTCTCATCGAATAATCAATACTGTTCAATCTTTAATATTTCTTTCATTCATTTTTAAAACTTAAACACCATGATCATCTTATTCTCAGTTCTTGAAGCAGTTCAAAATCCATATCTGACTACCGTAGGGCAGCAGCATGAAGATGGGCTTACCGCTATTGAAGCGGCACTACCGGGTACCGAGTTTCTTGACACGATTATTTCGTACATTGAAACAACTTACTATCCCTCTGCCGATTTGCAAACGAAAAACGAGATAGTTTCTGTACTCTCTTTTTCCATAGATAATTATATTAACAACCATCTTAAAGGATACTCTGCGCAGCAGAACTACTTTATCAGGGCATTGCTGAATGGTCTCTTTGAAGTGCCTGTTGATTCTATTCAAACATTCCTTATGGATGTCAATGATCAGATCAACCGTTCAGGGATGAGTACTGCTGAGGAGGTACCTCTGTTTATGGCAACGGCAGTAGCAGCTTTTAATTATGACTACTGGGTTAGTGCGATAGCATCACCAGGTAACTGGTCTCCTTATTTCAATGCAGATGCTGCTATTAACTATGCTAACATTCCTCATTGGGTGTATGCTGCTATTTTCGGTACGCTTGCCAGTGCAAATCATGCGCGTACTTATGGGCTTATTGATCCCCCGCCGGTAATTGGGGTTGACATGGTTTCAGCTATAGCAGGCAGTCTTGCAATGGGTGCAGGCAAGGTAATTGAGAAGTTTCTTCCCCGTCTTGGTACAGGAATGAGTGGCGGCGGGTGTAGTTGTGGCGGATAGGCAATTGGGTAATGATCTTACAACTTATCACTTAAACTTAGAACTATTTTCATTAACTTCGTTACAGCATCCTCATTCATCTGAATTACTGTAACACCTAAAAACTTAAACACTATGGCAACAATAGTAGATTACACGAGAAGAAGACCGACTTTTTTGAGGTATGGATCTCACTATCTCACGACTCAATATCGTTCTCTTGCTGCTTCATGCTCAGTGCAAATGACAAATGTAACTACACTAAAGGTATGCTCGAATGGAATAGTATGCTTTAGCAGAAACCAAGTTCCAAGTCGTTCTGGTGATATAACAAAAACAGTTAATTTAACTAGCTTATCATTTAATAAAAACGGGGAGATAAAAATTCCTTCAGACAACTTTTGGATGATTCCTTTTGATTCCAGATTTGCTCCAATAGCTCTTGGAGGAGGTACGACATCAATAATTCAATGTTTTTGTACACGTTGTAATGATGATACTCAAAGAGGGGGACATTGTATATATAGAACAGTAGGTAATGATAGTTATTGTTCTCCAGATACCGATGGATGTGATGGCATCTGTACTCAAAATACTGTAGGTCAAGGAGTCAGTGGACCATTTAACTTCACCGATGGCTGTATTTTGATAAAAGCAATTCAGGTTATCAATATGGATGTGCAATATAAAAATGAGTTAGTCAGTAATCTAATTCCATTATAACTTATTTGAATGCTGTGTTCATCTACTAAGAATGATTTCATTTTTCATTAACTTTAAATGATTACAAATGAAAATAAATTTGAATACATCAAAATCGTTTTGCATAATCTTACTTTTATTATTAAGCCAGCTTTCGGTTTCAGGTCAAAATAGCTCAATGAATTATTCCTACGACTTAATTCTTTATAGTCACCATTACAGGTTTCATATTAGCAATTCCAATAAGGCATTTAATAGTAAACCAAAAGACTTTCTAAAAGATACATTAGTAAACCAACTTTCTGATAATAATTCTAATTGGCAAGACAGCATTTTTGTAAAAATTCCGTTTAAGGAGCAAATTGATTCGGCTAAGTTCCTTGTATTGAATAATAACAACAAAGAAGACATAGTGAAGATGGAAAGTTTTACTTTTTATTACAAAAATGTAAACACTGATTTTATAAAAATACCCAACGAGGGAAATAGATTGATTTCTAAGGCAATAAATATTCTTAATAACTCAAAGAAAAATGATGTAATATACTTTGAAAAAATATATGCTTATCATAAAAAAAGCGGGACAGTGTTTGAATTGCCATCTCTTGTAATTCTTATTAAGTAGTCCTCGCTGGCGCAAGTGTTTTTTCATTCCCCATCCGTGTTTCTCATAGAGGACACGGATGAACTGCGCCGTGTCACTGAAAAAGGAGACACGACGCAAGGGAAAAAGAAAACTCAAAAACGCATAATACCTTGTAGTGGTTGGGAAAATTTGAACAAAAACACAAAGTGTCGCAAAGATTACTGCCTTCTATAAATGAGTAGCGGTTACCGTTTCCGGCAACCGCTGTTTATTTCAAATTACAATCCGAAACTTACTTGCTCACATTCACCTTTGTTGTATAAACATTATCGCCCGATAGCACTCTGACAAAGTAAGTCCCTGCAGCAAAGCTCTCCGGCATATTGATAATTATGTTGCCATGACCATCTGTTACAGTAGAGATATTGGTCAGGATGGTTTGTCCGACCAGGTTCAGCACCTCTATTCTCACCTGTTCAGCAGTATTGCTCGTCCGGCTGATGTCCACCATAAATGATCCGTTGTTTGGGTTCGGATATAGTGATACCATTTCGCTATTGTCCGGTGACAGCATTTCCGTTGCGGGCTGTTCAGGTGTTACACTTCCGTCTTCCTCTCTGCATCCTGCCAACAGGGAAGAAATGGTTACTGTGTTCGATGCCGGACCCATAGCGGTATATCCTGTACAATCATACACCGAGCGGACATATACATCATAGCTTTTCCCCTTAGCCAGCCAATTAACTATTTTATAAGGAGTT
>CAZZAO010000055.1:0-475 GCA_964652205.1 uncultured Anaerolineaceae bacterium | reverse complement strand
ACCCGGCACTTTAATAAACATTGACTAGTAATTCAATGTGTTGGCTGAACATATATCCGGATTCCATGATGCGGTGAATCCGCTGCAGGTGGGTTGGCTTAACACTACATTATTAATCATATTACACATTGGTTTTACCTCTATTGTTTGTGTTGCCGGAGGTCCGTAAGTGCCATCTGCGCATTTCGATGATACACCTACTAAATAAGTTTCTCCGGCATTTCCGACATTAATCTGAAAATACCCTCCTGTTACAGGATAGCTGACTACAGCGCTCATCGTGGGAGTTAACCGCTGGAGATACACTCCATACTTCCCTGTTCCGCTGCCGGTCATGGATACTTCTATCTGTGTCGGACATAAACTCTTCACATTGGTAATGGTGGGTGCCGTGCAAGCTGGCGCAGGCAGCGAAGTGGAATAATATTTTCCGCTTTCCTCGCCAAGCGTGTTGCCACTCGGGCATCCTAACTTA
>CAZZAO010000054.1:7852-33857 GCA_964652205.1 uncultured Anaerolineaceae bacterium | reverse complement strand
AAACCCTCATGACCTTTTATAGCCTGAGCTGCGATTTTGATGCGATTGCCCTGGGCAAAACGTCGCAGATAAACGTACTCATGAGTCAGTGACCGGCGGGCGCGCATCATCGCGCCTTACAACTGTCGATTTAAGGATTGTACCGCCTGTTCGACCCCTCCCCTTAATCCCCTCCCTGCAAGCGGAGAGGGGGGAACGGACATAGCGGCAGCGGTTTTCCAGTCCTTATCCGCTTAAATTGACAGCTATGGGAGGCGCATCATCGCGCCCCGACGGAAGCCGAAATTGCCGCCGCTCACCGCCGCTGGTTTCGCAAATCAAGCGCAGCGGCTAGAATGGGCGCTGTCGATCAATGAGATCGGGTCGGAGTCCTCGTTTGTCCACCACTGCCCAGTTGATTCGCCGCCGCCGCCAGCGCGTCGCCCGACGCGAGACGCGCCAGACTCGCAGGCGCAGCTGGATGATCGCCGCAGCCCTGATCGTCCTGCTGCTGGTCGTTCTGCCGGTCGGCGGCGTGGTCGGCGCAACGGCTTATGTCTACTGGCTGGCGGTGCGTGACCTGCCTGAACCGCAGCAGACCGTTGTCCTCGATCCGATTGTCGGCGCGACCCGGCTTTACGACCGCAGCGGGACGACCCTGCTCTACTCGGTGCAGGACCCGCTCGGCGACCAGCGCCGCTGGGTGACGCTCGACGCGCTGCCGCCCTACGTGGCTCAGGCGACGCTGCTTCAGGAAGACCCGCAGTTCCTCACGGGCGGCCACGTCGATCTGTTCCCGACGGCGGCGCGCCTGTGGTCAGCGATCCTCAACGGAACCTCGACGCCCGATCCATCGCTGACAGGCCGCCTCGTCCGCAATACGTTACTGCCGTCGGGACACGGGCCAGTCGATCCAACCAGAGAGATCGCGCTGGTGACGGAGATCGACCGCCGCTACACCCCGCGCCAGATTCTCGAATGGCTGCTCAACACCGACTATTACGGCAATGACGCCTATGGCATCGACGCCGCCGCGCAGGTCTACCTCGGCAAGCCCGCCGACAGGCTAACGCTCGACGAAACGGCGATGCTGGCGGCGATTCCGCTGGCCCCGCAGTACAACCCGTTCGACGACGAGCAGGCCGCGCGCGGTCGCCAGCAGGACGTGCTGCGCGCTCTGCTCCGCGCCAATCTGGTCACGCAGGCCGAGTTCGATCAGGCGATCAACAGGCTGACGCCGGTGCTGCCGGGGATCAGCGATGTCCCGGCTATCGCGCCCGATTACACGCTCTACGCCCGCAAGCAGGCCGTCGAAATCCTCGACGGTCAGGGCCGCGATGGCACGCGCCTCGTCTCGCGCGGCGGCCTGCGCGTGACCACGGCACTCGATCTGACGCTCTACTATCAGACCGAGTGCGCGGCGCGGACTCAACTGGCGCGGCTGGCGGGCGGAACCGCGCCCGTGACCGCGCTCGACGGGAGCCTGTGCGCCAGCGCCAGCGCCCTGCCGCCGCTGACCGCCATTCCCGGCGATCAGCCGCCAACCGACAGCGCCGTCGTCATCATCGACAACGCAACCGGCGAGTTGAAAACGCTGGTCGGCAGCGCCGAGGATCGCACGGCGCAGCCGGGGCCGGTGCTTCAGCCGTTCGTCTACATCACCGCCTTCAAGAGCGCGCTCTATACGCCCGCGTCAATGGTACTCGACGTGCCGCAGTCGTTCCCTGGCGCGCAGCAGGGGCTGATTTACACGCCCGGCAGCGCCGACGGCAAGTATCGCGGGCCGATGAGCCTGCGCGACGCGATGGGCGCGGGGCTGCTCCCGCCCGCCGCCGACGTCGCCTATCGGCAGGGCATGGACAACATCCTGCGCGTGGCGCATCAGATTGGCCTCGACAGCCTCGATCCCGGCGTCAGCGACCTGAGCCTGCTGGAGCGGCAGGGCAATGTCTCGCTGCTCGATGTGGCCTACGCCTACTCGGTCTTTGCCTCGCTCGGCAATATGCGCGGCGTCTCCATCGAGCCGCTCGCGCCCGGTTATCGCGGGCGTGACCCGGTCGCGGTGCTGAAGATCGCCGACGCCGATGGCAACGTCCTCTGGTCGTATGACGAAGCGCACCCCGACCAGAACAACACCAATGTTTTGCAGGCCGAACTGGCTTATCTGGTCGATGACGTTCTGGCTGACCAGCAGACGCGCTGGCCGGTTCTCGGCGAGAACAACGTCCTCGACCTGCCGCGCACCAGCGCCGTCATCAACGGCCTGACCGGCGACCGGGCTGACGACTGGACGGTGGGCTACACGCCACACCTGACCATCGGCGTGCATCTGGCGCGGCAGGGCGCAGCGGCGAACAGCCGCCCTGAAGCGATGACGCTCGACACCTATGGCGTCAGCGGCGCAGCCTCGATCTGGCGCGCGGTCATGCAGTACGCGCATCAGAGCGCCAGTCTCCCGGCAGATTCGTGGCCGCGCCCGCCGGGGATCGTCGAACAGCCGGTGTGCCAGCGCTCCGGCCTGCTGCCTAACGGGGCCTGTCCCGTCCGCACCGAAATTTTCCTCGACGGCACGCAGACGCGCCTCCAGCCTGATAGCTACTGGCAGGCGTTCCAGATCAACAGCCAGACGGGCCAGCTAGCGACCGCCAACACGCCAAGCCAGAGCCGCAGCAGCAAGGTTTACTTCGTCCCGCCGCCGGAAGCCTATGACTGGTGGACGAGCAACAGCCTTCCGCTTCCGCCGACCGAGTACGACACCGTCAGCCGACCGGAACTGTTCGGCAAGTCAGCGATTTTGCAACCGGAGCCATTCGCCTATGTCGGCGGGACGGTCGATGTGCGCGGCAGCATCGACACTGACGGGATGCAGTTCTACCAGCTCGCCTACGGGCAGGGGTTGAATCCGTCCGGGTGGGTGGACATTGGCAGCCATCAGACCGAGTTCCAGCGCGGCGGCAGCCTCGGCTCATGGGACACGACCGGGCTGGACGGCCTCTACAATCTGCGCCTGACCGTGGTCAAGGCCGATAACTCGGTCGAGACGCAGATCATTCAGGTGACGGTCGACAACGTCGCGCCGACAATCAAGCTCAGCGCGGGCGGCGACACCCGCGCTGTCGCCCGCTATCCCGGCGGCGTGGTTGCCTTGCAGGCTGATGTCAAGGACAACCTCGCCATTACGAAAGTCGAGTTCTACCACAACGGCCAGTTCCTGACTGCCGACAGCGAATGGCCGTATGAGACCGACTGGAAGGTTGAGCAGCCGGGCAGCGAGCCATTCAGCGCGACAGCCTTCGACGCCGCCGGCAACAGCGCCAGCAGCCAGATCAGCGTTGACGTCGTTCGGGCGGGATGAGCAAAGTTACAGCAAGGATAGAATTGGGTTTTGGGGTGTAATATTAAAGTCAATTGTCCTAGAATGTAGAGGAGAGAACACTCATTCTGGGAATAGCGAGATGCACGACAGCATGACTAATCCCTATATCCTTGAGGTTCGAGTTAGTGGAAAGAACTTCCACGCAGAGCTAATCAGCCCTCGTGAAGTTGCTGCTTTTCTCGTCAGCATCGAAGATATGATTACCTCAATTGTCATTAGAGACCATCGCCAGCCTGGACTGAAGGCTAATGACGTTGTCCTGGGTTTTTCGTCAATTACTCAGGGCAGCCTTGACTACCTGTTCACTACACCCTACGAAAATGAAGTCAGGGAAGCCAACCAGCTTGCAACGCAGGCGGTCACAACGGGTGATTTTTCCATGCTGCCTTCAGCCGCCGTCGATGCGGTTAAAGAGATACGCCGCTTTAATCGCCAACATGGGACAACGACGACGTTCGGGCAGCATGGTAGCAGCGACGAGGCAATGGCCGTCATCACCGGAAAAACCCCGATCAAGGTTGAAACTCGAACGATCAAAGGAACCACTTCTCTCTATGGCAAGCTGATCCGCATCGGTGGTGACAACCCGCCGAGAGCGTGGCTAAAACTACTTGATGGCACAACATTTAGTTGTCGCGTACAAAATACAACGCTTGCCCTCCAGATGGCACAACGCCTCTATCAGCGGATCGGGGTACGCGGCGTTGCCCACTGGAATATTAGCGATATGTCGCTGCGCGATTTTCGTGTCGAGCAGCTACTCCCTTATCAACATACCTCCGTTGCCAACGCCTTTAGCGCGCTGGGAGAGGTTGCAGCAGCGCATTACGCCGAGATTGATGATATCGAGGCGTACATTGTGGATCTACGCGGCAGCGATGAGCCGGACTGATGCCGATCATTTGTCTGGACACACAACTCATCCAGTGGGGCGTCTTGCAACATGCCGGAAAAGCTACTCAGAATTACGTCGCTGCCGCCACTGGTTTCATACGCTGGTTAGACCAGCAGCGCGTGGATATCATTATCCCTTCGATCATCGTAGGAGAACTCCTCGCCCCTGTTCCTCGAAGCGAGCATAACCAGATTCTATCCAGATTAAGCCAGGACTGGTTAATCGTTGATTACGATCTCCGTGCCGCCCGCTTATTTGCTGAAATGCGTTACGATACCGACATCAAACGGTTGATCGACGACATCCGGCGTGGCGATCCTTATGCGACCAGAAAGCATCTGGTCGCTGATATTATGATTATCGCCACCGCAAGAGCGCATAACGCCGAAAGGATTTACAGTCACGACGGAAATTTTCTCAAGTTATGCAGCAGCTATATTCTCGCCGAAAATTTTCTCAATGTTCCTTTTCAGCGCAACCAGCCCGAGGATGAATAGCGTTCAGGTGCAGGACTGCGGCCAGCTCGTCTACATCGGCTAACTTCGGCTCAGAACGAACGACAGGGCTGGCTCAGGAGAGCCAGCCCTGTTATTTCGCGCAAAATTCAGTTTTACATGCCATTCCTTCAGGGACAATAAAGGCGTTCTTCGACTACTATTGTGATAGCAATGCTTTTAACGTTACAAGGCTGGCCCGGCCATGACCGTTCAGCCTGCGAGATCAACGCCGAAACAATGGTCTATCAAGTCTCTCTGATTGTCGTCTGTATCGTCCTGTTCGCGCTGGCGCTCTACGCCTGGACACGGCCTCGGCGACCGACAACCACGGCCTACGCGCTGGTTGCGCTGGCGCAGGGGTTGTGGTCGCTCTACTGGGT
Source organism: uncultured Anaerolineaceae bacterium (assembly GCA_964652205.1). GTDB lineage: Bacteria > Chloroflexota > Anaerolineae > Aggregatilineales > Phototrophicaceae > ZC4RG36. The sequence goes on along the minus strand of CAZZAO010000054.1, from coordinate 28,730 downwards.
CGTTGATCCCCTCACGCCTTCTCTGCGAGAAAAGCTGATCCTCGACCACGTGGCGTGGCTCTGCGCCTTCCTGTTCGAGATCGCCATACTGCGCTTTACGCTGATCTACACCGGCCAGCGCTGGTCAAAGCGCGTCTGGACGGTCGTCGCGCTGCCAGCGGCATTTTTCATCGCGGCCTCGTTCACCAATGAATTATTCCATCTGATGTACGCGACCATGCAGGTCGTCAACCTGCCGCCCTACTGGTATCTGAGTGTCGATTACACGCCCATCGCCTGGGCTGCTTATCTCTACGGCTACGCGCTGATTCCGGTTGCGCTCTGGCTGCTGCTTCGTCACTATGGCGATACCAGCGCGCCCTTTCGCAAGCACACCGCCATCATCATCACGGGAGTCGCCATCCCCGGCCTGTTCTCGATAGCGGGCCTGATCTACGCTCAAGCCAGCGGAGTACCGGCCAGTTCCGCCGTGACTGGCGTGATCTACGCGGTCGGCACGCTGCTGATCGCTGCTGGCGTTTTCCGCGTCCACGCCTTCCATGTCGCGCCAATTGCCCATCAGTTCGTCTTCGACCGCATGTCGGACGCGGTAATCGTCGTCAACACCGAGCAGCAGATCGCCGACATCAACCCGGCGGCGCGTGTCTTCAGCTCATCAGGCGTCAGTCAGCTCGCCGGCAAAACGATTGCCGAAGCCTTCCCGACGCTGATCGACGAGTTCGGGGGATTTGCCGCCGAGGGCGACGTCGATAGACGTTTCACCTGCACGCTGGCCGGCCAGAACCAGTTATTCGACCTCAAGATTCGGACGATTGAGGATCATCACGGCAAATCGCGCGGGCGGCTCGGCGTCATCCGCGACATCACCGAAATGGTGCGGATGGAAGACCTGAAGATCAACGAGGAACGGCTTCAGGTCGCGCTGCAAAAGGAGCGCGAACTGAACGCGCTCAAGAGCAAGATGATGATCCGCATCGCGCACGAGTTCCGTACCCCACTGTCGATTATCCTGATTAACGGGGAGACGCTGGACAAATACATCGACCGCATGTCCGAGGAGCGCCGTCACCAGAAGATCGACGAGATGCGCCGCCGCATCCAGCAGCTCGCGCAGCTCCTCGACAACATCATCACCGTCGCTCAAAATGAGTACGATTTACAGGACAGCCCATCAACGGTATTCGACATTGCCGCGCTCTGCTACCAAGCCGTCGAAGCGGAACCGGTCGCGCTGGCAGGCAGCCAGCGCGTCCAGATTGAAACGTCGATCTCGCCCGGCTTGATTCGCGCGAACCGTCATCACGTCGATACTATCCTGACGAACCTGCTGACGAACGCCATCCACTACTCGCCAGAAGGCAGCGTCATCCACCTGCGCCAGTGGTTCGAGGGCGATGATCTGCTGCTGCAAGTGGCCGACGAGGGCATCGGCATCAGCCTTGACGATCAGGCACGCATCTTCGAGCCGTTCTTCCGGGGCGATAACAGCGACGACATCAGCGGGCTGGGACTCGGCCTGTCGATTGTGCGCGACTTCGTCGTACATCACGGCGGCACGATCACCGTCGTCAGCCAGCCGGACAGCGGCGCGACCTTCACCGTGCGCCTGCCCAACGCCGCCGCGAGCGCAGCCGATCCGGCCAGCGAGCAGTGGTCACTCGCGCCGCACGCTACAGAATGAAGGATGAATAAAAAAGCTGACCGTGGCGGCGTTGATGCCCGCCACGGTCAGCTTACGCGGAGCACACTACAGGCTGAACGAAACAATAATCGCTTCGTCCTGCCCGCCCTGCCCTGAAAAATAGCCCAGATCGGCGCCGTCCAGTGAAACCGCGCTGGTATCGGCAATAATTGTATTATCACCCTTCTTGGTGTGGACCGTAGTAATGACCACGTACTGGCCTTCAACCTGATCGGCGACGAAGGTGAAGGTTTCCTGCGTTTTCTTCCAGAACGGCGTAGCCACCTCAGAAATCAGAGAAACGCCTTCGGGAACATGCAGTTCGTAATGCACTTCCTGAACATCCTGCATCTTCGAGTCGATGTTCGCCCCAATCGTCAGGACGATTCCGTTCGAGAGGGTAACAATCGGGTCGGAGCGGCAGATCAGGCTGCGGCTGCCAAAGGGCAGAATCGGCAGCATGATGAACAGGAACAGGAATTGTCGGCGGGAAAGCCATCGTCTGAGGAACATGATGTTTTCTCCAGCAAAGACTCGTGGCTGCGATGCAGGAGTACGATGCCTTATGATTCCCCTGCCGGACAGCGGCGCGACCTTCACTGCGTGACTGCCCAACGCCGCGAGCGCAGCCGATCCGGTCAGCGAGCAGTGGTCACTCGCGCCGCACAGGAGCGTCTCGCCCCCGGAGAGCGGGCCTCACCCGGAATTTAGAGTGAGGAGAGAGCACAGAACCAAATTCTGTCCACGCTTCATTTAGCCGCGGAACCTGATTGTAATGCGCTCCCTGCTATCACCTTCCTCTGTGAGGTACTTTAAGGTGGTTCCGTTCGCATTGAGCAACCTGACATCGGCCACCAGGTCATCCGCCCCGTCCGACAGTGTGAGCGTGACAATCACTTTGTACTGACCTGGCTTCTGGTCGGGTAGGAAGTCGAAAGTTTCCTGGGTCTTTTCCCACAGCGGCGTGCTCTCATACGATGTCATGGTCAGGCCCTTCGGAACGTGCACCTCATAATGCACCTGTTTGATGTCCTGAAGGCGACCTTCAATATTCGCGCCGACAATCAGCGTCTGCCCGTTGGACAGACCGATAATCGGGTCGGAGCGGCAGATCAGGCTGCGGCTGCCAAAGGGCAGAATCGGCAGCATGATGAACAGGAACAGGAATTGTCGGCGGGAAAGCCATCGTCTGAGGAACATAATGTTTTCTCCAGCAAAGATTCGTGGCTGCGATGCAGGAGTATGATGCCTTATGATTCCCCTATAAAATAAGCGATACTGCCTCAAAAACTCCTAAACAAAAAGCGAATTTACGTAAATTAGTTTTATCAAAAGGGTATAGCCACAACGTATAATTAATTGAGTCAGGGGAAAGGCTATAGTTTACTGGATTTTATTTCCTGCCAGATCGTCATCCGCCTTCATTTTCGCGCCACTTATGCGCGCCATCATCAATGGTTTCATCCGAGCGGCGCTGGTTAGCTCGTGACAAGACCGACTGTAGCGGCTTCGACCCTCAAACGCTGTTCGATTCCCGGCGGGCGGGTCTAATCCGACGGGTTGAGCTTGCGCCGCGCTGAGAGCGAACTCAGCTTCGTCCGGCAGAACTCAATCAGGTTCTCTTCGCTGTTCAGCTCCAGAATCGTCGGCCAGCGCAGAACAATGGCCGCTGCCAGCATCCCCCCGACGACTCCCCAGATGACGAACGCGGCGGAAATCCCAAGCGCGCTGGCGACGAAACCGAGGATCAGCGCCCCGAACGGGGCGAACACCAGATATGAGAGGGTGTAGAGCGCCAGCACGCGGCCCCGAAAGACGTCAGGCGTGGCGATCTGAAGCATGGTATTGATCGCAATATAGAGCATGGTCGTCCAGAAGGAGCAGAACGCGGCGACGGCTGTAGACATGGGGACAATGCTCTGCGCTGCCAGCACGGCAGACAGCAGCGAGCCAGCGATGGCGGCCAGCACGGCGATGCGGCCATAGCCGTAGCGCGCGGTCAGCCAGCCGACGACCAGCCCGGAGATGATCGCGCCGACGCCCTGCCCGACAGTCAGCGCCGCCAGCCCCTGATCGGGCGAGTGCAGCACCACGTCGGCGAAGGCCGGGAGCATGTTGGTAATCGGCGACAGGAACAGCCCGCCGACCGTAATCATCAGCAGCATCGGCGCGATCTGCTGATGCTTGCGGGCGAAGCGAAAGCCCTCAATCATCTGCTCAATCGGCGGGCTGCCGCCGAGACGCCGGATCGGATACGGCACTTTCATAATCCAGAGCATGGCGATTACGCCCAGAAAGCTGATGGCATTGAAGAGGAAGCACCAGCCGGGGCCGACCTGCACCAGCGCGATGCCTGCGCCTGCCGGGCCGAGGATGCGGCAGGTGTTTCCGAGAATCGAATTGACGGCAATGCCGCTGCGGACTTCTTTCTGACCGACGATCTCGATGATGAGAATCTGGCGCGCTGGCTCGTAGATGGCGTTGGTGATACCGGACAAAAACGCCAGCAGCACCACATGCCAGACCTGAACCACGCCGGATAAGGTGAGCAGCGCCAGAATCAGCGCCAGAATCAACTGAGCCGCCTGGGTGACAATCACCGTACCGCGCCGCGGCAGGCGGTCGACAATCACGCCGACGACAGGAATCATCATCAGCACCGGCAGCCCGGCAGCGCAGGCGACGATGCCGAGCCATGCTTCCGAATGGGTCAACTGAAAGACCAGATATCCCTGGGCAATGGCCTGCATCCAGGTGCCGGAGATCGAGATCAACTGGCCGATCACATACAGGCGAAAATTACTGTTCTTAAGGGCAGTAAAAGTCCCTGAAGATTCTGAGGCGGCCTGTGCCGTCATACGACTAATCCTGCTGCCCTTGCCGGCGAGGCGATTCGAGGGGCGCTGATACTCTGAGCGTTGGCGCGCGACGAGACGCGAATGACAGGTATTTTACAACCAAAGCCAGAGACGACTACAGGCCATTTCATCTTTATTTCCCGAAAAGCGGCTATTCTCGCGCGTGGCTGACGTGCGGCCAGCGCAGCAGGATCGCTACACCGAATGCCGCGCCAAGAATGCCCCAGAGCGCGATGCCGGTGCTGACGCCAATCACGTTCGAGATGATGCCCAGCACCAGCGCGCCGAACGGCGACAGGCCGGGAAAGCACAGCGTGAACAGCGCCAGCACGCGCCCTCGGAAACTGTCTGGCACGGCGATCTGGATCAGGGTGTTGGTGCTGATGACGAGTAAGGTGGTAAACAGGCCGGAAAACGCCACCACAACCGCCGCCACTGGCACGGCGGTCTGCTGCGAGACGAGGAAGGTTGAGACGCCTGCCATCAACGCGGTGACGGCGGCGATTCGCCCGTAGCCGAAGCGGTGCGCCAGCCAGCCGACCGAGAGGCCGGAGACAATCGAGCCGATGCCTTCCGCCGATGTGAGCGCGGCATAGCCCTCGGTCGGCGAATGCAGGACGACATCGGCGAACGACGGCAGCACCTGAATAACCGGGATGATGAAGAAGCCGCCAATCGCGGCCAGCAGCAGCAGCGGCAAAATTCGCTCGTGGCTGCGGACGAAGCGTAGGCCCTCTTTAAGCTGCTGAACGGCGTCGGTATGGGCGACCTTCGCCATCGGATACGGGACTTTCATGATGAGGAGAAAGAAAATGACGGCGACGAAACTCAGGCCATTAATCAGAAAGCACCACGCCACGCCGAACTGCACCAGCGCCAGACCGGCCAGCGCCGGGCCGAGCACGCGCGAGCCGCTGTTCATGATCGCGTTGACAGCGATGCCGCTGCGTAAGTCTTCCGGCCCGACAATCTCGACCAGAAAGGTATAGCGCCCAGGCATGTCGAGCGCGTTGGTCAAACCGAGCAGAAAGGCCAGCACGACGATCTGCCAGACTTCGACCCGGTTGGTCGCTGTCAGATAGGCGAGGATGAAGGCCAGCAGCATCTGCGAGACCTGCGTCATCAGCAGCAGCCTGCGCCGAGGAATCCGCTCGACGACCACGCCTGCAATCGGAGCCAGCAGCACCAGCGGAAGCCCGGCGACACAGGCGACGATGCCGAGCCATGCTTCCGAATGGGTGATCTGAAAGACCAGATAGCCCTGAGCGATGTTCTGCATCCAGGTGCCGGAGAGCGAGATCAGTTGGCCGACGAAATACAGCCGAAAGTTGGCGTTACGCAGCGCGGCATACGTATCCATCCGCGTCGAAGGTTGCGCTGTCGTCATAACGTCCCTGTCTGTGTCGAAATCACGCTGTCGCGGAGATGGATGCGGGGGATCAGGCTCATTCTACGCGGATGGAGCCTTCGTGACCAGAGTCCAAAGGTCATGCCATTTTGTGGGCGACCTTCGCCAGCAGGTGCGGCCAGCGCAGCAGCACCATGCCGCCGAGCAGCCCGCCCGCGATGCCCCACAGTACCAGCGAAGCCGCCGTGCCGATGTCATTGGCGATGAAGCCAAGCACCAGCGCGCCGAACGGGGCGATGCCCAGGTAGGTCAGCGTATAGAGCGACATCACCCGGCCACGATAGACGTCGGGAACGGCAAGCTGGACGTCGGTGTTGATGCCAATGTAAAACAGCGACATGAAGACGCCCGTCCACACCGAACAGAAAGCCGCCGGAAAACTCGCCGTTTGCAGGCCCATCAGCGCCGTCGCCAGCGCGCCGCCAAGCACCGAAGCGCTGATGATTCGCCCGTAGCCGAGCCGGCGCGCCAGCCAACTAACGCTGAACCCGGCCAGCACCGAGCCGATGCCCTGTCCCGCCGTCAGCGCGGCATAGCCCTGATCGGGCGAATGCAGCACCACATCGGCGAAGGCGGGCAGAATCTGGACAATTGGCACGACAAAGACGCCGCCGATCAGCGCCAGCAGCAGCAGCGGCGCGATCTGTTGATGGGCGCGGGCGAAGTCGAAGCCCTCTTTCATCTGCTGAAGGGGGCGACTGGCGTGCAGATGGGCGATGGCATACGGCACTTTCATAATCCAGAGCATAGCGATCACGGCCAGAAAGCTGATCGCGTTCATCATGAAACACCACGCGACGCCGAACTGGACCAGCGCCAGACCGGCCAGCGCCGGGCCAGCCACGCGCGAAGCGCTGTTCATGATCGAGTTGACGGCGATCCCGCTGCGTAAATCTTCCGGCCCGACGATCTCGACGACGAAAATCTGCCGCGCCGGTTCATAGATGGCGTTGGTCAGGCCGAGCAGCGCCGCCAGTACGACGATGTGCCAGACCTGCACCGTATTGTTGAAAGCCAGCAGCGCCAGAACGAAGGCCAGCAGCATCTGCGCCGCCTGCATCACTAGCAGCAGCGGTCGGCGCGGGAGCCGCTCGACGATCACGCCTGCAACCGGCGTCATCAGCACCACTGGCAGGCCCGCCGCGCAGGCGACAATGCCGAGCCAGGCTTCCGAGTGCGTCAACTGAAAGACGAGGTAGCCCTGCGCCAGATTTTGCATCCAGGTGCCAGAAATTGAGATCAACTGGCCGACAAAATAGAGCCGGAAATTCGCGCTGCGCAGCGCCGAAAATGTCCCCTGTCGCGGCTGCGCTGCGGAGTGTGCCGTCATATGAGCGATCCCTTAACGGGGCGGGTAAGCAACCGGGGCATCTGAGGTGAGAGTGCAGGTCTCCACGCGAAGCTGGCATCTATTTATTCTACGTCGGCTCATGCGCCTATGCTATAATTCAATTCAGAACGGTAAGCTGGAGAATAACGATGACAGACGACTCGACATCTTCGGGCCACTCTGAATCGGTCGAGAACTTTCTGAAAACGGTCTACAGTCTCCAGCAGGACGATGAGCGCGTCTCGACCAATACGCTGGCCGAGGCGCTGACCATTTCCGCCCCGTCGGTGACCGATATGGCGCAGCGGATGGTCAAGGACGGTCTGGTTGATTATCAGAAATATCGCGGCGTGGTGCTGACTCCGGCTGGCGAGGAAATCGCGCTCAAGATCATCCGCCGCCACCGGCTGATCGAGCTGTACCTGACGCGCGAGCTGGGCTACGAGCTGCCTCAGGTGCATAAAGAAGCCGAGGCGCTCGAACATGCCGTCTCCGACCATTTCATTGAGGCGCTGGCGCGTAAGCTCGGCAACCCCGCCGTCGATCCGCACGGCGACCCGATCCCGACCGCTGATCTGGTTATTGCCCGCCCCAATCAGATTCCACTGACCGAGCTAGCCGAAGGCGCAACGGCGACGGTCGCGCGGCTGCGCGCCGACGGCGAAACCATGCTCCAGCACATTCTCGAACGCGGCTTCGCGCTCGGCTCGACGGTTCATGCCCTTCAGCGCGACCCATTCGAGGGGCCGGTGACGGTCACAGTCGATGGCGTCACGCGCGTCGTCGGCTTCAAGGTCGCAACCTGCATTCTGGTCGACCCGGACGACAAACCGTAACGCTTGAGACGTTTAAGGTGGCCGCCAAAGTCTTACTTCGGGTGGCGAACCTCCAGGGCCTCGGCGCTCATCACACGCTCTGCCAGCGGGAAAACGCCGGTTTCTTCTTTGACGAAATGCTCGCCGGTCAGCATGATGATCGTCCAGAGTCGATCTTTCGGGTTGCGTGCCGGGTCAGCCACTTCTTCAAACAGGTTACGCACCTCAAGGTGAACCACTTCCATCAGGTCAACCAGTTGGCGCGCGCTTTCATCGCAGGCGATGAGTGGATCGAAGAGTTGTTCCTCTTCGCGGGTCGCGTGGTCGTCGATTGCCACTTCGAGCATCACGGCCCGCTCGCGCAGTTGATCGGGCGGGAGAGACGCAGCCAGCCACTGGCTCATGGCTTCCATCATATTCCGCAGCAGGTCATGCTCGACTGCCAGCGCTTCGGTGATTTTCATTGGATGCCTTTCTCAGACGCTCGTGCCGCTCAAGAGTCAGCAGCGCAGGGCAAAAGCCGCACAAATCGAAGACCAGCGGCTAAACAGACTGTAAACTGCTGACGCACAATCGGATAGAGCCTATCCATACCATCCCTTCCAGCGCCGAAGCAGACGCCGAACCGCAGTAGTCGGCGCTCGACGCCTTTCTGTTCAACAATTAATCTCCGAATCTGACATAACGAATATAATTAATTTCGATTGACATTGCAGTTGTGCCAGTAAAGGACACCGAGCCATGAGCTACAACACCGAGCCAGACGTCAACATTCGGAATACCGGCGGCGGCGGCAATTCCAACAGCGTCGCTATCATCGCCCTGATCGTCATCCTGATTCTGGCGATTGGCGCTTATTTGCTGTTCTTCCGCGCCCCGGCCACAACGACGTCCGCACGGCAGAACCCACCCGCCGTCGTCGTCACGACCGTCCCCGGCAGCGCCGCGACCAGCATTCCAGCGGTCGTCGTCACGTCCGCGTCGAACACGACGATCAACAATAATACCAGCGTCGAGGTTCAGCAGCCCGCGCAGCCGACCGCGCCGCCCGCCGAAGCAACGACCTCGCCGTAACCGCATTTTACGCCGCACGCAAAAACCGGGGGACGGTCGGTGGATCGTCCCCTGTTTGTTTTGCAGCCACGTGGCAATAAGAACGGGCGTGGTGGATCAAGCCCGATGAATCAAACGAGGCATCGTCCTGTGGCGATGCCTCGTTCTTCCTGCTTTCTCTCGACCCTCGGCGCTCAGATGAGCAGCCGCATCGGGTTCTCAAGGATCGCCTTGAACGTCCTGAGGAAGTCCGCGCCCTCTGCGCCGTCGCTGACGCGGTGATCGACGCTGATTGCGACCTTCATCCGGTTGCCAACGCCGAGCGTGTCGTCCGCCTTGACGACTGGCACTTTTTTGGCCGAGCCGATGGCGAGAATCGCCGCTTCTGGCGGGTTGATGATCGCGTAGAACGAATCGACGCCGTAAGAGCCGAGGTTGCTAACCGTGAACGTGCTGTCGGAGACATCTTCCGGCTTGACCTTGCTCTCACGGGCGCGGCCAATCATCGCCTTGTTCTGCGCGGCCAGCGTGCCAAGCGAGACTTTGTCGGCGTCTCTGGCGACGACGTTCATCAGGCCGCCGCTGTCGAGCGAGACGGCGATACCGATGTTGATGCGCTTATGGCGAACGATCTTATCGCCGTAGAAGTGCGAGTTGAGATTCGGAAACTGCTTCAGCGTCAGCGCCGCCGCCTTGACGATCAGATCGTTGACCGTGACCTTCTGCGCGTCGTCGGTCACATTGGCGTTCAACTGCTGACGGAGCGCCAGCAGCGCCTCGACATCAATTTCGGTCGTGACGTAGAAATGGGGAATCTGCTGCTTGCTCTGCGTCATACGGGCAGCGATGCGGCTGCGGAGCTTGCTGACGTCGATGATCTCGACGTCCGGCCCGCTCGGCAGCTTGCCGTAACTGGCCGCCGGGAGCGCCTGCGGCTCGGCGGTCCGGGTCGCTGGAGCGGCAGCCGGGGCGGCGCTCGGCGTGAAGTTTTCGACGTCGGTCTTGACGATCCGACCGCCGGGGCCGCTGCCCTGCACCTGCCGAAGGTCGATGCCGCGCTCGGACGCGATGTTACGCGCGACCGGCGACGCCTTGACGCCGTCAGGGAGCGAGCCGCTGCCATTATCCGCCTCGACAGCGGGCGCGGCCTGCGCTGCCGGAGCCTGAGTCGGCTGCGGCGCGGGCGCTGGTTGGGGAGCCGACTGCGCGGGAGCCGGGGCAGCCTGAGCAGCCGGCTGCGCCTGAGCGGGAGCGGCGGCGAGCGCAGCTTCTCCCGCGCTGCCGACCTGTCCGATCACCGAGCCGACTGTCAGCGTGTCGCCGGGATTGCCATTGAGCGCCAGAATCGTCCCGGCCACTTCCGACGGCACTTCCACCGTTGCCTTATCGGTTTCGATCTCGGCGATCACATCGCCGACGGCAATCGTATCGCCGACCTGCTTCGTCCAGTTGAGCAGCAAACCCTCGGTCATGTCCGAACCGAGCTGGGGCATGTTAATCGGTTGAGCCATCGTTACTTGAGAACCTCTTTCACTGCGTCAACGACCTTCTGCGCGTTCGGCAGGGCCATCAGCTCAATATCGCGTGAGTAGGGCAGCGGAACGTCCATTGCGCTGACTCGCTTGATCGGCGCGTCCATATAATCGAAGGCTTTTTCCTGAAGCTGGGCGGCGATCTCGCTGCCGAAGCTGTAGTGCGGCAGGCTTTCCTCGACGACGACGCAGCGATTCGTCTGCTTGAAGCTGTTCAGCACCGGCTCAAGGTCGAGCGGGCGCAGCCAGCGCAGGTCAACCACTTCACACTCGATGCCTTCCTTCGCCAGGGTGTCCGCCGCCTGAAGCGACCACTCGACGCCGCGGGCGTAGGTGGCAATCGTCACATGGCGGCCTTCGCGCTTGACGTCGCTCTTGCCAATCGGGACGAGCAAATCCGGGTCGTCGTCGACCGGGCCGGGTTTGGGATAGAGCGCAATCGTCTCGGTGAACAGGACGGGATTATCGCTGCGGATCGACGCCTTGAGCATCCCTTTGGCGTCGGCAGGGGTCGATGGGCAGCCGACGTACAGGCCGGGGAAGTGGGCAAAGACTGGCTCCGGCATATGCGAATGGGTGGCGGTCGCCTGATTGCCCCAGCCGGTTGCCGCGCGGATGACGAGCGGAACCTTGAACTGGCCGTTGAACATATAGTGAACTTTGGCCGCCGCGTTGACGATGGCATCGAACGACAGGAAAGCGAAATTGATCGTCATGATCTCGGCCACCGGTCGCAGACCGGCCATCGCCGCGCCGACCGCTGCCCCGGCAATCACCATCTCGCTGATCGGCGTATCGCGCACGCGGCGCTCGCCAAATTCTTCCATCAGGCCGTGAGTGACGCGGTGCGTCCCCTGCCACGCGCCGACTTCTTCACCCATGACGAAGACGCTGTCGTCACGGGTCATTTCTTCGTGCAGCGCGGCATGAAGCGCCTCGCGCATTGGGAGATTCTTGGTTGCCATGCTGCCTAGTCCTCTACGTACACGTTGCTGATGAGGTCTTCGTAATCCGGCATCGGGCTGTTCTCAGCGTACTCGACCGCCTCATCGACCTGCTGATCGGCCTCGGCTTCGATCCGCTTCATTTCCGCCCCGGCGTCCTTATCGACATCGAGGATGATCCGCCGCAGCACGCTGATCGGGTCCTGCTCGTGCCACTTCTTCAGTTCGTCGGTGCGGCTGGCGTAGGCACGATCCGAGACGCCGTGACCGAGATAGCGGAAGGTCATCGCTTCCATCAGCACCGGGCGGCTGTTCTCGCGGGCGTAGGCGACGGCTTCGCTGACGCGCTCGTAAACGGCTGTTACGTCCTGCCCATCAACGCGGCCAAAGTCCTTCATATCGTAGGCAATCGCGCGCTTGTGCAGTTCGACCTGACCGGACGATTTCTCAACCGGCGTCCCCATGCCGTACAGGTTGTTCTCGATCAGCCAGACGACCGGCAAATCCCAGACCGCGCTCAGGTTGAGCGACTCGTGGAAGTAGCCGTTGTTGGTCGCGCCGTCGCCCATGAAGCACAGGACGACGTTATCCTCGTTGGTGTACTTGACTTTGAGGGCGATGCCTGCCGCCAGCGGTAAATGTCCGGCGACGATAGCGTAGCCGCCCCAGAAATTATGCTCTGCCGAAGCCAGATGCATCGAGCCGCCTTTGCCGCCGCTCGTCCCGGTCTTTTTGCCCATCATCTCGGCCATCACCGGCTTCGGATCGACGCCGCGCGCCAGGGCGATACCGTGATCGCGGTAGGCGGTAATCACATGATCGTCCGGGCGCAGCGTCGCAACCGCGCCGACGCCAGTGGCTTCAAGGCCGCTGTACAGGTGCAGGTAGACGCCGGTGATCTTCTTTTCCTTATATAGCTCATCGCACCGGGTTTCAAACTGGCGGATGAGCACGATCTGCCGGTACCACTCCAGCAGCTTTTCGCGTTCAATCGTCTTATTTTGTGTAGCCATCAGCACTCCTCTATCACTTCCAGGGGAGAGCAAGCACGGATTATGCACTTGCGACCGGCGGTGAATATCGAATTGGCGCTAAGTGTACCGCAAACGAGGCCGGACGAAAATGACGAAGATCAGGGTGGACTCAGGCGGCGAGAAGCGGGTTATTCCAGTCGGGTACTGGTATATCCCCCTGAATTCCATTTACCGGGATAAAGGAATCATGTTATTCTGTTCTCGTCTATCTCAGGCTCTATATCCATTAAATCTCTATCAACAGGACTTATATCATGCGCCACAGCCTGATTATCCTCATCCTGATGTTATTTACGGCCTCGATGGCCGTCCCCGGTCTGCAAGGGTCAATCGCCCGCGCGGATTCGTGCGCCGATCCGGGCTGCAACGGCAGCAGCGGCGGCGACGGCGCGACGGGCAGTACAGGGACCAATGGCGGTGCTGGCGGCAACGGAAGCGATATCAACGAATCCCCCGACAGCGGCAGCGTCAACCTGAGCAGCAGCGGCGATACCGGCGGCAGCGGCCAGCAGGGCGGAACCGGCGATACCGGCGGCGCTGGACAGGGTGGCGGTACGGGTACGGCAGGAGCGAGCAGCGCCAGTAACGGCGGTATTGGCGGGGATGGCGGCGTGGGCGGTGTCGGCGGCACGGGCGGCGTGGGCGGTGTCGGCGGCGTGGGCGGCACAGGCGGCGACATCAACGCAACGATCAGTGGGACGACCAGCAGCGTCACCGCGACCAGTACGGGGGGCGATGGCGGTGCTGGCGGCGTCGGCGGGACAGGGGGAACAGGCGGCAGCGGCGGCAATGGCGGCAGCGGCGGCAGCGGCTATAACGGTGCCGATGAGAATGCCAGCGGGGGCAACGGCGGTAACGGGGGCAGCGGCGGCAGCGGCGGTAACGGTGGCAGCGGCGGCGATGGGGGCAACGGTGGCAGCGGCGGCGATGGGGGTTCGATCACCCTGACCCTCAACGGCACTGTCAGCGGGAACGTCAGCGCGACCAGCAGCGGCGGCAGCGCTGGAGCCATCGGCGGGGCAGGCGGCAGCGCTGGTGTCGGCGGGGCGATTGGCAGCGGCGGCAATGGCGGCAGCGGCGGCAGCGCCAACCAGCATGGTGGCAACGGCGGCAGCGGCGGCAGCGGCCAGAATGGCGGCAGCGGCGGCAGCGGCGGGGGCGCGGTGGGAGATTCGGCTGGCAATGGCGGCAGTGGCGGCGCCGGCGCGATAGTTGGCGGCGCGGGCGGCGCTGGCGGCAATTATGGAGCCAGCGATGGCGGCGTGGGCGGTCAAGGGGGGAATGGCGGCGTCACCGGCGGGGCAGGCGGCAACGGCGGGTTCAGTGGCAGCAGCGGGGAAACTGGCGGGATCGGCGGCGACGGCGGCGTCACCGGCGGCAAAGGGGGTAACGGCGGCAGCACCAACAATCTGGGTGGCGGAACCGGCGGCATGGGCGGCGCGGGCGGCAGCCTGGGTGGCGCGGGCGGAACCGGCGGCGACGGCAATAGTCAGGCAGGGGGTGTCGGCGGCAGCGGCGGGGACGGCGTCGTGACGGGGGGCAGCGGCGGGAACGGCGGCAACGGCGAGCATAACAGCGGCGGCAGCGGCGGGGACGGCGGCAACACTGGCCCTGATGGGACACCCGGCAGCGGCGGCACTGGGGGGGCGGGCTTCGAGTTCAGCCCCCTCGCCAGCGACGGGGACGACGGCATCAACGAGGACATCGACCAGCTCACTGCTCCGATTCCGCCTAACCTTCAGGGTCTAACCGAAGGCAGCGACGGCACAGACGGCGACGCTGGATCAGCCGGTACGCAGGACGGTCACGGCGGCAGTATTTCGATTACCGTCAACGGCACGGTCATGGGGTCGATTGACGCCAGCACGGTCGGCGGGAACGTCAGCGTCACCCTCAACGGCGACGCCGTCGTCGGCGGCATGATCGACGGCGGCAGCCCCGACAGCGCCAGCAGCGTCCTCAATCTTCTCCTCAACGTCCACACTCAGTCCAATTACGACAGCGCCAATACTCAGCTCGCCGGTTACGCGGGCAGCGGCAGCAGCGGCACAGTCGTCATCGACGGCCAGAGCTATCAGTGGCAGAACTTCGATCAGCTCACCTATCTGCTCACGCTGGTGCTGGCGTCGGGCGGCGATCACACCGTCAGCATTACGACCGGCAGCGGCCCGTCTCAGCCGCCGACGACCTGTGACAGCTTCGAGGTCAAGGTCTTCCCGCAGGGCGGCGGCCTGTTCACCTTCTACAGCGGCTTCACCAACGCCGACCCGAACGGATTCGAGGTCGGCGCGGTCACGGTGACGCCGCTGGCGTTCGCGGCGGCGACCGAAAACACGGCGGCCTGGTCGGTCTGGACTTACACCAGCGCCGACGGCCTGATTTACGGTCAGGTCGTCGATGGCGCGGGATCGCCGGTCGGCGCGCCGTGCGCGCTGGCGTCGATTCAGTAGCTAATCTCCGGCGTCACGTCACTGTCGGTCGGCGTCGGCTGATCGCTATCGTCCTCTAAGGGTATCTGGTAGGTCGTCGCGGTCGGGACGACTTCGGTTGGCGGGATGTCGGTCGGCGCTGCGTCAGTCGCGGTCGGGATGTAGGTTGGCGTCGGCAAATCGGTGCTGACGACCGGCGCAGGCTCAGTCGGGGCCAGTGTCGCCGTCGGCAGGCGCGGCCCGCGCGTCCAGGTCGGGAACGGCGCCGAGACGAGCGGCGCGGCAATCGTGATCGGCAGCGGCAGCAGCGAGATTGGCAGGTTGGCGAGCGCGGCGGCGTCGTAAGGCCGGGCAGCCCCCGGCACGCCGTCCGCCTTCAGGTTGGTGTCGAGCGGAACCTGTGCCTGCATCCCTGCCGGAACGGTGACGGTTTTGCCCTGCGCGGTCAGCTTCCCCTCGCCTTCGACGATGCTGAGGGTCATCTGGCCGCCCGGCTGCGCCTGCAAAAAGGCGGTCGAGCCAAGCTGAATGTCGGCGTCGTTCGCGCGCAGGTTGATTTTCCCCTGCCCTTTCGGCGTCTGGATCAGCAGGCCATCGGGAGCCTGCTCACAGCCAGACTGGCCGATGCCGGTGCTGAAGTAAAACGCCTGCATCGGCTTGAAGGCGATTTCGCCCTGCCCCTGATCGACGACCGGCAGCGTCATCAGGTCGCCAGCGGCGCTGAGATAACCGGCGTAGACCCAGCCGGTCGTATTGCTGTTGGGAACCTGAATCAGCAGCCACGAGGCGTCGGCATTGCGGCCCTGCGCGGACGCGGTCTGCCCCTTCGCCAGCGAGCCGAGGATGCGGTACTGCGGCGCGGGGCCGCTGCGCGCGGTGCTGCTCTCGCCCGCCGTCACCTCGACGGTGAGGATGCTGGCATCCGAGGCGGCGTTCTCCACCTTGACGTCGCCGAACAGCAGAAAGGTCACGTTTTGGCCGGGGAGCGTGTCCGGCAAATTGGCCTGCACTTTCATCAGCGCGATGCCCCAGACTTTCGTCACCAGGTCAAGCTGCTGAAGCTGAAGCGTCGCCAGATCGGCGATGTCGGTCAGGTCGCCCTGCCGGTCGAAGCGGAAGCCCTGCGCGCCGTCGCGCGGCGTCGCCAGCAGGGCGAGGTTGCCGTAGCAGGCTTGATTGCGCCCGGTCGGCGCGCAGGCGGTATCGACCGTCGTCAGCGCCTGCTGGACGAGGTCGGTGCAAACGGCAGTTTGCGCGTAAGCGGTCGTGAAGCAGGCGAGAACGAACAGCGCAGCGAACTTGCTCCACAGTTTCATCGACTTGGCTCCTGTGATGGACGCGGCACGACTTTAGTTGAACCGACGAAAAATAACCAGTTATTCGCCGCTGTCGTCAGATGAGTCGCTCTGGCCGCTATCATCCGACGAGCCGCCGTCCTGCTGCCCGCTATCGGACTGCGACAGATCATCACCGGCGCCGTCGCTCGACTCGTCGCTGATCGTCTCGTCGCTCGACTCGCCGAATTCATCGCTCGAATCCAGCTCATCGCTCGACTCGCCGAATTCATCGCTCGAATCCAGCTCATCGCTCGACTCGCCGAATTCGTCGCTCGAATCCAGCTCATCGCTCGACTCATCGCATCCGTCGCTCGAATCCAGCTCATCGCTCGACTCATCGCATCCGTCGCCCGTGCCAACATCCAGATCAGGCGCGGCAATCTCGATCTCATCCGGCAGTTCCTCAACCGGTAGATCGATGACGTCGTCCGCATCATAAGGCTCGGCAGCCTCTGGCGCGTCCTCAGCCTGCAAATCCTCGTCGAGCGGAACCTGCGACTCAGTCCCGGCGGGGATCGTGACTGTCTCGCCGTCCGCCGTCATTTCACCCTCGCCCTCGACCACGCTGACAGTCATCTTGCCGCCAGCCTGCGCCCGCAAAAAGGCCGTTGAGCCAAGCCGAATGTCGGCGTTATTGGCGCGCAGGCTGATCTTGCCCGCGCCTTTGGGCGTCTGAATGAGGATGCCGCTGGTCGGGGCAGCGGCGCAATTGGACTGACCGACGCCGGTGCTGAAGTAAAACGCCTGCATCGGCTTCAGCGGATCGGCAGTCGCCGGGCCGGATGCGGGGACGGCATTGGTGATCTTAACATCGCCAAACAGCAGAAAGGTCACATTCTGGCCGGGGAGCGTGTCCGGCAAATTGGCCTGCACTTTCATCAGGGCGACGCCCCACAGCTTGTTGCTGAGGTCGAACGGCTGAAGCTGCAAACTTGCCAGATCAGCGAGGTCGACGCGGTCGCCCTGCTTCTGGAACTGAAATCCCTGAACGTCGTCACGCGCGGTGGCCGTCAGCGAAAAATTGCCGTAGCAGGCCTGATTGCGTTCGGTCGCCGCGCAGGCGGTATCGACCGTCGCCAGCGCCTGTTTGACGAGGTCACTACACGCGGCAGTTTGCGCGTAAGCAGTGGTGAAGCAGGCGAGAACGAACAGCGCGGAGAATTTGCTCCACAACTTCATCAGTTTGGCTCCCCAATAAGCCCCGGCGACTAAAGGTATTCTTAGTATATACGACAGGCAACGGCTCAACATGGTATAGCAGACAGTCGGCTGAAACGGGCGTAGCCTTGAGCCAGTTCGGGCTAACGCGCCAGCCCGGCGATCAGCAGGTCGAGCGCCAGCAGCGGCTCGATGCGCCCGGTCTTCATCTTCAGGTCGTAATCGTGAAGCGTGCGGTAAATCTGCTCCAACTGTTCGAGCGTGAAGCCGCGCGACTGTTTCGCCAGCTTTTCGGCCACGAATTTATGGACGCCAATCGCCTCGCTGATGCCACCGGGATAGCCGCCGTTCGCCAGATGTTCTTTCGCCAGCAGCAGCAGCCGAAACTGGCGCACGATCATGCCATAGAGGCTGAACGGGTCTTCCTGCTGTTCGAGCAGCCGATGGATCAACTGCGAGGCGTCCTGCGCGCGCCCTTCAGCCAGCGCGTCAACCATCGCAAACAAACTGGCTTCAGCCACATAGGGCGTCAGCAGCACGACGTCATCTTCGGTAATCGGGCGCGCGCCATCGACATAGCTGACCAGCTTGACCAGCTCGTTATCGGCGCGGTGCAGGTCGTTGAGGACGACGCTCGCCAGCGCCACGGCGGCTTTCGGGTCGATCTCGGCGTGATAGCTTTCCTGCGCCCGCTTGACGATCCAGGCCGTGCTGTCCTTCGGCGCGTTGAAGACCCGCTCCAGACCATAGTCATTCGAGCGGGCCAGTTGCAGCACCTTATTGCCATCAGCCAGCTTATTACGCTCGACGAAGATCAGCCGCGAGCTGTCGGGCAGGTTGGGCAGGCTCTCGGTCAGCAGCTCGACGCCCTGCTTGCCTACTGCGCCCGCGCCCTTGCGCGTCAGCCACGTCAGCAGGTCCTTGACGATCACCATCCGCCGGTCAGCCAGGAATGGATACGAACTGGCGGCGCTCATGACCTGCGCCGGGCTGGTGGTCGTGCCGTCGAATTCGTCGGTGTTCAGGTCGGCGTTGGGCGTGTCGCCCATCCGCGACTTCATCCGCGCGACTTCTTCTTCGATACGCAGGGCGTCGTCGCCGTGCAGGACGTAAAAGGTCGGCGTCACAGCAGCCATCACTCAGGACAATCCATTAAGGGAAAACGCGGCTAAGTGGAGTGGGTGACAACGCGGTGCATGGTCACGGAGCCTCCGAGCGGATTATGAAGGGTGCTGCGGGTGATCGACTCGATTTCGAGGTCGGCAGGGTTGCCGTCGGTGGTGAAATACTGCTGGAGCGCCATGCCGAGCGGCTGCGAAAAAAGCAGCGTCACCATCATCAGGATCATCACAATCGGCAGGCGGTTATAGGCATCGCGCCGATTCGCGCCCGCCAGCCCGACCATCGCCACGAGGCTGGTCAGAAAGCCGGTAGTGACGAGATTCGTGCCGCAGTTGGGGTGAATCGCCAGACTCCGCTCGCCGCCGCGCATCCGCCGCAGCGCTTCGTAGACCGCATCCTCGACGGCATCAGTCGGCGCTTCGCCCATCAGGACGAAGCCAGCGTCGGTGCTGCGCCCGGCCATTTGCAGCGTCTTAATGCGATTCGAGAGGACGTGAATCGTGGCGTGCTCCAGACCATGATTGCGCCGTGTCCGCCGGATAAAAGGAAGCTCGAGCACCGGTTGGGCGGCGTCTGCCATTTGTTTAAGCATCGGCAATATCCTCACTGCCCCGGCGGCTGAAACCGATGCGTCGGGTTGAAGTTCGGGAATGAGTGGAGCGTTGGCGTCAGTCCTACTATAATACCAGTCGGTTCGACGTTCTCAAAAGCCGAATCTGCACTACACTTAAGATAGGGGCTGAGGACTGAGGGCCGAGGACTGAGTAAAAGATCATACGTTGCGCTTCGCGTCATGCTCACGCGACGCTCTAAGAGACTTTCTTTAGCTCAGTCCTCAGTCCTCATCGCTCAGTCCTTTTGATCTCTTTCTTCCGCACTCTTGAGGGATATGACGATGACGACTCTGGCACGCAAGCTGCTCCCGGCGCTGGCCCTGATTCTGGCGCTGGCGGCATTGGCGACGATGGCGCTCGGTCAGGACGCGACGCCAGAAGCCACGCCGGTGGTTCTGGCGACCAACACGCCGGATACGCCGCAGGAAGTCCCCGTCCCCGCCGTAACGCCCGCCCTGACGGAAATTGCCACAGTCGGCAACGTCACTGCCGTCAAGATCGGCGAGACGACCGACGGCGAACTGACTGAGAACGCGCCATCCGAGATTTACAGCTTCGCCGCTCAAGCCGGGGACATCGTCGCCATCACTATGACATCGAGCGACGTTGACTCCTATCTGCAATTTGGCGACGCGCAGGGCAACCCGCTGGCCGCCGCCGATGACGGCGCGGGCGCGCTGAACGCGCGGCTTGGCCCCTACCTGATCCCGACTGACGGCAATTACCTGATCGTGGCCGAGAGCTTCGGCTTCGTCCTCGCCATCGACAAGAAGATTGAAACCGGCAAGTTCAAGCTCAAGGTGCAGCAGTTCGATGCGCAGACGATTGACTATCCCGGCACGGCAGACGGCAAGCTCGACGTCGATATGCCGCTCCAGACCTACAAGGTGACGCTCAACGCCGGTGACGTGATCGTGGCGCGGATGCGCTCCGAGGACGTCGACTCGTTCCTGATGCTGTCACAGGCCAGCAACATCAGCGGTCAGGTCATCCGCAATGACGACTTCGGCAGCGGCTCGAACGCGCAGATCGGGCCGTACATCGTGCCGCAAACCGGCGACTATCTGCTGACCGCGACCAGCTTCGCCTCGAACGCGCAGGGATCGTACAAGCTGTCGCTCGATAAGCTGGCGTCGAAGCCGCTTGCTTATGGCGACAAAGTGGACGACGAGATTTCCGACACCCACCCGGCGATTGTCTACCGCTTCACCGGCGCGGCAGGCGACAGGATCAACGCCGTCGTCGCGGGCGAAGGCGATCTCGACACGATGATGACGCTGCTCGGCCCGGACGGCGCGCAGGTGGCCTTCAACGACGAGTCGAGCGGCCACAATCCGGCGCTTCAGGGTCAGGCGCTGCCGGGCGACGGGGCGTATACGCTGGTCGTCCAGCCGTTCGCCGCCGGCCAGACGGGCAAATATCACATCGAGTTCGATAAGGCGTCGTAGCCAGTTCAAATAGACAATCAGAGGGGCCGAGCGCCATGCTCGGCCTCTTTGATTCTGGCGTGCTAACGGTTACTCGTCGAGGTTGAAGCGGCCACGTCCCTCGCGGAAGCCGTGA
>CAZZAO010000054.1:0-7842 GCA_964652205.1 uncultured Anaerolineaceae bacterium | reverse complement strand
AGTATATTAGCAAGATAAAACTATAGAGAGCAGATTCACACAAAACCAATCAATTTATGGTACTAATGACCAGTTAAAACAACTTTGAATCATGCTAATATATCATAATGAGATTTAGGAAACAGGAGATTAATTGCTCATGTTTCGAACAACACTTAAAATAACAGGTTTCTTTGTTTCAGTCGCCTGTTTGGTATTTATTTTTTCCAATGTGGTCTTTACCCTGGCACAGGAAACACCCCCTGCTGAACCTCCAACAATAGAACAGCCTGCCGATCTTCCTACCTCTGAACCTCCCACCGTTGGGCCGCCGACAGCAGAACCACCAACCCTCGAACCTGCCACAATCGAGCCACCGCCAACGATACCAACTGAAACGCCATTAGTACCGACAAGTACCGACATTCTCGTACAAATACCGACTGAAACGCCTACGACTGACCTTAGCGCTTCTGTCACTCTTGAATCGATAATTACCGATCAGGTGGAGTCATTTACCGATACACCAACACCGACAGCCACGATCACAGCGACCTTTACACCAACGCCTATCTTCATGCCCACTGCTACGTTACCTACCGTGCCAGATGAATCCCTA
Organism: uncultured Anaerolineaceae bacterium; assembly: GCA_964652205.1. GTDB lineage: Bacteria > Chloroflexota > Anaerolineae > Aggregatilineales > Phototrophicaceae > ZC4RG36. The sequence continues at coordinate 7,244 of CAZZAO010000054.1, read as the reverse complement.
AAACAACCCACTCCCGGCGTGCCGAGTTATCTCGCTTCGGCGAAAAATTCATTAAGCTCTGCCTCTGTGCAAGGTGCGGTCGTCAATGGATGCAGTACAGTGGTCACGGCCAATTACGCAATCGTTGCTCCTCCGGCAACTGGAAGCACCCGATCGGGGGATTTCTATAACACGCTTCCAGAAATTGGTTATCCAGGAAATGCTTCCCCTTACCCCATTTACTTGTGTCCTGGAGAATTTCCACTTAACGAAACAGTCGTTCTTTACGGCAATGTTAATTTTTATGGTCGTGGTGTTGACATTACGACATTCAAGCAGAGCGCGCCTGCAAGCAGTATGGGCGGAATGTTTACGCTCAATGGGAATACCGTCGAATTCCATAACCTCACAGTTGCCAATGGGCTGGCGAAAGCAGTCTCTGCCGGAGCTACTAATGGCGCTGGCATTGTCGGTTGGAACGGAACCCTCAAAATTTTTGACAGCAAATTTACAAATAACGAAGCTATCTACTCTGGAGGCGGTATCTACGGTGGTGAAAATCTTCAAATTGAACGAAGTATTTTCGATCAAAATAAAGCTGGAACCGGCGGCGCGATTTACACCGGGAACTTCAACATGAACTGCGTGCGCTTTAGTTCAAATACCGCTAACGCGGGAAGAGGCGGCGCAATCTACATTAACGGCAATGGTATCGTAGCAACCAGCAGTTTCACCGGAAACCTTGCTACAGTAAGCGCAAACCAAATCTACAATTCAACCCCTTCACAATACACAAATGCGAAAAATAACTGGTGGGCAACTCCACCGGCTACACCCAATCAAATCAGCGCTGGAGTCACGACGACGCCGACCAATGGAAGCGATCCAACTTCAGGTTATGCCACCGGAAACTACTATTCAGCGCCCTGCGCAATGAATACACCACCTCCTCTCCCTGGCTATAAAGTCAATATCATCGACGATAGTTCACGTGCATGGTCAGGCAGAGAAAAATATGACATTAAGGTGGGTACCGATAATGTCGGCGTTGCCTTCGACGCGCTGGCAACAAGTGTAAGCACACCGGAAAATGCTTTCAACCTAGTGATGCTAGAAAGCAGTGGAACAGAAATTCTCTTTATACGCACTAATCAATCCTCAGGAACGGTCACTATTTCAAATTATAAATACATATGGGGTGCTAACGCTGGTCAGACTGCGACGTTTTCCTACTCCCCAGTGCCGCAAGGTTACTGCATAAGTTACCAGGAAGGAACTGTCAGCAGTATTCTGCGACCAGCAGCAGTCATTTGCAATGGCAATTTAATTGACCATTATTCTTGGGCAACCCCTACGTATCAAGCAGATGAATACACAGTCATTCATGAGCTCGGTCATCTATTTGATTACCGTACTGGTTCTGGAATATCTGGCCCAATAGGCACTAATCAAGTGAGTGACTGTGACCTCGGTGTTGTTATGGGTATGTATTCAGGGAGTTGGACAAGAGGGCGTCGCGGATGGGGAACAGGACCAGCGCAATATTTGAACGTTTCTGGAACTCCTATACCTCTCGTAAGTAACTTCCAGCAAGACCCTCTTAACAACAATGTGGAAGCTGCAGCAGACTCCTTTTTGAACTGGATTTACCGGCTAAATACAAGTGGTGGTGTGGCTGTTGATTCGTGTACTTTAACTCCGCGTCCACCAAGTAATACTTGGGGTGGTCCCGGCTTTTTGAATGAAGAATGGCCTACTGCTGCCTCAAGTTTTCCAGCCAATAGCAATGGTATACCAGGAACACCTGACGCAAGTCTACCGGGTGACAGACGACATTTTAGTATGGATACATTGATGAGACAGGTTTTCACGTCTCATGGGTGGTAAGGAGGTAAGAGTTATGCTTCGGATGAGTACAATCAAAAATGCAATGCTTTCCCTAATAACGGTTTACATAACCTTTACATGCATTCCGATGGTCCTCCAAGCTCAAATTGGCCGAGGAGATTACATTAGTCCCCCAGCCTGGAGTCCCGATGGGCATAGTATCGCCTTTATTATTAATACTAGCGTTGAAATACGCAAAGTTGACACTAATCGAGTCATTGGCATACTAAAAGGTCATACAAGTTTTGTTTCTATGGTTCGCTGGAGTCCTGATGGCGCTATGATTGCTGCTCCAAGCGATGACCAAACGTTCAAAGTATGGCAAGTATCCGATGGCGAATTGTTGCAATCATTAACAGCTCAAAATGATATCATTACGGCGGTCGCATGGTCCCCAGATGGAACACGGCTAATTAGCGGAAACTTTGATGTAAGACCAAATCTTTTCGTTTGGGATACGCATCTCTGGAAACCTATTTCAACTCATACAGCAGGTACAATTACTGATGTAGCCTTTAGTTCAGATGGCGGACGTATTGCCTACACCGCGCCTGGTGGAATTGAGGTCTTGGATGGAAATACATTACAGAGTATTGCGATTTACCGGAATCCACCTTGTTGTTCTAACGAAAATTACTCGATTGCGTGGAGTCGTGATGGAAATCGGCTAGTCACAGGAAGTCGTGAAGGCACTGTTACGATCTGGGATGCAAGTAATGCGACAATATTGAAGCAATTTGATGGAAACAATAATCGTAGAGCGGGCAATACTTTATTGTCCTGGGTACGTGACGTTACCTTTAGTCCTGATGGAAGTACGGTTCTAGCGATCAGTGGAGACGGCACATTACGCGAATGGAGTGTTGTTACAGGTGCGGTTGTACAAGATACCTCAGTCGGCATCCTTTATAGCGCAAGCTGGAGTCCATACAGTGGTCGGTTGGCAATCCTGGCTCCTCAAAATGCTCAGGAAACAGCCGCGCTCAACGATGCAAAAACCTTCGATGCCTCTAAAGTCACCGGAGAACTAAAAGTTATTGTGCCAACACCGCTGCTCGGTCGGCTGCAATCCATCGCCGCAGCCTGCCATGCGCCGACTACTATTACGCAATTGCTCGTCTCGCCGGGTGTGACTCAACAGCTTCCGACCTTCATTACGCGAATCAATGCACTACCTGTGGGAACCATTCCGCCCGCATGCAATGCCGATCTCGTCGCCATCGCTCAGGCGTTACAAAAGTAACGACCTTACTCGTCGAGGTTGAAGCGGCCACGTCCCTCGCGGAAGCCGTGACCGTAAGCCGAGTGTCCCTGACCGATGACGATGAACGAGGTCGGATCGACGGTCATCACCAGACGGCGCAGCACGTTGACCTGCGCCCGCGAGATCGTCACATAGAGGACGGTCCGTTCCTGCTCGGTGTACATGCCTCTGGCTTCCCACGAGGTCACGCCGCGCTCCATCTGGTCGAGGATGGCGTCAGCGACCTCGCGCGGACGGTCGGTGACGATCACCGCCGTGCGGATGACTGCCGGGCCTTCGAGGACGTAATCGGTCGTCGCCCCGGCCACGTAGAGCGCCACCATCGCGTACAGCGCCGGTTCCCAGCCAAAGACCAGCCCGGCGAACAGGATCACGATGCCGTCGGTGTAGAGCGTGCTGCTGCTCAACGGCGTGCCGTAGCGCAGCTGCAAAATCCGTCCGAGTGTCGAGGTTCCGCCGAGCGTCCCGCCGCCGTGAAAGACCAGCCCGCCGCCGATGCCGCCGATGATGCCGCCAAAGAGCGCGTTGAGCAGGACATTATTGCTGATGCCGCTCGGCGGCAGAAACGGCGTCAGCAGGTCGAGCAGCAGCGAAAAGAGCACGAGCGCGTAGAGTGTCGCCGCCAGCGCCTTCCAGCCGCCGAGCAACCGGTAGGCGATGATCTGAATCGGGATATTGCCGATCAGCACCAGCACGCCAATCGGCGCGTGGATCAGATGATTGAGGATGATGGCGACGCCGGAGACGCCGCCCGGCGCGATCTTGAACGGCGCTTCAAAGACAATCACCGCCACCGCCGAAATGACCGCGCCGACCGTCAGCAGGATGAAGCGCAGCACGAGCGAAGCGAAGTCGGGGGGGTGGACAGCACGCGCCTGCATTGAGGACTCCTCGGCGATGACCCGGACAGCGTGAGTCTACTCAGCCTAAACGATCCATGCCAGCCGCCAGCCTGTGGGATTTTGCGGGATAAGTCAGGCGGCACAGGCCGAGGCCAGCTTGCCGAGGAAAGCGGCGGTCGCAGCGACGACCTGCGCCTGCTGCTCGGCGCGGGTGATCTCGGCAGTGCCGTCGCCTGGCTGCGCGCCGTAACTGCCGAACTGGCCGTGATTGCCGCCCTGAATGGCGACATACTCGGTATCTGCCGGGAGCAGCGGGCGCGCCGCGTCGATCCGGTCGCCGGTCGCCAGCGCGTCTTTGCTGCCGAAAATCGACAGCACCGGCAGCCCACTGGTCGAGAGGTCGCTGCTGCCAGCCGGATATGACGCCCACAACACCAGCCCTTTGACGGCGCGGCGATGCGAATCGGCGTAGGCCGCCGCCATTGTGCCGCCGAGCGAGTGACCGCCGACCGCCCAGCAGTGAATCTCCGGGTGCGCCTGAATGACTCCAGCGGCGGCGTTGGGGTTGAAGACGGCGAGATTGAGCGGCATCGGCGTGATGACGCCGAGATAGCCGCGCGCGGCGATAGCATGAAGCTCGGTCGCGTAGGCGCGGGCATCGACCCGCCCGCCGGGATAGAAAATGAAGCCGACCGGCGCCGCCTGCCGGGGCGCGAAAGTCAGCCACGACGCGCTCGTCACCGTCACCGCGTCGTCGGACTGGAGCGCGTCAAGCGCCTCGGCCATCGGCGGATTCGTCGTCTGCGCCCAGACGACGAAGCCAGCGACGGCCACGATCAGGACGAGCGGGATAATCCATCCCCAGCGACGGAGAACTTTCATCGTGCTGAGCAGCGAGTGCTGAGTGCTGAGTAAAAGCCAGAGACCATCAAAGGCGCTGCCTGAGTCATTCCATCCCCACGCTGTCTCGATTCAGCCGTTATGCCAGATCAACCTTATCTCAGCGAGAATGCCTCCTCCACTGGATTGAGCATAAGGCCTGACTCAGCACTCAGCACTTTCTAGTCGCCTGCGTTGGCGCGGTGCTGGCGACCGGCGCGTTCGAGCGCGCGCTGCGCCTCGCGGACGTTGATCCTCGGCGCGACATCCTCGTAAAACTGCGCTGCCACGGCTTCGGCGTTAGCCTGCCCCTGCGTCGAGCTATCGGCAGCATCGAAAGCGTAACCGCCTGCGCTCAGCCCCTCAATCGGCTCCAGCTTGATCTCAGTGACGTTTTCGCGCAGCACGCGCTCGAGATTCAGGCGGCGCTTCTCGCACTCGTCGGCGCGGGCGGCGTCGCCTGCGCTGCGGTAATAGTCGCGCAGCCGCCCTTCCAACTCGCTGGCATAACTGAGGATAGAGCCAAAACTGTTCAGTTCAGACATGAGCATCCTTGCATGGTGTGCTGATGGAGATGAGACGTGGTTTGCAGGGGGCCTGATGGGTCAAGCCTGTGTGCAGATGAGCCGAATAAAGAAGCAAAATCGACCTCACCCCTGCCCCTCTCTGCAAGCAGAGAGGGGCAGAGGTCACGCAGGGTTGAGGTAACGCTCTATCTCATTACTTTGTCAACTTGCTTCATCATGCCCCTGCAAAAGCACTTGCCGTGTGGCTTAAATCCAGCGCTCGATCAGAATCTTGCGGTCGGTGAAGAACTCAATCGCGTCCGGCCCCTGCCCATGCAGATCGCCGAAGAACGAGTCCTTCTGTCCACCGAAGGGGAACGAAGCCGACGCGGCGGCGACGCCGATATTGATGCCGATATTCCCGGCATGGACGCGGTACTTGAACTCACGCGCGGCCTTGCCGCTGCTGGTGAACAGGCTGGCGGCATTGCCATAGCGGCTCTGGTTGATGGCCTCAACGGCGCTGTCGAAGTCCGGCACATGCATGATCGACAGGACGGGTCCGAAGATTTCATCTTTAGCGACCGTCATCTCCGGCGTGACGCCGTCGAGGATCGTCGGGCCGACGAATGAGCCGTCCGCGTAACCTTCGACCTGCTTCTTGCGCCCGTCGAGCGCGATCTGCGCGCCTTCGGCCACGCCCTGCTCGATCATCGACTCGATGCGTTCGCGCGCCTGGGTCGAGATGACCGTCCCCATCTGCGTCTGCTCGTCGAGGCCATTGCCGACGCGAAGCGCGGCGGCGCGCTTGAGCAGCTCGGCTTTGAGCGGCTCGTAGGCGTCGCCGATGGCGACGACCACCGACCCCGCCAGACAGCGCTGACCGGCGCAGCCATAAGCTGACCCCATAATGTTGGCAACGCTGGCCTGCATGTTGGCATCCGGCATGACGGCGATGTAGTTCTTCGCGCCGCCCTGAGCCTGCACGCGCTTGCCGTATTTAGCGCAGGTCTCATAGACCAGTCTGGCAATCGGCGTGCTGCCGACGAACGAGACGCCCGCAATGCCGGGATGCTCCATCACGGCCATTGACGCTTCCTTGCCGCCGTGGACAAGGTTGACCACCCCTTCGGGCAGGTCGAGTTCGTCGAGCAGCTCATAGAGAATATCCATGCTGATCGGCGTCTGCGGCGACGGCTTGATGATGTAGGTATCGCCACAGACCAGCGCCGTCGGCAGGAACCAGAGCGGAACCATGTGCGGGAAGTTGAACGGCGTAATGGCGGCGAACACGCCGACTGGCTGGCGCTCTGCCGTCTCGTCAATGCCGCTGCTGATATCTTCAAGCTTGTAGCCACGGGCGATGCTGGGGACGCTGGTGCCGAAATCGACGCCTTCGATGCCGCGGCGGACTTCACCACGGGCCTCGTCGCGGGTCTTGCCGTTTTCCTGCACAACAATCTTCACCAGATCATCGAAGCGCGATTCAAGCAGGGTCTTGAAGCGGAACATATACTGCGCGCGGCTGAGGATCGGCGTGCTGCGCCATTCGAGGAACCCGGCCTGCGCGGCCTTAACGGCGCGGTCGACGTCAGCGCGCGACGAGTCCGGCACTTCAGCCAGCACTTCGCAGGTCGCCGGGTTGGTCACAGGAATGTAGTGAGAGGTATCGGCCTCGACAAACTGGCCGCCGATATAATTCTTCAGTCGCTTGACCATCTAAATACTCCTAACCTGAACCCACTGGACTTGAATGAGAGTCTTATTTTCTCACAATCTAGTTAAGAAGTTTATCCCCTGGTCTAGATGGACTGCAACAATCGCCCCCAGAAATGCAGGGCAAACGCATCAAATTTGATCGGAGTTTCAAGAAAGCTCATATCGGTT
>CAZZAO010000053.1:0-34379 GCA_964652205.1 uncultured Anaerolineaceae bacterium | reverse complement strand
CTTCTCGACGAACGGCTCGATCATGTGCTGTTCGAGCGCCATCCTGCGAATCCAGTGGTCAGGCTTGAGTCCCATCTTGACGCTCCTTTGGTCTGACCCTCACCCCCGACCCCTCTCCCTCAGGGCGAGGGGAGAAAGATGAGAGGAAAGGGTCTGAAGTGGCGATTTGAGCAGCTAGTAATGTTTGGGAAAACTATTTCATTGACCTCATGCGCAAATGCTTCCCCTCTTTCTCCCGCCGGGAGAAGGTGATATGGCCTCGCTGCGCTGCGCAGCGGCGTCTCGACCCGTAGGGTGCGCGAACCTGACCGGGGTGAGGGCAGCCCTACATCTGCTCCGGCGCGCTCATGCCCATCAGGTCGAGGACGCGCTTGAATGCCACCTGCGCCGCGCGGTAGAAGCGCAGCCGTGCTTTCGCCAGTTCCGGCGGTACGTCGCCGTGCAGGGCGCGGACGTTGTCGTAGATCGGGTGGAAGGTGCTTGCCAGCTCCAGCGCGTAGAAGGCGATGCGGTGCGGCTCCAGATTGACCGCCGCCAGCTCGATCTGCTCGCCCATTTCCATGATCTTGCGGATGAAGCGCAGCTCGTCGCTGCCGAGCAGCGACAGGTCTGCGCCGTCGTCGCTCAGGCCGCGCGCCGCCGCCTCGCGGAAGATTCCCGCGCAGCGGACGTAAGCATTCTGGATGTAGTAGACCGGATTCTCATTCGACTGCCTGACCGCCAGATCGAGATCGAAGCTCAGATGGGTGTTGGTGCTGCGGTCGAGCAGCATGTAGCGCACCACGTCCGGGCTGGTCTGGTCGATCAGGTCGTCGAGTGTGTCGAAATCGCCTTTGCGCGAACTCATACGGACAGTTTCGCCGCCGCGCACCGTCCGCACTAACTGGACGATGATGACGTGAATTTTCGAGGCGTCTAGGCCGAGCGCGTTGACGCCAATCTGCACGACTCTGTACTGCGTGCCGTGATCTGCGCCGAGGACGTTGACGAGCAGATCGAAGCCGCGCCTGATCTTGTTGGCGTGGTAGGCGATGTCCGGCAGCGTGTAGGTCGGCTCGCCGCTGCTCTTGACCAGCACGCGATCTTTCTCGTCGCCAAGCTGCGTGCTGCGGAACCAGACCGCCTCGCCCTTGCCGCCCGCTTCGTCGCGTTCGTCCTCGTCGGCGTCCTCGCGGATGGCGGCCTTGTAGGTGTAGCCGCGCTTCTCCAATTCGGCCAGCGTCTCCCAGACCGCGCCGCTCTCGTACAGGCTGTTCTCGTTGAAGAAGACGTCGTGATGGATGTTGACGCGGTCGAGCGTCTTTTTAATCATGACGAACATTCGGTCTTCGGCGTACTGCTTGAAGGTCGGCCAGTCTTCGCTGGCCCACGAGTCGCCTTTTTCGGCGGCCAGCGCCTGCGCCATCTCGATCAGGTATTCGCCCTGATAGAACCATTTAGCCTCGCCGGGATCATCGACCGGCTGGCCGAGCGCCTGAAGGTAACGGACGCGCAGGCTGTTGCCGAGATTACGCATCTGCGCCCCGGCGTTGTTGAAGTAGTATTCGCGCTCGACGCTGTAGCCGACGGCTTCGAGCAGCCGCGCGACGGTGTCGCCGACAATCGCGCCGCGACTGCGCCCGACGTGCAGCGGGGCAGTCGGGTTGGCGCTGACGAATTCGACCTGCGCGCGCAGCCCTGTGCCGATCTCAAGCTGAAACAGGCGGCTGCCTTCGGCGATGATTGTCTCGACCTGCTGCTTGAGCCAATCCTCGCTCAAGCGGAAATTGATGTAGCCGGGATGGACGACCTCAACCGCGCCGATGAACGGCAGCGGCTTGAGGCGATTGTAAATCTGCGTGGCGATGCGGAAAGGATTGAGCCTCGCCGGTTTGGCAAGCTGGAGCGCGACTGCCGAGGCGTAGTCGCCCTGATCGGCGTTCCGCGGCGGGCGCACGTCGATAGCGGGAATGATGAATTCGGGCAGGTCATCGGCGGCCAGCGCGTCGCGGATCGCCTGCTCGATCAGCGCGGCGATTTCCTGTGGAATGAGCTTCAAGAGTGCTGTGTCCTTGTCCGGTAAAACGGGGCGACAATCGGAAGGATTGTATTGTCCCTTGCGGCGCTTGGCAAGCTGAATGAAGCCGAACGGCTGATAACGGTAAAGCTGCCCATCCTGCCGCGCAGCCTGAGAAAGCCTTTGAACTCGGTTGCGCTTCCACTTCAACGAGTCATACAATGGAATAGAAATTTATGGACTGCTGACATTGGAAGCCTTGAGGTTACCATGTCGATAATTTTTTTTATCGCGCCTTTTGATCCCGGTATCTGGAATCACTCGGACGATCTGGCGGCGCTGGAAGCCAGCGATCTGCGCCTCGACCCGGTTGATTATCAGGCTGCGTTGAGGCAGCGCTGGACGGACGCGCTGATTTCGTTTAACTGTGAAGCCTGCTCGCTGGAATTTGAGCTGCCGCTGGAAACGGAGGGATATGCCGGGCTGCGCGGCTGCTTGCAGGCCAATTTACAGATTGTCGATTTCGAGACAGCGCCGCGTCAGAGCTTCGTCGATTTCATCCTCTGGCATCGCGCCTACGTTCCAGCGCGCTATCCACTCTACCTGTTCAACGCGGCGTCGTGGGACAGTCTGCTGCTGACGCGGCAGACGACCGAGGCTGCCGTGCTGGAATTTACCGGCATCATCGCCTAAACCAGCTCGATGACGCCATCCCTGCCGACTGGCGCATCGCGCTGGCAGTTCGGACAGCGCCAGCCGCCAGCTTCCTCAACCATCAATTCCTGATGACAGCGCGGGCAGAGCAATACTTCCGCCAGCGGACGCCCGCCGGTCGGCAGGCTGTCCCCGGCTTTCGTCCCCCAGACGCGGTCGTAATCGTGCTGCCACAGGCTCACCTGAATATCCTCGACGCCGAGGGTTTCGAGAAGTCCCGCGATCCTTTCCGCCGTCATCGTCTTGCCCGGCATCAGCCGGGTATGGATGCGGTTGGTGACGAGCAGGACGCCGCCGGGGCGCAGCACGCGGACGATTTCGGCCAGCACCTTCTGGCTGTTCTCCATAAATTCGAGCGCTTCGAGGCAGGTGACGACGTCGAAGCAGTCATCGGGGAAGGGCAGGCTTTCGGCAGGCGTCCAGATCAGCGAGACGCGCGGCTCTGCGCCCACTTTTTTCGCCGCCTGCCGCAGCATCCTGCGGCTCAGATCGACGCCGATGACGCGGCCCTGAAAGCGCGAGTGGCGCAGCAGCGCCAGCGGCAGGCGGGCTGTGCCGGTCGCCACGTCGAGCACCAGCGGCGCTCGATGCGGCGCGACGGCCTGCATGATCGGATGAGCGAGAAACTGGTTGTCGTAATCCTGACTGAAGTGCTTGATGTCGTCGTAGCGGTCGGCGAACAGGTCGTAGAGCCAGACGACCACGCGCCGACCGAGGTAGACGCCTTCGGATTCGATCAGCAGCCACCAGCCGAGCGCGACAATGCCGAGCGCGATCACAGCCAGCAGCAGCAGGCGGAGAAGGTCGCTCATCGCAGCAACCCTTGCGCGCGCAGCCAGGGCGCGCACGACTCGATGCCAGCGCTCAGGCTCACCTGAGGCGTCCAGCCGAGCCGGTCGCGCGCTCTGGCCGCCGAGAAGCTGAAGTATCGCTGCATCATGGCGAATAAATCGGGCGCGTCGCGGAGTTGATTGTGCGGCGGCGCGAGCGCGGCGGCCAGCTTCGCGGCCACCAGCAGGGGCGCGGCTGGCAGCGCTGCCCAACGGTCGTCACGGCGACCTGCGAGCCGCCGATAGCCGAGCAGCATCTCGCGCCAGGTCGGAGCCGGGTCGGGCGCGCAGTTGAAGGCGTCGCCATCGGCGCTGGGATGGGTCGCCAGCACGATCATCAGGTCGGCGACGTCGTCGATGTGGATGGCGTGGATTGCGCCGCTGCCAGCGCCGGGAAAGACGATCCACGGCTGCTTCGCCAGCCGGAACAGCGTCTGCGTCCATATCCCGCCGCGCGGGCCGTACATCTGACCGGGGCGGATAATGCTGACGCTCAGGTTACGCGCCGCTGCGACTTCGGCCACGATCCTCTCGCCCTCAAGCTTGCTGTGGTTGTACGGGTCGCCGCGCGCCTCGATCAGCGGCGCGGACTCGGTCACGTCGCCGGTCGGTCGATAGCCGTAGACGGCAATCGTGCTGACGTGAACCAGTCGCCCGACGCCCGCATCGGCGGCCACTTCGGCGACCTTGCGCGTGCCGTCGGCGTTGACGGCCTGCTGCGTCTGCCAGTCGGTGAAGGCGGCGGCACAGTGAAAGACAACCGAGCAGCCTGTAATGGCGCGGCGCAGGCTGTCACGGTCGGTCACGTCGCCGGGGACAATCTCGACATTCGGGACGCCGCGCAGAAAATCGGCTTTCGACGGCCTGTGGACGAAGGCGCGGACGCGCGTTCCCCCGGCGGCGAGGCGGTGGGCGAGCGTGCCGCCCAGAAAGCCCGCTGCGCCGGTGATGAGGACGCGCGCGCCGCTGAGAGTCATGGCTTAACGATGGCGGCGATGGGCTGCTCGGTCGGCAGCAGGTCCTCGCGGAACTGCATGGCGTAGAGATGCGCGTACAGCCCGCCCTGCGCCATCAGCGCGTCGTGTGAGCCGAGTTCGAGCAGGCTGCCGTGGTCGAGGACGGCGATCCGGTGAGCGACGCGAATCGTGCTCAGACGGTGGGCGATGATGACGGTCGTGCGGTTCTGCATCAGCCGTGTCAGCGCTTCCTGAACCAGATGCTCGCTCTCGCTGTCGAGCGCTGAGGTCGCTTCGTCGAGCAGCAGGATGCGCGGATTTTTGAGGATGGCGCGGGCGATGGCGATTCGCTGGCGTTGGCCGCCGCTCAGACGGACGCCGCGCTCGCCGACAATCGTTTCGTATCTGTCCTGAAGCTCCTCGATGAAGCTGTGGGCATTGGCGGCTCTGGCGGCGGCTATGACTTCGTCCTGCGTCGCGCCAAGCTTACCGTACTGGATATTTTCGAGGATCGTCCCGCCGAACAGGAAGGTTTCCTGCGGGACGATGCCGATCTGAGCGCGGATGCTGTCCTGCTGAAGTTCGCGCAGGTCGCTGCCATCGAGCCTGAGCGCGCCGCTGATCGGATCATAGAAGCGAGGGATCAGGTTGAAGATCGTGCTTTTGCCCGCGCCGCTTGGCCCGACCAGTGCCAGAATTTCGCCTGGCGCGATGTCGAGGTTGATGCCGTGCAGCACTTCCTGATCGTTGTCGTAGCTGAAGTGGACGTTATCGAAAGTGATTCGGCCTTCGCTGCTGCTGATGGCGCGCGCGTTGGGCCGGTCGATAACCGTCTGCTGCTGGTCGATCAGCTCGAAGACGCGCCGGGTCGCGCCGAGCGCTTCCTGCAGCGACGAATAGAGGTTCGCCAGCGCGCCGATGCTGCCGGCAATCGTCACGCCGTAGATCAGGAATGAGATCAGCTCACCGCCGGTCAGCCGACCGTCGAGGACTTCGCGCCCGCCGTACCAGAGGATCAGCGCAATCGCGCCGAAGCCGAGGAAGCCCATCAGCGGGCCGAAGACCGAGCGGATGCGTAAGACCTGAATGGCGGCGGCGAAAGCGCGGGTGATGGCGTCAGTGTAGCGGCGGATTTCAAACGGCTCGCGGACGAAGCTCTTGACGACGCGGATATTCTGGAATACCTCGTCAACGATCACCGTCGAGGCGGCTAACTCGTCCTGCACGCGGGTGCTGGCGCGGCGCATGAAGCGACCGAAGATGATGGCGATGACCGCAATCAGCGGCACGAGGATCAGGATGAAAAGCGTCAGCCGCCAGTTGAGCACCAGCATGACGATGACTGATCCGACCAGAATCAGCGCTTGCTGAATGAGCGTGTTGACGTTGCTGGTCAGCACCGAGCGCATCACGGTGACGTCGCTCGACAGGCGCGAGACCAGCTCGCCGACGCGGCGGCGCTCGAAGAAGCCGAGCGACATCCCTTGCAGGTGCTCGTAGAGCTGCAAGCGCAGATCGAAAGTGATCCGTTCGCCGATATAGTTCAGGCTGTAATTCTCGACCAGCGAGGAGATTGAGCGCAGGAAAAAGACCACCAGCAGCAGCGCCGTGATCCGGTCGAGCAGGACGACGTCATGATTGGTCAGCACCGAGTCGACCACCTGCTGAATCACCGCCGGGAACACCAGACTCAGTCCCGCGCTGAGGATTGTGGCGATAATCGCAACGCTCATCCGCGCGCGATGCGGCCTGAGATAGCCGAGCAGCCGCCGCCATTCGACTGGCCCGGCTGGTGTTTCGCCCACATCTTCCTTACGGGCCGACCGCGAACGGCCACCGCGTCGTCCAAACATCGCAGTTCACTTTCCCCATTGTGATGGAATGCACGAATTATGCTCCTTTTTACGGAAAAAGGGATAGCAAGGTTTCAAAAAATTATTCGCGCGCGAATGGATTATCGGCGATGGCGCGCAGGTCGCGCGAATTTTGAGGCGCATTTCAGCCAGGGTAGGGATGCGTAGATCGTGTGAACGGGGATGTCCCCTGCGGAAAGTCATGCTGGCTTACGGGCCGACCGTCAGCAGCGTCGGCAGCAGCAGGACTTGCCCGGCATCGCTGCCCGCCGCGTCGAAGAAGATCAGCCGATCTTCAGGCGTACACTCGGCCTGACAGTCGAAGGCTTCGACGCCGATCAGATAGTGTCCGGGCGGGATGTCGGCGGGCAGCGGCACGTCGAAGCGGTCGCCGACGTAGCGCCCGACCAGCCAGCGGCGCGTCGGGTAGTGGCCGGGCGCGTGGAGCGGCGTGGCCGGGTAGACGACTCCCGGCGTCGCGCTGACTAACTCGGCGCGAACCGTGTAGTTATCCGGCAGCGTCCGCAGCGCGCGCCAGTAAATCGACAGGTCGATGGACTCGCCGGGGCGATAGGCGCGGTTATCGACCCGGTAGGCCAGCGCTTCCAGCCCGACGTCGGTGCGGCTGCGGAGCGCGATGCTGCCGTCGAGGGCGAAACCAGCGCGAGGCATCGGCAGGCCGGTATGGGCGACTGCCGCCACGATGACGACAAAGGCGGCTACGACCAGCGCCAGCAAGCGCGCCTGCGCCGTCGTCAATAAGGGCGCATGGTCGTAGGACGGCGCGCTGTGGCGGATGCGCCACCACGTCATCAGCGCCAGCGCGATCAGCGCGCCCCAACTGAGCGCCCATGCTGCCGCGCGAACCGGCGTTGTCCCCAGGCTGACCAGCAGCTCGCCCGTATCGGCAGGCATCCTCAGAGTCATCAGGCCATCGGCGGTCGGCGTCAGCGGGATGCTGGATGCGCCAAACGAGGCCGTCCAGCCGGGGAACCAGGCGGTCAGCAGCTTGATCGGCGTGGCCGAGCGCGCGCGCACCGAGAACAGATCGCTGTGCGTGGTGTGTTCGAGCACGCCGATGCCGACGGTCGATGGCAGCGAGGCGCTGTCGATCTTATCGACGACGCTGGTCTGATAGCTGTTCAGCAGCGCCCGGTTGGGCGCGGGCGCGGCTCCAGCATTCGAGGGCAGCGGCGCGCCCGGCGGCAGCACGGCAACACCATAGCCGCGCTGCTCGAACTCAATCTGCGCCAGCGCGTTCGGCGTCTCGAAGGTCCCCGGCGTGCCGGTGAAGGCCCAGACGGGCAGCGCGCCGAGCAGGATGGCGATCAGCAGCAGCGGCAGAGCGGGGCCGCGCTGACTCGGCTTCAGCCGACGACCGACGCGCCAGATCGCGCTTCCGCCGATGGCGCAGCACAGCGTGATCGGCCCTATGAGCCAGACCTGGTTCGGCAGCAGAGCGATTCCGGTCAGCGCCAGCGCCGCCCCGGCGTACAGGAATAATCCCTCGAAGCGGATGGCCTCGCGGGCGAACCCGATGGCGGCAGTTCCGACCAGCGCGCCGATCACGCCGGTCAGCCCGAGCGTGGCCTGAACCGCCGGGAGCATCGCGTCCGGGTCGATGGGCCGCAGCGGCGTCAGCAGCCCGGCCAGCGTGATCGTCGGCTGGATCGGGGCTGTCGTCGGATACCACTGCACCGCCGTCGCTTCGGCCAGCGCGGGCAGCCAGAAAAACGCGCTCATGACCACGCCGAGCAGCAGGCCGACGGCGACACGCTTCCCACCAGAGCTTGCTGCGCGCGGCTGCGCGGCGCAGAAGGCTGCGGCCAGCCCCAGCCCGACGAGTCCCGTGTGCGGCTCGGTCAGCAGCAGGCCCGCCGTCGCCAGCGCCACCAGCAGCAGATCGTGCGGCTGGTCGCCGACAAGCAGGCGGTCAACCGCCCACAGCAGTGCCGGCAGCAGCGCCAGCCCGATCATCCCCGGCAGGTCGCCGAGCAGATGCGGCGCGACCTGGCCGACGTAGGGGCTGAACAGGTACAGCGCGGCGGCGATCAGCCCGGCGGGCGCGCTCGACCGCCGCGCGACGAAAGTATAGGTCACTGCGCCTGCCAGACAGAACGCCAGCGCGTACATCAAGCGCACTGCGTCGACGGCGCTGCCGGTCAGAAAGATTTGCGCCAGCGCCGCGCTGTAGGCCGCGCCGGGGGGATAGAAATTCGGGATCGGCGCGCCGTAGCCGCCGAGCGCGTTAGCCGACCAGCGCGGGTAGAGTCGGCCCTCGCGCAGCGCAGTCGCAAAGTCCGCCGTCAGATAGACGTAGCGCTCGCTGGCACTGGCGCGCGGCAGGCCAGCCTGAAACAGGAATGACGACGCGACTGCCAGACTCAACGCCAGCACGAGCAGCACGCCCCAGTCCGTGCGCCGCTGCGCCCGCCGCATCCAGACCGGGAGATCGTGTGGGGGGATCGTGATTGAGGCCATCGAGGCTTAGAACCGAGAACCTGGAGCCGAGAAATGAGTGAAGCAGTCATGTGCCGGGTCGAACTTATTCGCGCCCGGTCGCCAGAAGCTGAAAGCCCCCGGCGGCGAGAACCGGCTGCGTAAGGTTGACCTTTTCTCGGTTCGCGGCTCTCGGTTCTTCATGCGACTTTGTCCCGATTTGCGTACTCGTTACCTTCTGATTGTACTCGGTTCGCGGCGTTCAGCTTCGCTTGCGTCGGTCGCGCGGACATGCTATCCTTTTTTGCGGAAACTCAGCAGCGAAAACCTATGCAAACCCTGCTCGTTCGCGCGGCGACTCCTCTTGATCTCCCCCGGCTGGCGTCGCTCTGGTACGAAAATACGGTCCTCCAACAACAGGCTGACCATCGACTCAGAATGGCTCCCGACGGCGAAACACGCTGGACGGTCAGGGCGGCTTTGTGGCTGGATGACCCGCGCGCGGCAGTCTTTGTGGCGGATCATGGCAGCGGCGTTATTGGCTACTGCGCCGGGCGCGTCGAGGCTGGCGCTGCCGGTCTGCTGCCCGAACAGCGCGGCGTCATCCTCGAGCTGGCGATTGACGCGCACGGCTATCATGCTGGCGTCGGACGAGAGCTGATCGGCGCGCTGCGCCGGTGGTTTAAGGCTCAGGGGGCAGAGGACATGATCGTTTATGTGACGCGCCGCCATGCCGTCGAGCAGGCGTTCTGGCGGGCGTTAGGTGCGAAAGAGTGGATAGATTGCCTGTCGATGAAGTGTTGATCCGGCCTGCGACCGCCGATGATGCGCCTGCGGTTGCTCGCATGTGGGAGCGGCTGGTGAGCTATCACCGCGCGCTCGACAACGATTTGCCGCCCTCAACCGCCGAAGGCGCGAAGATTTACGCGCAAAGTCTGGCCGAGAGGGTCAACGATTCGCATACCTGCACCTACATCGCCGAAGTGCCGGATGGCCCGGTGATCGGTTATGTGCTTGGCGTGGTTGTTGACCTCGCGCCGGAGATGTTCGAGCAGGAGCCGAGCGGCTTCCTGGCCGATATTTTTGTCGAGGAAGACTATCGCCACGCGGGGGTTGGGCGGGCGCTGGTCGAGGCGCTGTCTGACTGGTTTAGCCGCCGCGACCTGCGCTATTTCGAGTGGCACGTCGCCGCGCGCAATGCCGACGGCCTCAGGTTCTGGCAGGCGCTCGGCGGACGCGACGTGATGGTGCGGATGCGCGCCGAGGTCAAACGAAAGGATGAGCTTCCGTGACTGAGCTGCTCTATCACGTTGACAGCTATCTGAACAAGTTCCCGGCCAAAGTGACCGGCGTTGATCTCGACAAACAGGCGGTGCTGCTCGACCAGACTGCCTTTTATCCCGGCGGCGGCGGCCAGCCGAACGATACCGGCGTCCTGACGGCAGACGAGACGGTTTACACGGTCAGTAAGGTTGAACGCGGCAACTGGCATGTGATCGAGAAGCTGCCGCTGCCGTCGGTCGGCGACGAGGTCTTCGGTGTCCTGAACTGGGAGCGGCGCTACGCGCTGATGCGGACGCACACCGCCATGCATATTCTCTGCGGTGTCGTCTGGCGCGATTACGGCGCGCAGGTCACGGGCGGCAACATGGAGCCGCTGCAAGGCCGGATGGACTTCGAGTTCGCGCATCTGGAAAAAGAACTGGTCAGCGAGATCGAGGCGAAGATCAACATCGAGGTTGATGCCGCCCGCGAGATTCGCGTCAGGACTTTTCCGCGTGAGGAAGCGTTCCAGATTCCTGACCTGATCCGTACTAAGATCAATTTGCTGCCCGAAGGTATCCCCGAAGTGCGGACGGTCGAGATCGTCGGGCTGGATTTGCAGGCGGACGGCGGCACGCACGTCGCCAACACGCGCGAAGTCGGCCAGCTTCGCATCACCGATTACAAGAGTAAGGGTGGCATCAACAAACGCCTGTACGTCGAGCTGCTCCCCAGCGGCCCGGTCTAAATGCGCCAGCTTCACCCGGTCGGCTGGCGGGAGAAATTCGTCGCCAGCGGCGTTTACAGCCAGCTAGTCGATGGTCAGCCGACCGGCGAGTTGGAGCGGTGGACGATTCACGAACTGCCGGACGGGGCGCGGCTGACGCGGGCTGAGATTCAGGCTGCCGCGCACGGCGTCTTTACCCTGATCGAGGCCTGGCGTCCCGCAGGCGCGGCGCAGAGCGAGCGGATCGACATGCAGACTCACCGCCCGCCCGCGCCGACCCTGCGCGCGTCCTATCACATGGCGCCAGATCGAATCGACTTCACGCTTGGCGACCAGCACGCCAGCCTGCCGCTGCCGGACGCCGCCTGGGTTGATCCCGGCGCGGTTAGCCTGCGCGGAGCGATCTTCGCGCAGGCTGGACGAGTCGCGCTGACGTCGATTACGCCGGGCGCGCCTGTGCCTGAGGTGACGTTCGTCATTGTCGAGCCAGCGGGCAGCGAACCGCTGGCGCTGGGGGCGGAAAGCCTGGCCGCGCGCGTGTATAATGTGGCCGGAATGGCGGACGGCCCCTGCGTGATCTGGCTCGACGAGCATGACGTCGTCCTGAAGCAAACTCAGGGGAAGCTCACCATCCAACTCACTCAGTACGTTCGCAGACCTGAGCCACGACAGACACCATGATTAAACGCTTCACCCTGTTCCTCGGCCCCGCGCGGCTACAATCGCTGTTCTACCTGCTGGCCGTGACCGGCCTCGCCAGCCTGATTCTCAACGTTTTCGTCAAGGAATATGACTGGGTGCGCCCGGTGCAGTCGGCGCTGGTGCTGGTCTTTGCCGTCGGCGTGGTCATCATCATCGGCGGTCGGCTCGACTCTGCCGAGCGCGGACACTGGCTGGCGATCATCGCGCCCTCGCTCGGCATGGTCATCCTCGGCGTGCTGTTCGTGCCGCAGTTTCTGCTGCCGCTGGCTGGCGCTGCCGTCGGCTGGATCATCGCCGGGGCGTTCCTGTTTCGCGGACGGCTGCCGATGGAATATCAGAAGGCGGTGAAGGCGTTACGCAAAAACGAGTATGCCGAAGCCGTCAGGGTCATGGACGGCGTGATCCGCGATGAGCCGAAAAACGCGCAGCATTATCGCTTTCGCGCCGAGGTGCTGCGCGTCTGGGGCAAGCTCGACCGCGCCCGCCGCGACTACACCACTATGACCGAGCTTGAGCCGGACTCGGCGGTCGCTTTTAATGGACTGGCTGAGGTCAATCTTCAGTACGGTGACTTCCAGCGCGCGCTCGACGCGGCCAATCGGGCCTATGCGCTGGCTCCAGATGAGTGGGTGGCGCTCTATAATCTGGGGATGATTGAGGATCGGCTCGGCGAATCGGCGCAGGTCGTCGATCATTTGCAGCAGGCGCTCAACCTGAAAGTGCCGGAAGTGCGCCATCGCCTGCTGATGTATTTCTACCTTGCGCGCGCCTACAGCCGACTCGGCGATCAGGAGTCAGCGAAGGCGCAGGTAGCGGCGCTCAGGAAGCAGCGCAGCGGCCTGAAAGAGTGGCAGTCGATTCTGAAAAATGAGCAGGCGGCGACGCTGCGTGAAGTCATCGGCCCGGACGTTGACGCCGCCGAGGCGCTGGCGGACGGCACGCTCGATCTCGCGGCGCTCGCTCACGAGCAGTCGTGATGCCACGCGGCGGGCGCGGACTCGTCTTTTACGTCTCGTTCGTGCTGGCGTTCATTGGTCTGGTCGTCTTTATTGGCGGCATCGTGATCGAGTTTTTCGCCGTGCGTCAGGGGCGCGTGCCGGAGCAGCCCGGCCTGTCGCTGGCGGTGGCGGTTGCGCTCGGCGGGCTGTGTATGGCAGCGGGGATGTTCGTCGTCTGGTTCACAATGGTCGGCGCGGCGCTGGCGAAACAGTCGCGCCAGCAGGGTTCCGGCTACGGCGACGCCTACCGTTACATCGAGGAGTTCCGTTTCCGCGACGCGATTCCGCTGCTGGAGCGCTCGATCCGCGAGGGCAAGGAGACGACCGAGGTGCTGATGCTGCTGACCAGCGCTTACGCCTATACCGGCCAGCTTGCTAAAGCGCAGGCCGCCGCCGACCGCGCTGTCCAGTTGTACCCGAACGATCCTGACTCTTATGTGACGCTGGCGAACGGCTACCGCTTGCAGGCGGCCTATGACGAAGCTGCCAACGCGCTCAAGCAGGCCGCCGAGCTGTCGCCCGATCAGCCGGTCGTCTGGGCGGAACTGGGTTTCGCGCAGCGCTTCGCCGGGGAAAACGAGGCGGCAGTCGCGTCGTTCGAGACGGCGGCGGCGCACGCCATGCCCGCATCCTACGGCGTCCGCGTCTTTTATCATCTGGCGCAAGCCTATCAGGCGGCGGGCGACACCCGCCGCGCCGTTAAGGCGACCGCCAAGATGATGAGCGCCCGCGATGGTCTGGCGGCGTGGAAAGCCGGACTCAAGGCGCTCGAAGGAACGGCCTTCGGTCAGGCGATGCGCTATGAAATTTCGGCCATCGAGCAGGCGCTCGCCGACGCCGATGCCGGAAATCTCGGTTAAATGATGCCCAATTTTCCACCCATCACTGACTCAAATCGCCTCGCGCGCCCCGGAAAGATTGTAACCGCTCCCTCGCCCTGCTTGCGGGGCGAGGGCAGGGGGAGAGAGGTTAGCTTCGAGGCGAGTCTATCGGGCGCGCGACCGACAGGCATGATGCATCATGCCCCGATAGAAAATCGTGGTAACGGGAGCGTTCGAGGTTGTTGGGCGGCGGACACGAAGAATCGCGCCTCTACGGAAGGCGGTGTTCCAGTTTCCTCCCCTCTCCCACCGGGAGACGAAGTGGTTATGGCCTCGCTCGTGCCGCGAAGCGGCATCTCGACCCGCAGGGCGAGCGGGCCTAACCAGGGGCCGGGGGTGAGGGTATGATCTCTCGGCTCCTCAAAGGCTACCGCGCATGGGAGCGACCGGCGCGGATTGCGCTGCTGTCAGCGCTCGGCCTGCTGGCGCTGGATTCGCTGGTGTTGAGCGTCGGGCCGGAGTCGATTCGGCTGCCCGGAGTGATCGGCTTCGCCGGACTGCTGATCGTCATTCAACTCATCGTCATGTGGGCCAATCGCGGCATGGTGACGCCCTACACGCGGGCGCAGCGTCTGTACCTCGACGGCGACCTTGCGGGCGCTGTGGCGCTGCTTGAACCGCTGCGCGCGGATAAAACCGCCTTCGCCCGCGATCTGACCTTGCTCGGCAACACCTACCGCCAGTTGGGCCGCCTCGACGAGAGCGAACAGGTTTTGTTAGAGGCTCTTGACAAGGCCCCGCAGGATTATTTCCCAATCTATGGTTTCGGGCGTACACTGCTTTCACAGGGGCGTTACGCCGAAGCCGCTGAGGCTATCCGCCGCGCGCTGGAACTGGGCGCGCCGCAGGCTGTCCGCGCTGATCTGGGCGAGGCGTTTTACCGGGATGGCGACACGCGAGCGGCGCGTGAAGCGCTCGAAGCTGTTCAGCCTGACAGCGACCCGGCCCGCGCGCTGATGGCGCGTTATCTGCTCTATCGTCTTGGCGCTGCCGAAGCGCCGTCGCAAGCCGCAGTCACTGCCGGGTTGGCTTACTGGCAGGCGACGGCGGCACGTTTTGCGCAGACCGCTTATGGACAATCGCTGGCCGAAGACGTGGGCTGGATGCAAATGCGGGTGAAGGAGTAGCCATGTTTGGGCGCGACGGCAAAATTTCGGCGGTACGGATCGCAACCATTTTCGCTGTGATCGGAGTCCTCGTCGTTGCGGCAGGGGCGGTATCGTTCTTCCTCGACCAGAACTCGCATAAGGTTCCGCTCGACATTCCGCTGTTTCCCGGCGCGGTCAACGTCAGCGAGAAGCAGCTTGGCAGCACCCGGCGCGAAGAGTATTTCCGCATCACGTCGGCCACGCCGGACGAGGTCGCGGCCTTTTATAACCAGCGCCTTTACGAACATAACGGCTCGCAGGACGAGCAGTGCGTCCGCAATCCGCCAGCGGGCGACTTTGACATCGAGGGCATCGTCAACGCCGTGCCGTTCGAATATGTCTGCATGTTCGACCGTTCCGGTTTCCGCACCTCACAGTACACCAAAGTGACGATTCAACCCGGCATCGACAACCCCGACCCGAAACTCAGCAATGCTGGAATGACGATTGTCCAATACGAGCAATACTGGACTCCCTGAGCGCGCGCCGCTCCCGCCGGTCGAGTCCGACATCGCTGAGACGCCCCGCGAACGCGCGTTATCAGGGGCGCTGCTGGTGGGCGCGGCGGCGCTGATCGTGCTGGCGCTGGTCGCGGGTTTTCATGCTGTCAGCATCCTCTATGGCGTCCTTTACCCGCCTAACCCCCCAGTCTATGACCAGATGAGGCAGGTCAGCTACCAGAATATCGACCACGGCGTTGATCGCTGGCGTTACGTCTCCGCCTCGTCCCCGCAGGCTATCGCCGCCTACTATACCGACCACGGCGCAACCTGTGTCGCCCGCGCGCCGGATACCAGCTATGCCAGCAGCGAACAGGTCGGGATGACCTGTGAGGCGACGACGACTTTTTCGATCTTCACGATGAGCTATCAGGTGGTGATTACGCCTGAACAGCCGACGAGCGTCGTCCTCGTCTCGCGCGAGGTCTACTGGATCGGCGCGCCGCCTGCCGCTGACTCTCGTTAGCATCACCCCCTTGTCCCTGATCGGATATCCCGCTAACGCCATTGACGGCCTTTCTTTCTCCCCATCTCGCCGCGAGAGGGCAGGGGAGGGAGACTTTCCTCTGGTGATTCCGCTCATTCTAAGTGATAATATGACCCATTCAGTCCTCGCGCTTGATGGTCAACCTGGGGAGGTGAACCCGTGTATGTGAGGCTTCGTCAGCTCACGTCGCGGCTGATTTGGAGTCTGGTACGCAGTCGTTGAGTGTCAGGTCATCACCCGTATCAGAAACAATCCAGATGGAGCCGCGATGTTCAAGCCGGTAAATCCTAAAGTCGATATCCAGAAACTCGAACGCGAGCAGACCGATTACTGGCGTCTGAATCGTATCTTCGAGCGCAGTATGTCGGAGCGCGAAGGCGGCCCGACCTTCGTCTTCTACGAAGGCCCGCCGACCGCCAACGGACGCCCCGGCAGCCATCATGTGCTGGCGCGCGCCTTCAAGGACATGTTTCCTCGTTACAAGACGATGCAGGGGTACTATGTCCTGCGTAAGGGCGGCTGGGACACCCACGGCCTGCCGGTCGAAATCGAAGTCGAGAAAGAACTCGGCATCAAGCACAAGTACGAGATCGAAGAATATGGCGTCGCCAGATTCAACGAAAAGTGCCGCGCCAGCGTCTTTCGCTATATTGCCGAGTGGGAAAAGCTGACCGAGCGCATCGGCTACTGGACTGATCTCGACAATGCCTACGTCACGTTCACCAACGACTATATCGAGAGCGTGTGGTGGGTTTTGCAGCAGATGTGGAACAAGGGGCTGCTCTATCAGGCGCTCAAGGTCGTTCCCTACTGCCCGCATGATGGCACGCCGTTGAGCAGCCATGAAGTCTCGCTCGGCTATAAAGATGTTCACGATCCGAGCGTGTTCGTGCGTTTTCCGCTGCGTGGGAAAGCAGGCGTCTACTTCATGGCCTGGACGACGACGCCGTGGACGCTGCCCGCCAACGTCGCGCTGGCCGTCGGCGCGAATATCGACTATGTTCAGGTCGAAGGGCCGATTGCCGACGCGGAAGGTGAAACCGAAAATCTGATCCTCGCGGCAGACCTGTATCAGAAGGTGCTGACCAACCCCGATCAGTATAAGGTCGTCAAACGCTTCAAGGGCAAAGACCTCGTCGGCCAGCACTACAATCCGCTCTACACCTTCCTGCCGGTCGAGCAGGACTATGCCTACGTCGTCGCGGGCGATTTCGTCAGCACCGAGGACGGCACGGGCATCGTCCATATCGCCCCGGCCTTCGGCGTCGATGACATGGCCGTGGGGCAGGCCAATAACCTGCCGGTGCTGCAAACCGTCGCGCCGGACGGCACGTTCGTCAGCGAAGTGACCGAGTTTCGCGGCCAGTTCGTCAAGGACGCCGACAAGGAAATCATCCGCGACCTGCGCCGCCGCGGGCTGCTCTATCGGCAGCAAAGCTACGAGCACAGCTATCCGTTCTGCTGGCGCTGTGGCACGCCGCTGATCTACTACGCCCGCAAGACGTGGTTCATCCGCTCGACCGAATATAAGGACAAGATGGTTGAGCTGAATCAGCAGATCAACTGGGTCCCTGAACACATCAAGGATGGGCGCTTCGGCAACTGGCTCGACGACCTGAAGGACTGGGCGTTGGGCCGCGAGCGCTACTGGGGGACTCCGCTGCCGGTCTGGGTCGATGACCAGACTGGCGAGATGATCTGCGTCAGCGGCGTTGAGGAACTGAGTCAACTGGCCGGGCGCGACCTGTCCGAGCTTGATCTGCACCGCCCTTACGTCGATGAAGTGACGTTCCCGAACCCGAATGGCACTGGCGGCACGATGCGCCGCGTGCCGGAGCTGATCGACGTCTGGTTCGACAGCGGCTCGATGCCTTACGCGCAGTGGGGCTACCCGCGCCGCAATCGGGAGTTGTTCGCCGAGCAGTACCCGGCGGACTACATCTGCGAGGCGGTCGATCAGACGCGCGGCTGGTTCTACAGCCTGCACGCCATCAGCTCGATGCTGTTCGAGTCGGTGGCCTATAAGAACGTCATCTGCCTCGGCCTGATCCTCGACGGCGAAGGCCAGAAGATGTCCAAGAGCAAGGGCAACATCGTCAACCCGTGGGATGTGCTCGACAAACACGGGGCCGATGCCTTCCGCTGGTATCTGTACACGTCCGGCCCGCCCGGTGAATCGCGCCGCTTCTCGGTCGATCTGGTCGGTGAAGTCGTCAGCCGCTTCTGGCTGACGTTGTGGAATACCTACAGCTTTTTCGTCACCTACGCCAATATCGACGGCTGGCAGCCAGCGAGCGCCGCGCCGCCGGTTGAACAGCGCGACGAACTGGATCGCTGGATTCTGGCGGAACTGCACAATCTGGTGAAGCAGGTGACGGATGCCTACGAAAGCTACGACGTCCCCGGCGCAACACGCCCGATTCAGGCGTTCGTCGAAGTCCTGAGCAACTGGTACGTCCGCCTGAGCCGCCGCCGCTTCTGGAAGAGCGAGAGCGACGCCGACAAGCAGGCCGCCTACGCGACGCTCTACGAATGCCTCGTGACCGTCTCCAAACTGATCGCTCCGGCGATGCCGTTCCTGAGCGACGCGCTCTATCGCAATCTGGTCGCGGACGACGACTCGAAGGCCGCTCAGAGCGTTCATCTGGCGCAGTGGCCGGGCTACGATGAGGGGCTGATCGATCAGGCGCTGCTCGACGAGATGCGGCTGGCGCAGCGGCTCGTCAGTCTGGGCCGCGCCGCCCGCGAGAGCGTCAAGATCGGCGTCCGCCAGCCGCTGGCTGAAGCGCAGTTCGTCACGCGCAGCCCGGCGGATGCCGCCACGCTGGCGAAGATGGCCGACCTCATTAAGGGCGAGCTGAACGTCAAGCAGATCAGCGCGCTTGGCGAGCCAACCTACAGCCTCAATCCACTGCCGCAGGTGCTGGGCAAGAAGTTCGGTAAGGACTTCCCGCGCGTTCAGAAGGCGCTGCGCGAGGGCAGTCGTGAGGATGTTCAGCGCTGGGCGAAGGCGCTGCTCAATGGCGCAGCGATTGTCGTTGAACTGGACGGCACGCCGTTCGAGGTTAAGCCGGACGAGATTCAGGTTCATATGAAGGCGGCGGAAGGTTTTGCCTTCGCCGAGGAAAACGGCTACATGGCCGTCATCGACACCCGCCTGAGCGACGATCTGGTGCTGGAAGGGCTGGCGCGTGAGGTCATCCGCCGCGTCCAGTCGATGCGCCGCGATGCCGACTTCAACATCGCCGATACCATCACCACGCGCTATGTCGCGTCGGGCAAGCTGGCGCAGGCTATCGAGAAGTTCGCCGACTACATCAGCGCCGAGACGCTGACGACGAAGCTTGAAGCGGGCGAGGTCAACGGCGACAGCGACTTTCACACGGACAGCTTTGACCTCGATGGCGAATCGCTGGCGCTGGCCGTCCGACGGGCGAACTAAAAAACGCCCCGATTTTCACCGGGGCATGATGCATCATGCCTGCGCTCAGTTAATCTCACGACAGGGCGCGACAATCACAACGATTGTCGCGCCTTTTTGTTCGTTGATTGTCGATAATCACTAACAAGCCCAGGCGCGCGCTGCCCTTTCAGCAGACGCGGCGGATAAAAAATCGCGGAATCTGGATGAAGTTGCTAAAAATCGACAGAGCTTCCTGTCAATAGTCGTTATAATCACCATCGACTGCGCTGATTACAATTCACGTCGGCACTTTGTAAGGGATACAGCGCAATGACTGAGAATAACAGCACCACGCTTCAGGCCGTCCTGCAATTTGCGCTCCCTCTCGGCACGAGCCTCGTCACTGGATCGCCCGATCTGGCGATCACCTGGGCGGTGACGGTGCGCGCGCAGCCCCCGGCGTTCCCGGATATTTACGGCGGCGAGCTGGCGCTGGTGTCCATCGACGTCCTGCGCGGCTACGACAGCCGAATCACGCTGGCCGAAGTCATCCGGGGGCTGGCTGAAGTCGGTGTTCGCGCTGTCGCGGCCAAAGACAGCCTTTCCACCGCCGCGACTGAGGCGGCGAATGAATGCCATGTTGCGCTGCTGTCACTGCCTGAAGATACCAGTATGCCGCGCATCGAGCGCGCCGTGAACACGCTGATCGTCAACCAGAAGGCGCAGTTGACGCAGCGCGCCATCGAAATTCAGCGCCAGTTGACGCGGCTGGCTGCCGAAAACCGCGATTTCAACAGTCTGCTGCAAATTCTGGCTCGCGCGACCGCCAGACCGGTCGTCGTCCATGATGACGCCGGGGTGCTGATGGCGCAGGTTTATCCGAACGTGGCTCGCCGCGCCGCCCCGACTGTGACCGCGACTGGCGGGCGGACGCTGCAAAGCCTGCCCTATGGCGCGTTCCAGAACTGGTTGAGCCGCGAAGCGCCGACCGGCGAAGGCGCAATTGTGCCGTCTCCGCTCGGCTACACGACCGTGCTCAAGGTCGAGAAGCGCATCGCAGGCTACCTGTCGCTGGTCAATGGGCATGACCCGCTTGACGACTTCGACCGGCTGGTGATGACCTACGGCGCGGACGTCTGCGCTATCGAAATGGCGAAGAGCCGGGCAATTGCCCTGGCCGTCGAGCAGGCGCGCGGCGACTGGGTGCAGATGTGGTTGAGCGGCACGCCTGCCGACGACGACCTGATGACGACCCGCGCGCAGCAGGCCGGATTCGACGCCGATACGATCTATATGGTGGCGGTCTTTCGCGCCGTCAACGAGGCCGGAACGGCGCTGCCGCTCGAAGCGCTGATCCCGCTGGTGCGTGACGATCTGATTCGCCATCAGATCACCGGGGCCGTCGGCCAGTATGTCGATGTGATTGTTGCGCTCTACCCGCTCGAAAACCCGACGCAGGCCCAGCGGATTCGCCGCATGGTTGACGAAGTACGAACGCAGTTGGCATCCCGCGCGCCGGGCGGGCTGGTCGCGTCCGGCATCAGCCGACCTGTCAGCGGCCTGATGGCGCTGCGCGAAGCCTACCGTGAGGCGAAAGACGCCGTCAGCATTGCGAATGAGCTGGGCGACCGCGAGCAGACCACCTTCTATGGCGATCTCAAGCTGTTCCAACTGCTGCTGGCGCTCAAGGAGCGCAACCTCGATCACCTGCGCCGCTTCTATGACGAGACGCTTGGCCCGCTGGTCGAGCATGACGAGCGCAAGCAGGGCGACCTGATCCGCACGCTCAACGGCTTTTTCGAGGCCAACGGCAATCTCGCCAGAGCCGCTGCTGATCTCGACGTTCACCGCAACACGCTCGTCTATCGGCTGGAGCGGATCGCCGAGCTAACCGGCCTCAACCTCGACGATGCCGACAACCGGCTGATTCTTCATCTGGCGCTTAAAATTCAGCGCGTGCTGGCAACCCTGCCCGGTTAAGCCTTAACCGGGAGTCCGCGTGCTGGCGTATAGCGTTCCCGGCCCGCTCTGGCCTCAGGCGCGGCCACTGGTTCCCGTCATTTCCCGGTGGAAAACCGTCTCTTTCCCTCGCCGGAACTGCTCGCCACTTCAAGCACGATTAAGCTGTCCGGGCGTTTTATTACGAAAAACGGCGTAATTTGGGCGATTCGTCCCTGTTTATTATAACACTCTAACCAAACTCTATCCTTGCCGCCGTGTGCTAAGCATAAATATGATAGAATGATGTTTGTACGTTGCCTGTCTTACACCGGTATCGAATGATAAGGAGTTCTCTCATGGCCTCGATTGAATTCTACGATGTCAAGACTCGTAAGAAGGTTTCGATTGACGAGAAGCAGATCACCAAGACGACCTTCGACACGAAGAACGGCCAGACTCGCTATGGCATTCGTGGCAAGACCGCCGATGGTCGCGTCCTGACCAAGTTCGTCAGCAAGGGCGACTGGGACAAGATGAAGGTTCCGCAGGACAAGAAGTAAAATCACTGCTCGACAGTCGAAAACCCGCACGCAACCCGTGCGGGTTTTTATTTGTCAGTTTATCCGCCGCTTTGCCGCCGGTGGCTGAACGCCTGCCGGCTGCGATAGAGATTCGCCCAAAGCCGACTGAAGCTGGCTTATAACAGGAAGCTGTCCGATCAATCGACTTAACATCATCGGGGGCCGGGGGCGAGAGCGTCGCGCCTTTGTACAATCTGCTGATCTGCATTTGCATATTCTGCCTCATTGACAGGCTGTAATCCTGTGTTATGCTATCGTGGTGTTTCGCGTGCAAGGAATTTGCAGTCATGATGTCGATCAGCGGCCTCAAGCGGACGAAGAAGCAGAGCCTCACGTAAGTGGGTGGCTTTTTCGCGCTGGTTGCTCGAACCTGATCCAACGTAGCGAACGAAAACCACCCGCCTGGGTGGTTTTTTTGTTCAAGGATAACGCATGATGGTTGACCAATCGCTCGATAAGAAGTCGAAGAAGCGTTACACCCTCTGGCAGCGATTGAGCTGGTAGTGCTTCTGGTCATGCCTCGTGCAAACCGAACGCCCCACTGGTCAGTCGCCAGGGGGCGTTTTCATGAGTCGAGTCGATTTATTCAGGAGAGTTCAAAATGGCGAAGCAGACAGAATGTGTCGAGTGTGGCGCGCAGATCGAACTGGCCGACAACGTTATGCAGGGTGAAATCGTCACCTGCGGCGACTGCGGCACCGAGCTTGAGGTGGTGAGCGTTGATCCGCTTCAGCTTGACCTCGCGCCGATGGAGATGGAGGACTGGGGCGAATGAACGTCGGAGTCCTGTGCAGCCGCGTTCGCGTCGAAGAAAAGCTGCTGTTCGAGACATTTGAGGCGCTCGGCATCCCGACGACTCGCTACGACGAGCGCGAGCTGACCGCGCGGATCGGCGACTTTCACCCGGAAGTTGACGTGCTGTTCGAGCGCAGCGTCAGCACCAGCGCCGGTCTGGTCGCGCTTCAGTTGTTCGAGGCGGCAGGCGTCCCGACGGTCAACACCTTTCGCACCTCGAATACCTGCGCCGATAAGCTCATGACCTCGCTGGCGCTGGCAACTGCTGGCGTGCCGCAGCCCGAAACCGAGATTGCCATGAGTCCTGAAGCGGCGCTTCAGGCCATCGAGCGGATGGGCTACCCGGTCGTGATGAAGCCGACGACCGGCTCGTGGGGCCGCCTGCTGGCGCGCATCAACGACCGCGACGCGGCAGAAGCGGTGCTGGAACACAAGGAAGTCCTCGGCGGCGTCCAGCATCACATCTTCTACATTCAGGAATATATCAACAAGCCCGCCCGCGACATCCGCGCTTTCGTCGTCGGCACGGAGTGCATCTGCGCCATCTATCGCAGCTCACCGCACTGGATCACCAACACGGCGCGCGGCGGTCAGGCGTCGAACTGCCCGGTCACAGACGAAATCGCTGACCTGTGCAGCCGCGCGGCCAGAGCCGTCAGCGGCGGCAAGGGCGGCCTGCTCGCTATCGACCTGCTGGAAGCGCCCGGTCGCCGCCTGGTCGTCTGTGAAGTCAACCACACGATGGAATTCCGCAACAGTATCGCGCCGACCGGCGTCAACATCCCGGAGCGGATGGTGAAATTCGTTGTCGAGCAGATCGGGCAACCAGCGTGAGCGCGGAGCGATTGACGGTCGGGATCGCTGGCGCGTCCGGCTACACGGGCGGCGAGCTGCTGCGGCTGCTGCTTCAGCATCCCGGCGTTGAAGTCACGCAGGCGACGTCCGAGAGCAGCGCCGGAGCGTTCGTCTCTCATACGCACCCGCATCTGCGCGGACAGACTAAGCTGCGCTTCATTGGCCGCGACGGGCTTCAGCCGTGCGACCTGCTGTTTCTGGCGCTGCCGCACGGTGAGGCGCAGGGACGCATCGAGCAGTACGCGGCGCTGGCCCCGCGCATCATTGACCTGAGCGCTGATTTCCGCCTGCGCTCGGCGGATGATTACGCCGCGACCTACGGCGACGCGCACAAAGCGCCCGCGTGGCTTGATCAGTTCGTTTATGGCCTGCCGGAACTGTACCGCGAGCAGCTTCACGGCGCGCATTATGCCAGCGGCGTTGGCTGCAACGCGACTGCGACGACGCTGGCGATTTTCGCGCTGGTCAAAGCCGGAATCCTGACCGACAGCCAGCCGATCATCGTCGATGCCAAAGTTGGCAGCAGCGAAGCAGGCAAGACGCCGACCGAATCGAGCCATCACCCGGCGCGCGTCGGCATCGTCCGCCCGTTCGCGTTGACCGGCCATCGCCATGAGGCCGAAGTCCGGCAGGCGCTGGCGGCGCGCGGCAGCTTCGATATTCGGCTGGCGATCACCAGCGTCGAACTGGTGCGCGGCGTCTCGGCGGCAGTTCATGTCACGCTGCCGAAGGGCCTGAGCGACCGTGACCTGTGGGGCGCGTATCGCGCGGTCTGGAACGACGAGCCATTCGTGCGCGTCGTCCACGAAAAAAGTGGCAATCACCGTCACCCGGAGCCGAAGCTGTTGAGCGGCACGAATTACGCCGATGTCGGCTGGGAATACGACCCGGCGACCGGGCGCGCTGTCCTGCTGTGCGCTATCGACAATCTGGGCAAGGGCGCGTCCGGCAGCGCGGTGCAGTGCATGAATCTGATGTGCGGTTTTGACGAGCGCGCCGCGCTGACCTTCGGAGGTCTGTACCCATGACCATCGTCATCAAGCTCGGCGGCGGCGCGGGCAACGAGCATGGCCCGGCGCTGGCGAACGTGGCCGAGCGCGTTCATAAAGGCGCGCGGATCGTGATCGTTCATGGCGGGAGCGATGCTGCTAACCGACTCGGCGAACAGGTCGGCCACCCGGCGCAGACTATCACGTCGCCGGGAGGACACACCAGCCGCTACAACGACGCTCGCACCATCGAAGTTTTCGGGATGGCGGTCGGCGGCGTCAACCAGCAGCTTACGGCGCAGTTGGCGGCGCTCGGCGTCAATGCCGTCGGACTGTCCGGGCCGAACGTCATTCAGGCCCAGCGCAAGGAAGCGATCCGCGCGCTGCGCGAAGGCCGTCCGCTGGTTATCCGCGACGACTTTTCCGGCACGATCAGCGGCGTCAACGCGGCGCTGCTCAACACGCTGCTCGATGCCGGTTTCGTCCCGGTCGTCGCGCCGCTGGCAATCGGCGCGAAGTTCGAGCGGCTGAACGTCGATGGCGATCTGGTCGCGGCGACGATTGCCCGCGAACTGGTCGCCAGAACGCTGATTATTCTGACCAACGTGCCGGGCCTGCTGCGCGATGTGGACGACCCGACATCGCTGATCTCGCTGATCTCACTGGCGGAGCTGGAACGCTATGAGGCGCTGGCCGGTGGGCGCATGAAGAAAAAGCTGCTGGCAGCGCAGACGGCGCAGGTTGCGCGGGTGATCCTCGCCGATTCGCGCGTCGCTATGCCGGTCGATGCCGCGATTGCCGGTTCCGGCACGCATATTGTCAAGGAGACTCCCCATGCATAGCCCGACGATTGATCTGACCGCCCTCGAAGACCTGCGCACCAGCGGCGCTTATGTCAAGCGCGACATCCAGATCGTGCGTGGTGAAGGCGCGCGCCTCTTTGATCATGAAGGGCGCAGCTACATTGACTTCGTTGGCGGGCAGGGCGCGGCCAATCTCGGCCACGCGCATCCCGCCGTCGTCGCCGCGATTTCGCAGCAGGCCGCTGAACTGATTTCCTGCCCGGAGCTGTTTCATAATCCGGCGCGCGCCCGCTATCAGGACGCGCTCTGCGAAGCGACCGGCAGGGCGCGCGGGGTCCTGGGCAACAGCGGCGCGGGAGCCAACGAAGGCGCGCTCAAGCTGGCCGCGCTCAAGACCGGACGCAGTCGCTTCATCTCGACCATGCGCGGCTTTCACGGGCGCACGCTTGGCGCGTTGAGCGCAACCTGGGACAAAACCTACCGCGAGCCGTTTGCCGAACTGATTCCCGATACGGCGTTCGTGCCATACAACAACGTCGAGCGCATGGCCGAGGCGGTCGATGAAACCGTCGCCGCCGTGATCGTCGAGACGGTGCAGGGCGAGGGCGGCATTCATCCCGCCGAGTCCGGCTATCTGTGCGCGGTGCAGGAATTGTGCCGCCAGCACGGCGCGCTGCTCATCATCGACGAAGTGCAGACCGGCTTCGGCCGCACCGGCACGCTGCTGGCGCACTGGCAGGATCGCGGCGCGAGTCCCGACCTCAGCCCCGACCTGGTCACGGTCGCTAAGAGCATGGCGGGCGGCCTGCCGATGGGTGCGGTGCTGATGCACGAGCGCGTTGGCGAGTTCGGCCACGCGGCGCATGGCAGCACGTTTGGCGGCAATCCGCTGGCCTGCGCGTCGGCGCTGGCAGTTCTCAATGTCCTGCAAACAACCGACCTGATGGAGCGCGCCCGTACTCGCGGCGAGCAGGTTCGTGACTATTTCCGCAGCAGGCTGCCGGAGACGGCTTACCGCGAGGTTCGGGGCCGTGGTTTCCACATCGGCATCGAGCTGCGCGGCAAAGTCGGCCCGACGCTGCGCGCGCTTCAGGAGCATGGCGTGCTGGCCCTTCCCGCTGGCCTGACGGTACTGCGCCTGCTGCCGCCGCTGGTGATCGAGGACGACGACCTGTGGCAGGGCGCTGAGGTGATCGTGGAGGTGCTTTCCAATGCCATTTGACAGTTTCAGTTTGATTGAAAGCACGCTGCGCGAAGGCGAGCAGTTCAGCACGGCCACCTTCGACCGCAGCGACAAGCTGCGGATCGCTCATATCCTCGACGAGTTCGGCGTTGAGATGATCGAGATGACCTCGCCGCTGGCCTCGCCGCAGAGCGAAGCGGACATCCGCGCGCTGACGAATGCCGGACTCAAGGCGCGCATCCTGACGCATATCCGCTGTAACAAAGAGGATGCCCGCGTTGCGCTCGATACCGGCGTTCACGGCCTCGACATTGTCATCGGCACGTCGCCGCAGTTGATGAAGTACAGCCACGGTAAGGACATCGGCCAGATTATCGACCTGGCTGCCGAGGTCATGAGCTTCATTCGCTCGCAGTCACCAGACATCATCCTGCGTTTCAGCACCGAGGACGCCTTTCGCAGCCGCGAAGCGGACCTGCTGCGCGTCTTTCTGGCCGTCGCCGATCTTGGGATGGTGAACCGGCTCGGCGTGGCCGATACCGTCGGCGTCGCCATGCCCGACCAGGTTTTCTCGATTGTCCATGAACTGGTGCGGCTGACCGGCCTCGACGTCGAGTTTCACGGCCACAACGACAGCGGCTGCGCCATCGCCAATGCCTGCGCCGCGCTCGAAGCGGGCGCGACTCATGTGGACGTGACCGTACTCGGCATCGGCGAGCGCAATGGCATCACCCCGCTCGGCGGGATGGTCGCGCGGCTGTACACGCTCAACAAAGCCTACGTTGCCAAATACAACCTGCGCCTGCTGCCGCAGATCGACACCATGATTGCGCAGATGATCGGCATCGATATTCCCTTTAATAACTACATCACCGGCTCCAGCGCCTTCATCCATAAGGCGGGGATTCACGCCAAAGCGGTGCTGGCTGACCCGACGACCTATGAAATTCTCAAACCGGAAGATTTCGGCCTGACGCGCGAGATCGCCATCGGCCACAAGCTGACCGGCTGGAACGGCATCCGCGACCGGGCGCAGGCGCTCGGCCTTTCGCTCGACGAGACGACCATCCGCGCGATCACGGCGGACATCAAACGCCGCGCCGACACCCGGACACTGACCCTGAGCGAAGTCGATGCTCTATTGATGGAGGCGGCCCGCGCATGACCGGACAGACGTTCGTCGAAAAGGCGCTGGCTCGCGCAGCGCATGTCAGCGAGGTTCACGCCGGGGACATCCTCGACGTCGAGCCGGATGTGACCTTCAGCCACGACAATACCGCGCCGATCCGCAAAATCTTCGAGAAGATCGGCGCGCCGGGGATTCTGCATCCCGACCGCTGCGTTTTTACGCTCGATCATGCCGTCCCCGCGCCGACCGCCGAGCACGCCAAAAACCACGCCGAAACGCGCGAATGGGCGCGGATGCAGGGCGTCAAGCATCAGTTTGAAGTCGGGCGCGGCATCTGTCATCAGGTCATCAGCGAAGAAGCGCTGGTGCTGCCGGGGGAGTCAATCCTCGGCTCGGACAGCCACAGCACTCATTTCGGCTGGCTCGGCGCGTTCGGCTTCGGCGTCGGTCGCACCGAAATGGCGTCACTGTGGGCGACCGGCGTGCTGTGGATGCGCGTGCCGGAAGCGATGCGCGTCACGCTCAACGGCGCGCTGCCCTTCGGCGTGACCGCCAAGGACATCTGCCTGAAAATTATCGGTGATCGCGGTGTCGAAGGCGGCGGCTATCACTCGGTCGAGTTCTTCGGCGATACGATTGCGAATCTGTCGCTCGACCAGCGTGCCGTTATCCCCAACATGATGGCTGAATTTGGCGCGATGAACGCCTATCTGCCGCCCGATCAGGCCGTGTTTGACTATCTGGAAGCGAAACGGACGCGCGCTTACACGCCGCTCTATCCCGATGCCGACGCAGTTTACGTCGATGAATATGCGCTCGACGTCAGCGACCTTGAGCCGCAGCTTGCGCTGCCCCACTCGCCAGATAACGTCGTGACAATTTCTGCGGCCCTCGGCCAGCCTGTTCAGCAGGCGTTCCTCGGAACCTGCACCAATGGCCGCTATGAAGACCTCGCCGCCGCCGCCGAAGTGCTTAAAGGGCATAGAGTCGCCATCCGCTTCGTCGTCATCCCGGCCAGCTCGGAAGTCATGCTCAAAGCCGTGCAGACCGGCGTGCTGGCGACTCTGATCGAAGCGGGCG
This sequence comes from uncultured Anaerolineaceae bacterium, assembly GCA_964652205.1. GTDB lineage: Bacteria > Chloroflexota > Anaerolineae > Aggregatilineales > Phototrophicaceae > ZC4RG36. The sequence continues at coordinate 6,126 of CAZZAO010000053.1, read as the reverse complement.
CGGCCATCGGCACGCCCGGATGCGGGCCGTGTATGGGCAACCATATGGGCGTTCCTGCGCCGAACGAAGCGACGATCAGCAGTGCCAACCGCAACTTCAGGGGGCGCATGGGGACGGCTGACGCGCCGATCTATCTGGCGAGTCCCTACGTCGTCGCCGCCAGCGCCATTCGCGGCGCGATTGCCGACCCACGGGAGTTCATTTAGATGACACAACATCGAGTCTGGGTCTATGGCGATAACGTCAACACCGACGTCATTTTCCCCGGTAAGTATACCTACACCCTCAAGACCAATGAGGACATTGCTGCGCACGCGCTCGAAGACCTCGACCCGACGTTTAAGGACAATGTTCAGCCAGGGGACGTGATTGCAGCCGGACGTAACTGGGGCTGCGGCTCCAGCCGCGAGCAGGCCGTGACCACGCTCAGATACGCAGGCATCGGCGTGATTATCGCCGCGTCGTTCAATGGCCTCTATTTCCGCAACTGTATCAATCAGGGCGTGCTGCCAGTCGTGCTGCCGCAGCTCCATAAGATCGTTCAGACTGGCGACGTGATCGAGATTGATCTAGTGAACGCCAGGCTGACTGCTCACGGCCAGACCTTCGACATGCCGCGCCTGTCGCCGTCGGTGCAGGCGATCATCGACACCGGCGGCCTCGTGCCAATGCTCAATCGCCGTTTCGCCGCGAAAGGCTCCTGACCATGCCTGAGATCGTCCTGATCCCTGGAGACGGCATTGGCGGAGAAGTCATTCCCGCTGCCCGGCAGGTGCTGGAGTCGCTCGGCCTGCCGCTGACTTTCCAGACGGCTGATGCCGGTTTTGGCTGTTTCGAGCGTGTCGGCAGTGCGCTGCCGCCGGAAACACTCGCCGCCTGTGAAGCCAGCGACGGCGTGCTGTTCGGCGCGACCTCGTCGCCGATGACGAAGGTGGCCGGTTACGCCAGCCCGATCCTGAGCCTGCGCCAGCAATTCGACCTGTTCGCCAATCTCCGTCCGGCGCTGGCGGGCAGGATTGACCTGCTGATCGTCCGCGAGAACACGGAAGGGCTGTACAGCAAACGTGAGCGCCTCGAAGACGACGGCAATACGGCGATTGCCGAGGCGGTTGTCACCGTCCGCGCGTCGGAACGGATCGTCCGCGCGGCCTGCGAGCAGGCGCTCAGGCGGCGCGGCAGACTGACGATTGTCCACAAGGCCAATGTCCTCAAGGAAACCTGCGGCCTGTTCCGCCGTGTTGGCTTCGAGGTTGCCGCGCACTATCCGACGCTTCAGGTTGATGAACTGCTAGTCGATACTGCCGCCATGTGGATGGCGCAGGATGCCAGCCGTTTCGACGTCGTCGTGACGACCAACCTGTTCGGCGACATTCTCAGCGACCTTGCCGCCGGGCTGACCGGCGGACTCGGCATCGCGCCGTCAGCCAATGTCGGGGCGGGGCGCGTTGCGGTCTTTGAGCCGGTTCACGGCAGCGCGCCGGACATTGCCGGGAAGGGGATCGCCGATCCACGCGCGGCCATCCTCAGCGCGGCCATGCTGCTCGATCATCTCGGCTACGGCGAGCGGGCGAATCAGATTCGGAGCGTCACCTACAACACGGCGCATACTGGCACGACGACCGGGACGACAGATGCTGTCATCCGGCGGCTGGGAGAGACGGCGAATGCTTGAAAATACCCTCACACCCGGACTCTCTCCCTCAGGGCAGGGGGTGAAAGCCAATCCTGAGGATGGCGCTGCCTCTTTACCAGAAGATGTCAGACGCGGCGCGTTGATCGAGGCGCTGGTCAAGCGCTACAGCCCATCGCGGCAGGAGCACGGCGCAGTCGAGTTCCTGACTGGCTGGTTGCAGGCGCGCGGCTTTGAGGCGCGCGTTGATGAGGCGGGCAATGCTGCCGGCATTCGCGGCCCGGTCGATGCGCCGCACACGCTGATGCTGCTCGGCCACATCGACACCTATCCCGGCCCGATTGTCGTCCGCATCGAGGACGGGCAGTTGTACGGGCGCGGCAGCGTCGATGCCAAAGGCTCGCTCTGTACCTTCGCCGATGCTGCTGCGCTGGCCGCGATTCCGCCGGGCTGGCGCGTGGTCGTGGTCGGCGCGGTCGAGGAAGAAGTAGCGACCAGCAAGGGCGCGCATCACATCCGCGAAACCTTTACGCCTGATATGTGCATCATCGGCGAGCCGAGCAGCGCCGGACGAGTCACGCTCGGCTACAAGGGGCGGCTGATCGTCGATACCCGATTGTCGCTGCCGATTGCGCATACGGCGCGACCTGAGCCGAGCGTCGGCACAATTGGCGCGACCTTCTGGACGGATCTCCTGAACTGGACGGAGAGCAGGAACGTCGGCATCGACAGGTTCTTCGATCAGGTGATGATTAAACTTAACAGCATCAATACCGTCAACGACAACTTCAGCGACACGCTGACGATGAGTATCGGCTTCCGCCTGCCGCCCGGCCTGACGCCGGACGAAACCTTCGCGGCGGCGCAGTCATTCGCGCCGGAAGGCATGGAGCTAACGCCCTACAGCGCCGAGATTGCCTATCAGGCCGAGAAAAATAACGCGCTCGTGCGCGGGATGCTGGCGGCGATCCGCGCGCAGGGGACGCAGCCCGGATTTGTGCTCAAGACCGGGACGAGCGACATGAATATCGTCGGCGCGAAGTGGACGTGTCCCATCGTCGCTTACGGCCCCGGCGATAGCAACCTCGACCACACGCCGCAGGAACATCTGCCGATTGCCGAATACGCGCAGGCCGTCGCCACCGTCCGCCATTTCATCGAGCATCTGCCGACCAGTTAAGCCCTCATCCCGGTTCTTCGAGGTCTTTGGCTCACGGGGCGGCGGCGGACTTTTGTAGCGGCATAATGCATCATGTCCGTCTTTATGCCTGATCGGCCAGAGAAAATGAGCGTTTAAGCAGTGAGCGTCAGGCGATAATCCCTAGCTCGCTGAACTGCGGCAGCCTGAAGCCGTTGACCACGAACCAGATGACGAACAGCGCCAGCGCGAGCGCCTGCGCCAGCGTGAAGAAGGCCATGACCGGCTGCTGGCGAAGCTGTCGCCGCCCGATGGTGAAGCCGAAAATCGTCACGATCAGCGTGAAGGGGATGCCGAGCGGCGCGGTTCCGGCCTCGATGAAGGTGACGAAATAGGTCGCGCCGTAGAGCAGGGCGGCGAGGGCTTCTTCACGCAGCAGCGATGCCGAGCCGATAAAGGGATGATGCCACTGACGTATCAGCAGCAGCACCGTCAGCCCGACGACGCCGATATGCCACAAATAGTGACTCAGCACTTCGTCGTAGAAATGCGTCAGCGCCGCGCCCTGACTTTTGATGCCGGTTTCGACCAGATGCCCAATCGAGTTCGCTGAGAGGTGCATTCCCTGACCTTCGGCCCAGACTGCCGCGAACACCAGAAACAGGATCATCTCGCGGGTCGTGAACGGCTTGCGCCCGTCGAGCCGATACAGCACCCAGTAGAGCGGAATCAGCACCAGCGGCGTCAGCACGTCGAGCACATCGCCGGTCGATTGCAGTGGATAGGGGCCGAACGGCTGTGATAGCAGCGCCGGGCCGACGATCAGGATGACATAAACGACAGCGAAGATCAGGGTCAGCCGCGAGACACGCGCCATCAGGATTGGCCTCGTTCAAGGTCGTGGTCGATCAGGTGAAACTGGGGCATCGGCCTGCGTTCGGCATCGCCGCTGCTCTCGTAAACTGTCCAGTCCGACAGTGTGCTTTCCAGCCGGACGGCGTAGTTCTGCCGGTCGCGCGGCGTGTGGAAGCGTACCGTCCACGACGATTCGCCGGTCGCTTCCCTGCCGAGATATTCGACGCCGTGGAGCGTGTCGACGCCGAGGATGCCGCGCAGATAATAGTCGGCAGCCTGAACTGGCGCATCATAGCACGACCGACCTCGCAGGTTGCGCGTGACGATCCGGCCCGCCAGGGTATGCTCGACGATCTCAGCCGCGTCGTCAGCCTGAACGCGGCCATAGACCACGCCCGACGGCAGGCAGGCCATCGTTGCGGCGAAGCGATGCCCGCCCATGTGCGTCGTCTGCCAGCCGTTGACCCCGGCAGCCTGACTGAGCGCGTTGTAGACCGGCGTCCCATACTTAGCGCAGGCGATGTCGCGGCGGCCATTGACGCATACCGTGAAGATCGGCGACTGACGCAGATAGGCCTGGTAGGCGGAAGGGTTCGCTGCCAGCGCCGGGACATCAATGGCGAGCAGGTCGGCGTAGGCGTCCAGCTCGAACTCGAACAGCAGCGGTCGCTGTTCTCGCGCCAGCGCGACGAACAGCGTGATGCTCCCGGCTTCCGCTGCATCCTGCTGGCGGATGAACTGGAATTTAGGATGGGGCAGGCGGCTCATCCAGCCGTCAATCTGCGCCTTGATCGCGTCCGGCAGGTCGCTCTGGGGCAGCGCCTTGTAGTTCCACTGGCCGGTATATTCGAGCAGAATCCAGACATCGGCGCGCGGCGCGCTGCCGAAAAGCTGCTCGCCGACCAGCAGCGAACATTCAGAACAGTAGATCAGATCAGGCGTCTGTGGAGCGTCAGCCATTCATCGTCCTCGGAGCGGTCAGCGATCACGGGCGGAAAACAAAAATCTTCCGCTGAAGGTCGCCCGATTGTACCTCTGCGAAAGACTTTCTGTGACAATGTGACGAGCTTGTTGGAAAGGTGCGTTGTAAAACTGAGGCGCTTATTGCCGCGAACCCTTTCCCTCTCCCACCGGGAGAGGGGAAAGGGATGGGGGAAACGCTTAAATGGCGAACTGGCCGTTCCTGTACAGCAGGTCGCCATCGACGGTGATGGTGCTATCCGTCCGCATATCGCAGATCATGTCCCAGTGGACGGCGCTCTGGTTGACGCCGCCGGTTTCGGCATAGCTGCGGCCAATCGCGCAGTGGATCGTCCCGCCGATTTTCTCGTCGAACAGGATCATGCCGGTGAATTTGTTGATGCCGAAATTCGTGCCGATGGCGAACTCACCCAGATAGCGCGCGCCGGCGTCGGTGTTCAACTGCGCGTGGAGCAGGTCTTCATTGGTCTGTGCTGACGCCTTTACAACCTTGCCCTGCTCGAAGTGCAGCTCGATGCCCTCGACCGCCCGTCCGGCGACAATCGACGGATAGGTGAAGCGAATCCAGCCGTTGACCGAGTCTTCGACCGGCCCGGTGAAAATTTCGCCGTCGGGCATATTGGCCGTGCCGCAGGCGTTGAGGAACTTGCGCCCCTCAATCGATAGGGTCAGGTCGGCGTTTGGCCCCTGTACCCTGACCTGCTTGCGCCCGGCCAGCCAATCGACCTTCTGCTGCTGCGACGCGCCGACCTTGCGCCATTCGCCAACCGGATCAGGCAGGTCAGCATAGGTCGCGTGATAGAGGAAATCCTCGTATTCTTCGAGGCTCATACCGGCTTCCTGCGCGTAGGCTTCGGTCGGAAACATCGTCGCAACCCAGCGGAACTTCCCCTCGAAGGCGCGCTGCATCCGCGTGTCGAGCCACTTCTTACGCGCCTTTTGCAGTTTCTGGTTGCGCGCCGCGTCGATGGTGGTCATCGAGCGGGTGTTGCTGGTAGCGGTGACACGGATATACGCATCGGCATTGTCGTAGTAGAGCGACTGGGTCGGGTCGAGCCACTCGAACTGTGCGTCGCTGCCCTCGCGCAGAAGCTGGCGCGTCATCGCTTCATCGCTGATGATGACCGTCGGGTTGCCGCCTGCGCGGATGACTTCTTCGTGAACCGCCCGCAGCGCCGGAAGGGCGGCGACGTCGCCAAGAATACCGACCCATTGCCCCGGCTTGACCTCGACCGAGTAATTGACCAGGATTTGCGCCAGCTTTTGCAGTCTGATGTCGCCCATATGCCTGTCCTTTCCTGTGATGAGTCCGCTGAAGATACCTCACGTGCCTGAATCGTCCAATCGCGGCCCTAAGTCCGCCCTCACCCCGACTCTCTCACCCCCGGCCTCTCTCCCGACCGCTGAGTACAGCCAGGAGAGGGGAGAAGATCAGGCGGCGTCTTCCGTAGCGGCGCGATGGTTCACGCCCGCTGGCTCCCTCACCCCCGGCCCCTCTCCCGGTGGGAGAGGGGAGAAAGAT